>JBDLUE010000040.1:0-8423 GCA_039805505.1 Actinomycetota bacterium
TTGTTTGAAATCGCAACCTGTTCGTCGCGGGCGACAACCTTGACGCGCTCACGGTCGACACCGTCGAAGGCCTCGCCGAGGGCAATCTCGTGCTGGTTGAGCTTTAGCCAACCATCCCAGGTGGTGAAGGCAACGCCGCGCTCGGCGAAGGTTGCCAAAACAGCGTCGGTTGATGGCTCTGCCGGGTCAACCAAGGTGTCTAGGTCGGCAACTAGGTTCTCGATGGTCTCTAGGGCATCGCTCTTGGTGTGACCGATGAGACCAACCGGGCCACGCTTGATCCAGCCGGTTGCATAGAGTCCAGTCACGCGCTTGCCGTGCTCGTCGACCACGCGGCCGCCATCGTTCTTGATCACGCCATACTTGTCGTCGAACGGAACGCCAGGGATCTCGCTGCCGAAGTACCCAATCGCACGATAAACGGCCTGAAGCGGGTAGTTCACGAAGACACCGGTGTCGGTGATTGAACCAGCGCCAGCGTCTTGCGTGCGCTCAAACTTCATGCCGGCAACCTTGCCATCCTCGCCAAGAATGGCGACCGGCTTGTGCCAGAAGTGCAGGTGGAGGCGGCGGCTTGCGCCGGTCGACTCTTCGCCGCGCCATGATTCCAAAACGCGAGCCATGACCTTGTGCTGGTTGGTGACGCCCTCGGCGTCTTCGTCGAACCAGCCGTCCGGGAAGTCTTCGTCATAGAGCACGATGTCGACGTCGTTGACTTCGCCAAGCTCACGAAGCTCGATCGGGGTGAACTTGATGCTCGCCGGTCCGCGGCGACCGAAGACGTGCACATCGGTGACCGGTGAAGCCTTTAGGCCCTCATAAACATTGGCCGGGATGTCGGTGGTCAGTAGGTCATCGGCGTGCTTGGCGAGCATGCGAGCCACGTCAAGCGCCACGTTTCCGTTGCCAAGAACAGCAACCTGCTCGGCCTCTAGCGGCCAAGTGCGCGGAACATCAGGGTGGCCGTCGAACCATGAGACGAAGTCGGCAGCACCATAAGAGCCGTCGAGTTCGATGCCTGGGATGTTTAGCTGAGCATCCTTGATTGCACCGGTCGCGAAAATTACCGCGTGGTAGTGCTTCTCGATATCGGCAAGGTGCAGGTCGGTGCCAAAGTTGACGTTTCCGAAGAAGCGAATCTTGCCCGAGTTCAGCATTTCGTGAAGCGAGTTAACGATGCCCTTGATGCGCGGGTGGTCAGGTGCAACTCCGTAGCGAATCAGCCCGTATGGCGCTGGCAGCTGGTCGTAGAGGTCGATCTCAACCTCAGGGTGCTGGGTGGCCAGGATGTTTCCGGCGTAGATTCCGGCTGGGCCGGCACCGATGATTGCGACGCGCAAAGTCTTTGACATTAAGTTGATTGTGCCTTTCAGGGGGCCGACTCTCTAAATTACAGCAAAGACAGTCGCGAGAAGATTCCCTAGGCCAAAAGTGCGAGCTGCTCCTCGGTCAATTCAACGTGCTGCATAAGCTCGGCCAGCTGCTCTACGGTTCGCGCACTGGCAATCGGAACACCAACGGTTGACTGGGCACGAAGCCAAGCCAACGCAACGGCCGCGTTGCTAACGCCGAGCTCGCCGGCAAGTTTGGTCACCTTGGCGAGGGTCTCCCAGTTGACTTCGGTGAAGTATTGCTTGGCACCTTCGGAACGAGCGGTCTTTAGCTCGATACCAGGTTGGTATTTGCCGGTCAAGAATCCGAGGGCAATGCCATAGAAAGGCACGCAGCTCATCCCGAGTTCGGCGAGCGCCGGTGCACTGTCAGATTCGTAGGGCTCGCGGTCGACCAGGTTGTAGCGGTTCTGCAAGACGGCAAACTCGGCGAACCCATGCTTCCGGCTAATCTCGGCGGCTTCGAACAATCTCGCACCAACATAGTTTGATGCACCGATGTTGCGAACCTTGCCCGCCTTCACGAGTTCATCAAAAGCGCTCAGAGTTTCTTCGAGCGGGGTTTCAGAGTCATCGCGGTGTGCGTAATAAAGGTCGATGTAGTCGGTCTGCAGGCGGCGAAGCGACTCTTCGACCGCAGCCATGATGTTGGCGCGCGACAAGCCTGAACGGGTCGAGAGCATCGAGACCTTGGTCGCAATGATGATCTCTGATCGGTTGCCTCGAGCGGCCATCCATTCACCAAGGATGGTTTCACTCTCGCCACCCACGTGACCCTCTACCCATTCCGAATAGACGTCAGCGGTGTCGATGAAGTTGCCGCCGGCAGCCACGAAGGCATCAAGCACGGCGAAGCTTTCATCCTTGTTCGCACTCCAGCCAAAAACATTGCCTCCGAGGCAAATCGGCGAGACATCGAGGTTGGTCTTGGGCAGTCGAATGCGGTTGGCCATCAGAGTTCCTTCATTGAGGTCGAGTCCTCTCATTATCGTTCGTAATCGAAACGAGACCCGTGATTGTTAGGCTGGAACAATGTCCTCAAAGAAGATGCACATCACTGCCGAAATTTCTCGCTCCTGGCTGCTTTATGCGGCCACTAAGCCGGAGGGTTTCGACAAGGCACTTGCCTCCGGAACCGATCAGCTGGTTCTCGACGTCGAGGATGCGGTTGACCCAAAGGCAAAGCCGCAGGCCCTTCTAGATGTGATTGCCTGGCTCGAAGCCGGCAACAAAGCCTGGGTCCGAATCAATGACTACACCACCCCGTTCTGGGCTGCCGACGTTGCAGCACTCAAGGGCGTCAAGAACCTGCAGGGCGTCATGCTCGCCAAGGTCGAGGATGCCTCGCAGGTTGAAGCAACCTTCGACGCACTTGGTGGCGAGACCCCGGTCGTTGCACTGATTGAATCTGCTCTCGGAATCGAAGAAGCCCGCAACATCGCTTGCGCCCGAGGAACCTTCCGCTTGGCATTCGGCAGCGGTGACTACCGTCGCGACACCGGAACCGCAGCCGATGATATGGCGATGCTTTACCCGCGTTCACGCCTCGTCACTGCAAGCCGAATCGGGCACCTGCCTGGCCCAATCGATGGCCCGACCATCACCACCAGCTACAGCCAGCTTCGTGTTGCTTCTGAGCACACCGTTGTTCTCGGCCTAACCGGCAAGCTATGCGTTGACCCTGGGCAGATTCCGGTTATCAACGAGACCATTTGCCCTACCCAGGCCGATGTCACCTGGGCTCGCGACTTCTTGGCTGACTTCGAGGCACGCGGTCGCGTCATCCGTGACGGTTCTGACATGCCTCGCCTAGGCCGCGCCGAAAAGATCGACAAGTTGGCCAAGGCTTACGGCATCGAGCCTTACTAAAGGTTTAGAGCAGCCCGACCGGGCTTATAGCAACCCTGCTGCGCTTGCGCGGTGCACAATTTCGGCACGGCGGTGCGCGTTTAGCTTGCGCGACGCGTTCTGCAGGTGAAACTTCACGGTGCTTTCGCTGATGAATGCCTGGTGAGCAATCTGTTTATTGCTCAGCCCGGCGGCCACCGCACGGATGACCTCAAGTTCGCGATCAGTTAGGTGTTCGGCAGCACCGCGGGTTGAACCCAAGCCGCGGGCGACCATCGAGCCAACTCCTTTGCCCAGCACGGTCTCGCCGTCCTGAACAGCGCGCACGCCCTTGCCGAGTTCATCGGCCTTCACGTCATCCTTGCAGAGATAGCCGGTGACGCCGCGGCGCAGGGCCTCGACCACAATCATCTCGCTGAGTTTTTGGGCCAGCACCAGAATCTTGGTGGCCGGGTATCGATCGGTCACTTCTTCGCAGAGCTTGAGCCCGCGGGTGGTGTCGTCGCCGAGGTCTAGGTCGATGATCAGGACATCCGGGCCGTGTTCGTCAACGGCATCGAGAGCCGCTTCATAACTAGTCGCCTCGGCCACCACGGCCATACCGGTGTTGCGTTCAAGGATGCTGCGCAACCCCACGCGCGTGATCACATTTCGGTCGGCGACCACGATGCGGGTCTTCGCCATCGGTGATCTGCGACCGAGGGTTATGTCTCGGCGAACGTCTGTGTCCATGTTGCCCACACTACCCCGCTACCTGTCCGTTTGGCTAGGGGGTCAACTAGCCGTTTTGCGTGCTTCCGGCTAGTCCGGTCAGTTCGTTATCGAACCGAAATCAACCCGGGCGTAGATTCACAATCAACAGCCGGCAAGGGTGCTGGCGTTGAAAGGAAAATAGCAATGACCGTTTACGCACAACCAGGTCAAGCCGGCGCAGTAATGGATTACAAGCCACGCTATGACCACTGGATCGGCGGCCAGTATGTGGCGCCATCTTCGGGCCAGTATTTCGAGAACCCGACCCCAGTTACTGGGCGCGTTTTCTGTGAGGTTGCCCGAGGCAACGCAGCTGACATCGACAAGGCGCTTGACGCAGCGCACGAAGCATTCAAGACCTGGGGTAAGACCTCAGCAACTGAACGCGCAATCATCTTGAACAAGATCGCCGACCGCATGGAGCAGAACCTCGAGAAGATTGCGGTTGCTGAGACCTGGGAGAACGGCAAGCCAGTTCGCGAGACCATGGCAGCAGACATTCCTCTAGCTATCGACCACTTCCGCTACTTCGCTGGCACCATCCGTGCTCAGGAAGGCTCACTTGGCGAGCTAGACCACGACACCGTGGCCTACCACTTCCACGAGCCTCTAGGTGTGGTCGGTCAGATCATCCCTTGGAACTTCCCAATCCTGATGGCTGTCTGGAAGCTTGCTCCTGCACTTGCCGCTGGAAACTGCGTGGTTCTAAAGCCAGCCGAGCAGACCCCGGTTTCGATCCTGTTCCTAATGGAGCTAATCGCCGACCTACTGCCAGCCGGTGTTGTGAACGTCGTAAACGGTTTCGGTGTTGAGGCCGGAAAGCCGCTTGCATCTTCACGTCGCATCGCGAAGATCGCCTTCACCGGTGAGACCACAACCGGCCGCCTCATCATGCAGTACGCATCCGAGAACATCATCCCGGTCACCTTGGAGCTCGGTGGAAAGTCACCAAACGTGTTCTTCCGCGACATCGCGGACGAGAACGACGCGTTCTATGACAAGTGCATCGAAGGCTTTAACATGTTCGCGCTGAACCAGGGCGAGGTTTGCACCTGTCCTTCACGCGCACTGATTGACGCACCGATCTATGACAAGTTCCTAGCTGACGCAATGGTTCGCACCAAGGCAATCATCCAGGGCAACCCTCTAGACACCGCAACCATGATCGGTGCTCAGGCATCTAACGACCAGATGGAAAAGATCTTGAGCTACATCGAGATCGGCAAGCAAGAGGGCGCGAAGCTTCTCATGGGAGGCCACCGCGTTGACCTTGGTGGCGACCTATCGGGTGGTTACTACATCGCACCGACCATCTTCGAAGGCACCAACAACATGCGCATCTTCCAGGAGGAGATCTTCGGCCCAGTGGTTTCTGTCGCTAAGTTCGACGGATTCGACGAGGCTATGGAGATTGCCAATGACACCCTGTATGGCCTCGGCTCAGGCGTTTGGACCCGCAAGATGAACACCGCATACCGTGCCGGTCGCGAGATCAAGGCTGGTCGCGTTTGGACCAACTGCTACCACGCCTACCCAGCACACGCTGCCTTCGGTGGATACAAGTCATCTGGCATCGGTCGCGAGAACCACAAGATGATGCTCGACCACTACCAGCAGACCAAGAACCTTTTGGTCAGCTACTCAGAGAGCAAGTTGGGCTTCTTCTAAGATGAACCAAACTCCAGAGAGGGGAGTCGCTTCGGCGGCTCCCCTTTACGGGTCTCTTCCCGCACGCATCGAGACCACCCCGGCGGCCGATGATTTGCTGCGCAAGCTGACCTCGATTCACGGCCCGTTGATGTTCCACCAATCGGGCGGTTGCTGCGATGGCTCGGCCCCGATGTGCTACACCGCTGGTGAGTTTCGGGTGGGTGGCGCCGACGTGCTGCTCGGCGAGTTGTTCATCCGTGATTTGAACACCTCCTCCGGCGAAGCAGCCGGGCCTATCAAGGTGTGGATTTCGCTCGAGCAGTTTGAGTATTGGAAGCACACCCACATCACCATCGACGTCGTGCCCGGTCGAGGCGGCGGCTTCTCACTCGAAACCCCAGAGGGGCTGCGATTCATCATTCGTTCACGCCTGTTCAGCGACGAAGAAGCCATGGAACTGCTCGGTAAGCCAGTTCTGCTCGGCGATGGGCAACTCAAAGTCGTCTGAGTGCGAGATAGTTATTACATGACAACAACTCGCTCGCTAGTCGCCACGACCGCATCCGCCAAGTTTGAAACCAAGGATGTGGAGCTTCGCCCACTGGGCAGCCACGACGTGAAGATTGACATCGCTTTTTCTGGCATTTGCCACAGCGATATTCACCAGGTTCGCGAAGAGTGGTTCCCTGGCATTTTCCCTATGGTTCCTGGCCACGAGATCGCCGGAACCATCGTTGAGGTTGGCTCGGATGTCACCAAGTTCAAGGTCGGCGACCGTGCCGGAATCGGAACCTTCGTTGACTCTTGCCGCACCTGCGAATACTGCCTATCGGGCGACCAAAACTATTGCCTCAAGGGCAACGTTCAGACTTACAACGGCCGCCACTATGACGGCGAACCTTCATACGGCGGCTATGCGCAGCAGATTGTTGCGAACCAGGATTACGTGCTGCACGTGCCTGCCGGAATTGAGCTTGATGAAGCCGCACCGTTGTTGTGCGCTGGCATCACCGTTTACGCGCCGCTAAAGCGCTGGGGTTCAGGCTCGGGTCGCCGAGTCGCAATCTTGGGTCTCGGCGGCTTGGGTCACCTAGCCGTGAAGATTGCCGCCGCCTTTGGAGCCGAGGTTACCGTGCTTGGCCGCTCCCTTGACAAAAAGACCGACGCCCTCGAGTTCGGCGCAGTCGACTACAAGCTGACCACCGACTTGATTGCCTCGCAGAAGAACTACTTCGACATCATCTTGAACACCACCTCGGCCGACCTAGACATCGATGGCCTGCTCGGCACCCTTCGCGTTGGCGGGGCCTTGGTCAACGTTGGTTTGCCAGGTGCACGACAAGACTTCGACCCGTTCGCCATCATTGCGAGCGAGAAGGTTATTGCCGGCTCAAACACCGGTGGAATCTCACTAACCCAAGAGATGCTCGACTTCTGCGCGACGAACGGAATCGGCTCAGCCGTCGAAATCGTAGACGCGTCGAACCCGGCATCGGTTGACGCAGCCTACGACCGAGTCGTTGGTGCCGATGTGCGCTACCGCTTCGTGATCGACGCAAGCACGATCTAATCTCACCGCGCAAAGCACAGCCATGAACACCCTAGTCATCATGCCCACCTATAACGAGGCGCTCAACCTTGAGCACTCGGTGGGTGACTTGTTCGCGCACAACCCATCCGTGAAGTTGCTAATTGTTGACGACAATAGCCCGGATGGCACGGGTGACATCGCCGACAGTTTGGCCACCTCGGATGAGCGAGTCAGCGTGATGCACCGCAATGAGAAGTCGGTTTTGACCACCTGGTCGAGATGGATGCCGATGGCAGCCACCGGGCTGTGGATCTGCCGAAGTTGTTGGCCGCGGCTCCTGGGCACGATCTCGTAATTGGTTCGCGCTGGACCAAGGGCGGAAAGGTCGAGAACTGGCCTTGGCACCGGATGATGCTCTCGCGCTGGGGCAACGTCTATGCGCAGTTCATGCTTGCTTCGAGTACGCGAGACATGACCGCTGGGTTCCGCGTTTATGCGGCCGACCTTCTTCAGCGTCTCGACCTAGAGCAGCTCAGCGCCCGCGGTTATTCGTTTCAGGTCGAGATGACTAGAAAGTCAGAGCAAGCCGAGGCTCGAATCATTGAGGTTCCGATCACCTTCATTGAGCGCGAACACGGGGTCTCAAAAATGAGTCGCTCGATCGTCATCGAAGCGATGTTGCTGGTCACGAAGCTGGGCATCAAGCGCATCTTCGGCTCGGCCGACCGGTAGGTTACCCGCCCGGTTGCCCTCTAAGCCACTGGCCAAACCGACCCTTGTTTTTTAACTTAGGGTAGCCTAAGTTGGTATTGACCCGCCTGGGTCAAACACAGACGGCTGGAATGAATATCCAGTTCGAAACTGAAGGAAATTAATTGAAAATCGCATCAAGCCGCGCCTGGAAAATTGGCGCCGCGGCCCTTGTCGCCGCACTAGCCGCAACCTCACTCGCAGGTTGCGCCAAAGAAACCACCTCAACCACCGGCGAACAAACCATCACGATTTATTCGGGACGTTCTGAAGACCTGATTGCGCCGCTTCTCGAGCAGTTCACTGCCGAAACCGGCATTGGTGTTGAGGTTCGTTATTCAGATTCAGCCTCACTTGCGGCTCAGATTCTTGAAGAAGGAACCAACGTTCAAGCCGACGTCTTCTTCTCGCAAGACGCTGGCGCACTTGGTGCAGTTAGCGAAGCTGGCGCATTCAAGACTTTGAACTCAGACATCACCGATTTGGTTGACGCAAAGTAT
>JBDLUE010000041.1:0-7258 GCA_039805505.1 Actinomycetota bacterium
AGACCGGACGTATGCCTGGACAGGCCTCTGGCCCGCAGCTAATGGTTAAGCCGGTTCAGTTCACTCAAGAGCAATCAGACGCCATGGCGGCTTACGTTGCATCGCTCGCACCTGGCCCAGCAATCCCTACCGCTGCGCAGATCGCTGCAGACGGTGACTCAGAACGTGGTGGCGAACTATTCCGCATCAACTGCGCAATGTGTCACAACGCAGTGGGTGCCGGTGGTGCGCTAACCCAGGGCAAGTATGCTCCTAGCCTGATGAAGGTCAAGGCCGAGCACATCTATGAAGCGATGCTTACCGGCCCACAGAACATGCCTGTTTTCAATGATGCCAACCTGACTCCAACTGACAAGAAGGACATCATCACCTACCTGACCTACGTTCAGACCAACAAATCAGCGGGTGGTTACGAGCTAGCTGGTCTAGGCCCAGTTGTTGAAGGTCTTTTCATCTGGATCTTCGTGCTTGGTTTCATCATCGCGATCACCATTTGGCTCGGCGCCAAGTCCAACTAATTTTCAAGTTTTTACCAACTAAAGGGAGTAATCAGTGAGCGACAGCAAGAGCATCGCATCTGGGAAGGGTTCATACGAGCCTGAGCACGACTATTCAGCCGGTTTGGCAGTTGTTGCACCTGACAAGGTTGCAGACCCAGGTCTAGAGCCACACCGCGTCAGAATGACTGACAAGAGCGTGAAGCACGAAAAGGCAGCCGCTCGCCAGGTTTCAGCAATGTTCCTAGTGTCAGTTTTGGGCTCGATTTTCTCGATCTACGCTTATTTTGCTTTCCCACTAACCGATGATCTAGGCACAGTCCGCAACAACACGTTGTTCATGGGTCTGGGCATTACCCTTGGCCTATTCGGCATTGGTTTCGGTGCTGTCCACTGGGCAAAGACTCTTATGCCAGATGCTGAAGTCGCCGAAGAGCGTCACCAGACTCGCGGAAGCGAAGCGGTGCGTGCTCGTGCAATCGAAATCATCAAGCTTGCTGACAGCGAATCTGGTTTCTCACGCCGCAAGCTAATCCGTCGATCTATGTACGGTGCGCTTGCGATGTTTCCACTGCCAGCTATCTTCTTCTTCGGCGACCTTGGGCCAAACCCAAAGGACACCCTTCGTCACACCATGTGGAAGAAGGGCACTCGCCTAGCCAAAGACCCATCAGGACTGCCAATCAAGGCTTCTGACGTAACCCTAGGTTCTGTTTTCCACGTAATCCCTGAAGGTCTTGCCGAGCTAGAGCACCACAAGCTAGAAGAGAAGGCAAAGGCTGCGGTTCTTTTGGTTCGCCTTGACCCTAAGGACATCAAGGAATCTGCAGAGCGCGCTAGCTGGTCATACGACGGCATCGTTGCTTACAGCAAGATTTGCACCCACGTCGGTTGCCCGGTTGCTCTATACGAGCAGCAGACCCACCACCTACTGTGCCCTTGCCACCAGTCAACCTTCGACGTCACCGACGAGTGCAAGGTTATCTTTGGCCCAGCATCACGCCCACTACCTCAGCTGCCTATCGCAGTTGACGCAGAGGGTTACCTAATCGCGCAGAGCGACTTCACCGAGCCTGTTGGCCCTAGCTTCTGGGAGCGTTAAAAATGAGCACTGCTGTAGACACTCAGAAAAAGGGCGGTTTCCTAGCCGGAACCGCTAACTACCTCGACGAGCGCGTCGGCGTAGCCGGAATCCTAAAGGAATTCGGTCGTAAGATCTTCCCTGATCACTGGTCATTCATGCTTGGTGAAGTTGCTCTTTACAGCTTCTTCGTCTTGCTACTTTCAGGTACCTTCCTGACCTTCTTCTTCCAGCCTGCAATGACCCCGGTCATTTACGACGGCGTCTACGGCCCACTAAAGGGTGCGGAGATGTCAATCGCCTACGCATCGACCCTAGACATCTCATTTGAGGTGCGCGGTGGTCTTTTGATGCGCCAGGTGCACCACTGGTCTGCGCTTCTATTTGTCGCTGCCGCCGGCCTACACATGCTTCGCGTGTTCTTCACCGGTGCATTCCGCAAGCCTCGTGAAATCAACTGGGTAGTTGGCTTCATGCTGTTCGTCTTGGGTATGGCTGCTGGCTTCACGGGCTACTCACTTCCTGACGACCTTCTATCAGGAAACGGCCTTCGCATCATCGACGGCATGATCAAGGGCATCCCAGTAGTTGGCGCCTACGGTTCATCGCTATTGTTCGGTGGCGAGTTCCCTGGGGAAACCATCGTTGCGCGTCTATACGGACTACACATCCTGTTGGTCCCAGCGCTTATCTTGATCTTCATCGTGATCCACCTGTTCATGGTGGTAATCCACAAGCACACCCACTACTCAGGCCCAGGTCGCACCGATGCAAACGTCGTTGGTTACCCACTTATGCCTGTTTACGTGGCCAAGGCCGGTGGATTCTTCTTCATCGTCTTCGGTGTAATCATGCTGATCTCGGCGACCTTCACAATCAACCCTGTTTGGAACTACGGTGGCTATGACCCATCTCCAGTTTCAGCTGGTACCCAGCCTGACTGGTACATCGGCTTCTTGGATGGTGCGCTGCGCCTAGCTCCAAGCAACCTTGAAGTCACCGCGGGTGGCGTCACCTGGTCGTGGAACATCCTGCTTCCAATGATCGTTGGTGTTGGTTTCCTTGCTGTTGTTGCGATCTACCCATTCCTCGAGGCTTGGGTTACCGGCGACAAGCGTGAGCACCACGTTCTTGACCGCCCTCGCAACGCACCTACCCGCACCGCAATCGGTGCTGCTGGTGTGACCTTCTATGCGGTTCTTTGGGCTGGTGCAAGCACCGACTTGATCGCGACGAACTTCTTGATGTCGATGAACCACGTTTTGACTGCGCTACAGATCATGCTGATCATCGGCCCATTCATCGCGTTCATCATCACCAAGCGTGTCTGTCTATCGCTACAGCGCAAGGACCGCGAGATCGCTCTTCACGGTCGTGAGTCTGGTCGAATCATTCGCATGCCACACGGTGAGTACATCGAGGTTCACGAGCCTCTGGACGCGTTTGAGCAATACAAGCTGGTTGACTTCAAGGACTACCAGCCGACTCTTGCTCGCCCGAACGCACAGGGCAAGATCACCCTAGGTGCTCGACTCCGTGCCGGTCTGTCTCGCTTCTACTTCGAGGACCGCATTGCGCCGGTCACTCAGACCGAGCTAGACGCCGCCCACCACGACCACGCTCCTGCAGTGGCCGAGGCTCCTAAGAAGAAGGCTGTAACCGCTGCTAAGTCACCAGCAGCGAAGAAGCCAGCAGCGAAGAAGCCTGCTGCAAAGAAGTAGTCAACAAAAGCATCTGGGTCGGAATCCGTAAGGGTTCCGACCCATTGCTTTAACCAGGCGGCCAAAGGCCTGGGGCAAGCGCTCCGGTCCCCTGCTTCTGGCATACTGGGGAAATGCTTTCAGCAACCTTTATCTTCAAACCAGGCACCTACGACGAAGAGTTTCATCGTTTAGATGCCATCATCATGGATGTGGCTATAGCCACGCCCGGCTACATTGGCGCAGAGCGCTGGTGGAGCGAGGATCGCACCGAACGCTCTGTGGTCTACTATTTCGAGACCCAGGAGGCGCTCAGGGCCTTCAGCCGGGATGAAACCCACCTAGAGGCAAAACGTCAATCCAAGCGCTGGTACGAGGCTTACCGAGTAGTCATCTCAGAAGTGATTAGCTCGCACGCGGACGGCACTATGGAGCACCCGCTAAGCAAGTAAGAAAAAGAAAACCCCTCCCGAAGGAGGGGTTTTCAACTTTGAAACTTAGTGTGCGTACTGGCCGCGGTGGAATTCGAATACGAATCCGATTAGAGCTACGAGAGCCAATGGGAATCCGATGAAGAACAACCACCAGCCGATAGCTAGCGAGGCAAACACGATAGACCCGAACAGACCTAGGAAGAATGGCCACCAGCTCCAAGGAGCGAAGAAGCCGATCTCGGTGTCGCCATCCTCGATATTTGCATCTAGACGGTCTTCAGGAACAACGCCCTGAACCTTGTCAGTCTTCTGAAGGTAGAAGGCCAAGAAGGCAGACATGATTGCCAACATGGCGATCGCTGCGGTTCCGATTGGTTCGAAGCCACCGTTATAAGAGTTGGCGAACCAAATGGCATAACCAGCTGCGTCAACAATGTAGAACGCGGTTAAGAACCAGAAGAGTTTTCCGTTGAATTTCATGTTGGATTAGCCCTTCTTGCTGGTTGAAGCGTGAGCTTCAGGCGCTGCGAACTCTGGGTGGTTCAAGTCGAAGGCTGGCGATTCTGAACGAACGCGAGGAATCGAAGTGAAGTTGTGACGTGGGAACGGTGAAGCAGTTGCCCACTCAAGCGAACGTCCGTAGCCCCATGGGTCGTTCAGCGTGGTCACGGTGCCCTTGCGAGCGGTGATGTAAACGTTCCATAGGAAAGGAATGATTGACAGCGCAAGAAGAACTGAGCCAGCGGTAGAAAGCTGGTTCATCCAGGTGAAGCCGTCTTCAGGTAGGTAGGTCGCGTAACGACGTGGCATACCGATGACACCCAACCAATGCTGGATCAAGAAGGTCGCGTGGAAGCCCACGAAGAGCAACCAGAACTGAATCTTGCCCAGACGCTCGTTCAGCATCTTTCCGGTCATCTTTGGGTACCAGAAGAAGATACCCGCAAACATCGCGAACACAACGGTTCCGAAGACCACGTAGTGGAAGTGAGCGACCACGAAGTAGCTGTCAGACAGGTGGTAGTCAAGAACTGGTGAAGCCAAGATGACACCGGTCAGACCACCGAAGATGAAGGTGGTCAAGAAGCCGAGTGACCAAAGCATTGGGGTCTCGAACGTTACTGAACCGCGCCACATTGTGCCGATCCAGTTGAACACCTTCACACCGGTAGGTACGGCAATCAACATTGTCGTGAACGCGAAGAACGGAAGCAATACGGTTCCGGTCACGTACATGTGGTGAGCCCATACGGTCATCGAAAGCGCTGCGATCGAAATTGTTGCGTAGACCAGAGTCTTGTAACCAAAGATCGGCTTGCGGCTGAAGACCGGGAAGATCTCAGAGACGATTCCGAAGAATGGCAGGGCAAGGATGTAAACCTCTGGGTGGCCGAAGAACCAGAACAGGTGCTGCCAAAGCATTGGGCCACCGTTGGCTGGGTCGAAGATGTGCGCACCGAAGCGGCGGTCTGCACCGAGTGCGAACAGCGCAGCAGCTAGAGGAGGGAAACACATTAGAACCAGGATCGAGGTGACCAGGGTGTTCCAGGTGAAGATTGGCAGACGCCACATGGTCATTCCAGGAGCACGCATGGTCAAGATGGTGGTGATGAAGTTGACACCACCCATGATGGTTCCGAAACCACTCAGTGCTAGACCGAAGACCCAAAGGTCTCCACCTAGACCAGGTGAGAATGTGGTGTTTGAAAGCGGTGCGTAGGCGAACCAACCGAAGCTTGCTGCACCCTGAGGGGTGAAGAAGCCGGCAACTGCCACGAATGAACCGAAGAAGTAGAACCAGTAAGCGATGGCGTTCAAACGAGGGAAAGCCACGTCTGGAGCACCAATCTGAACCGGCATCAGGATGTTGGCAAATGCTGCGAACAATGGAGTCGCAAACATTAGCAACATGATGGTGCCGTGCATGGTGAACAGTTGGTTGTACTGTTCCTTAGTTGCTACAACTTCAAGACCAGGAGCTGCAAGCTGGGCGCGGATGACCAGAGCCATAACACCGCCGATAAGGAAGTAAAGGAAAGACGTGATCAGGTATAGGTAACCGATCTTCTTGTGGTCGGTAGTCGTAATCCAGTCGACCAGGATTTGACCCTTGGTCTTCTTGGCGGTGCCCACGTTTGACTTAGTTGCGGTAGCCATTCTTCGTTAGCCTCGGATTTCTGGGTTGTCTTGCGGAAGGTTCTGGTTGCGAGAGAACTTCGAGTCAAGCTGACCGACGTTTCCTGCAGCTGCAAGCTGTGCCATGTGAGCGTCATACTCTGCCTGTGGCACAACCTTGACGTTGAACAACATCATTGAGTGGTACTCGCCACAAAGCTCGGCACACTTGCCCTTGTAGGTGCCCACCTTTTCAGGGGTGAAGTACATGTGGTTGGTGCGCTCTGGGAACATGTCCTTCTTGTAGAGGAAGTCGATTACCCAGAATGAGTGGATTACGTCGCGAGAGGTTAGGTCGATCTGCACGGTCTTGCCAACTGGCAGGTACAAGGTTGGCAAAGCGGCTTCGCTGCCTAGCTCACCCTCGAACTGTGACTGGATTCCAGCCTCGTAAACGTTTGCGTTTACGTAGTTGAAGTCCCAGCTCCACTGCTTGCCGATGACCTGGATCTTGACATCAGGGTTTGCAGTTGGGGTTTCGATTGCTTGGATGTCGCGTGCGGTGAAGGCGAAGAAGCCGATCACAAGAATTAGCGGGACAACCGTGAACAAAGTTTCGATTGGGTTGTTGTAACGCAACTGTGCCGGTAGGCCCGTCTCACCCTTGCGGCGACGGTAGACCACGATCGCCCAGGCCATTAGACCCCAGGCGATGATGCCGACAGCCCATAGGACAATCCAGCTGGTAGTCCACAGACCGACGATGCGGTCGGTGTGGTTAGTGATGCCAGGAGTACCAGGCAAATAACCTCGAGCAAACTCGTCTGAAGCACACCCAGATAGGAGTAGAGACAGAGAAGCAATTGCGGGCACTGCGGCCCACTTCAATCCACGCTTAGAAAGCACAATCGACCCTTCGAATATCGAATCGTTACCTTGTAAGTCTACGCCTCGGGCCAGGGCTAATCCCCCAAAAACACGTCAAATGCCGACCTATTTTTAACAAAAAACCCGGTCCACCGAATCGGCGACCGGGTCTCTCGTGAAAATGGTTAGTTGAACGAGTCTCCGCAGGCGCATGAGCCTTCAGCGTTTGGGTTGTCGATGGTGAAACCCTGCTTCTGGATGGTGTCTTCGAAGTCAATTGATGCGCCGTCGAGATAAGGAACGCTCATCTTGTCGACTACGACCTCAACACCATCGAAATCCTTTACAGAGTCGCTTTCTTCGAGCAGCTCGTCGAAGTAAAGCTGGTAAATCAGACCTGAACAGCCACCAGGCTGCACTGCAACGCGGAGACGAAGGTCGTCGCGACCTTCCGCTGAGATCAGTGCGCGCACCTTGCTCTTAGCCTGCTCGGTTAGTTCTACACCGTGAGTCAGAGTGTCAGTCATTTGGGCTCCATTCGCTGAAATATTGCGTTAGCTAAGT
>JBDLUE010000042.1:0-10327 GCA_039805505.1 Actinomycetota bacterium
AGGTGGAAGCCCGTAGACCAAAGTTTCAACAACGCCGCCAAGAGTGTCGCCATCCTTGTGGCATTCATCAACCTCGGCGACCATAGCCGCAGAGACGACCTTGTCGAAGCAACGCATTGGATCCTCGTCGAGCATCGCAACATCAGAAGGTGTCGGGATTGCCGAGCCAAGCGGCGACATGACCGGGCCAATTCCGACTGTGTGGGTAACCAGCTGAATCCCGAGCTCATTTAGGAATGACGATGCTACGGCGCCAAGTGCGACTCGAGCAGCGGTTTCTCTGGCACTTGCGCGCTCAAGAACGGGGCGAGAGTCCAAGAACCCATACTTCTGCATTCCAGTGAAATCAGCGTGGCCAGGACGCGGGCGGGTAAGCGCTTCGGCGCGAGCTCCGGTTAGTTTCTCTGGAGCCACTGGGTCGGCTGACATGACGTCTTGCCACTTCGGCCACTCGGTGTTTGCAACGGTGATTGCCACTCACTTAGAGAGACTTCATCTTGTTCAAATTTCATACGTGCACCGCGGCCATAGCCAAGTCGACGACGAGCGAGAGCGTCCTGCACATCTGCGGTCGTGACTGGAATTCCAGCGGGCAAGCCCTCAAGAACGGCGACTAATTCGGGGCCGTGTGACTCCCCAGCGGTGATCCAACGTAACATTTCTCAATTGTGCCACACTGCACACTTGCAACCGGGCAGTTCTTGGCTATTGCTCGGTTTCAACTGCGATGTGCATTGCCGAGACCACTGCAATCTCATTGGGCAGTTCGCGCTCGGCAGAGCCGGTGGTAAAAATTCGAAGTTGTGCAACTGCTTGTCATATAAGCATTTCGAGGCCACTAATTATCAGTTTGTCCTTTGCGGCCCAAGCATTAGCCAGAGCCGAAGGCCATGGGTTGTAGGACACGTCCAATAGCGCACCCTTCGGCTTCCAAAGGAGCGACTTTGATAGTTTTGCCGCGCGCTTGTCTAGAGTGCCCGCTGGCAGTGTTGAGATGGTCAAGTTTGACACTCGACTTGCCGCCCTTAGACCTCCAGCGCGCCTCACTTTGAGCCCCAGCTTCTTGCCGAGTGCTATCAGAGCCTTGCGTGACTCCGGGTTTCTAGCAAGGACTTCCACCTGAGCCGATGGGTTCAATACGCTGATTGCGACCATCGCCGAGGTTGCTGTTGCACCGGAACCGATGATGAGTGCGTGCCTAACGAGTCCAATTCGGGCTTCAGTGACGGCTTGAACTATACCGAAAACGTCCGTGTTGAATCCGTGCCACTTTCCGAATTCGTCAAGATACAGAGTGTTGGTTGCACCCGTGAGGCTAGCGAACTGATCGAGTTCGTCGGCAAATCGCGAGGCCTCTTCCTTTAGCGGCATCGTGACTGAAAAACCATTCCAGACTTCGCCGAGACCAGCAAGAAAAGTTCGCAGCAAGCCCTTTTGAACTTCGGCTCGTCCGTATTCCCAGTCCAGACCTAGAACGCGATAAGCAGCCAGGTGAATGGCTGGAGACTTTGAATGCTCAATTGGAGAACCGAGCACGGCGAAACGCTTATTCATACCCTGGGTTCTCCTTCATCCATGCGCGCCAGAGGGCAACAGCACGACCGTGCTCCTCATACGTGGTGCTGAATACAGTCTCGCCGGTTTCTAGGTTGATGGCACAGAAGAAAAGCCAAGAACCAGACACCGGGTTTAAGGCAGCATCTATCGCCACAGCGCCCGGTGAGCTAATCGGACCTATTGGCAGCCCCGGATGAAGGTATGTGTTGAAACCGTTGTTGTTCGCGCGGTCTGCCGCGGAAGTGCTCACGGTGTTGCCGTTCACGCCATAGCTAACGGTTGCATCTGACTGAAGGTGCATGCCAGTTTTGATGCGATTGTAAAAGACGCGGCTGACCATGTAGAAATCTGGCTCGAGTCTGGCCTCGGCTTGAATCACGGAAGCCATGGTGAGTATTCGATGGCGGTCGGAGTCTTTGACGCCAAAGCGATCGAGTTCCTCTTGGGTTCTCGCAATCATCGTTTTCAGAATGCTCACCGCAGTTGCCTTTGTGGAGAACGTGTAGGTTGCCGGGAAAAGGTAACCCTCAACCGATACGGCATCCTCCGGTAGACCGATGGCTTCTCGCTGATTTGCTGCCGCGCGGAAGTCACTGCGGGCAATTCCGGTCGCTTCAGCAAGAACATCGAGCACTACGCTGGCACGAAGACCTTCCTTGATCAGCACCCTGTTTGTCACCGAGGTGGCGGGGTCGAGCAGAGCGTCAAGTGCCGCCTGAGAGGACATGTGCAGGCGAAGCTTGTAGGTTCCTGGATAAAACTGAGGGTTTTCTTCAAGAATCAGTTTGTAAACAGTGCGGAAGTTCTTCACGACGCCTTGATCGACAAGGGAATTCGCAATTGATTCACCTGTGTCGCCGGTCTCAATCTCGAAGAGAATTGAGCTGTAGCCGCCGCCTTGGTAGTCGTTTCCAAGGAGTTGGTCAATTCCTGAACGGATTGCCGATCGATTGGCAAAGGCCAGGGCACCGAGGATGACTAGCGCCACGCCAAGCAGCACTGCCAAACGGCGACGGGCAAACTTAGACATTCAACTCCCCCAGACTTACACCTGGCTGCTTGCCTGAATTTTTTTCGGTGGCCAGGGCCTGCTCAAGAATCATCGTCGCAGCAATTTGGTCGATGACCTTTCGGCCATCCTTGGAATTCCTACCTGAACTTCGCAGCGCGGCAGCAGCCGAAACCGTGGTCAACCGTTCGTCAATCATTCGCACTGGAATTGAAGATGTCGCTGCGAACAAGGCAGCCAGAGAAATAGCGTCTTCGGTTGATTGAGATTGTTTGCCGGACATCGAAACCGGTAGGCCGAAGTAAGCTTCGATGATTGTTTCGTCAGCGATTGCTTCGATCAGAGCTGCAACCGTCAAGTTGTCGTCAGCCTGCCGTGCAATGTTTTGAAGTGGCGATGCCAAAATGCCGTGAAAGTCCGAGATAGCAAGACCAACTCTGACCTTGCCAACGTCAACAGCAAGTCGACGGCCCGAGCGCACTAGGCTCCCAGCGCTCCGCGAACGGCTGCCTGAGCTTCACCAATCTTGGATGAATCGGCGCCACCGCCCTGAGCTAGGTCATCCTTGCCGCCGCCGCCGCCGCCTAAAACTTGGCTAGCGGTGCGAACTAGGTTTCCAGCCTTGTGTCCAGCTGCTCTCGCCGCTTCGGTGGTTGCAATCAGAACCATTGGCTTCTCAGCAACAACACCAAACAGTGCAACTACAGCCGACTCGGTGTCTAGTTGCTCTCGAATCTGGGTAGCCAGACCGCGAAGATCATCTGCTGAACCGACTTCGCCCAGGTTCGCTTCAACCAACTTGGTAGAACCGACGGTGATAGCGGCCGAGGTGAACTCGGGGATTCTCGTCGCCAACTGCGCGGCCTGCATCTGAGAAAGTTTGCGCTGTGCCAATTTCAACTCTTCGATGGTGGCCATCAGGCGCTCTTCGATCTCAGCCTTAGGGCTCTTTAGAGCATCGCCAAGTCGCGCCACGAGAGCACGTTCGGTTGCCAAAGAGCGGAAGGCTTCCATTCCGACCAAAGCTTCTAGGCGTCTTGAACCCGAACCAACTGAAGATTCGCCGATGATTGAGACCAGTCCAACCTGTGAACTGCGAGAAACGTGGGTGCCACCACAGAGTTCACGTGACCAAGGGCCACCAACCTGGATGACTCTGACGCTTTCATCATAGGTTTCTCCGAATAGAGCGACTGCTCCCCATTCACGCGCCTCAGGCAAGCTCATGTGCTGAGCGCTGACCGCTAGGTCTCGTCGAATGGCAAGGTTGGTTACTTCTTCGATCTCGCTTCGAGTCTCGAGAGACAGAGCCTGAGCCCAGGCGAAGTCAAGACGGAGGTAGCCAGGCTTGTTGTATGAACCACTCTGAAGCGCAGATGGACCAAGCACCTCTCGAAGTGCAGCGTGGACGATGTGTGTTCCGGAGTGCGCTTGGCAAGCGCCGAGGCGCCACTCCGCGTCAACTTCGGTCGTGACTTTAGTGCCGACTGAGACCTCGCCCGAACGAACCAAAACCTTGTGGCTGATTAGCCCCTTGACCGGCTTCTGGACATCGAGCACCTCTAGCGAGAATCCATCTCCATTGATGAAGCCAGCGTCAGAATCCTGGCCGCCAGACTCGGCGTAGAAAGAGGTTTCATCAAGAATTACCTCGGCGATTTGCCCGACGGTGGCCACTGAGGCGTCCTTGCCGTCAACGATTAGTCCAAGTACTCGGCCTTCGGAAGCTAGTTCCTCATAGCCGGTGAATTTCGTCACGCCCTGCGCGCGGAAAGCTGAGTAAACCGAAAGATCGGTTCCGCCAAGCTTCTTCTCTCGAGCATCAGCCTTGGCTCGGTCACGCTGCTCTGTCATCAAAGCTTTGAAGCCGTCACGGTCAACGCTGAGGCCGGCCTCTTCGGCAACCTCTAGTGTCAGATCGATTGGGAACCCATAGGTGTCGTGCAAAAGGAAAGCCGCATCACCTTTGAGCTCCTTGCCGCCATCCTGCTTTGCATGTGCGATTGCCTCGTCAAGGAACACAGTTCCAGCGACAAGCGTGCGCATAAAGGTCTCCTCTTCAGCAACGGCTGTCTTGAGGATGCGGTCGAAGTCGGTTTCGAGTTCAGGGTAAGAAGCCTTCATCGCCTCTTTGGAAGCGGTGAAAAGCTCAGTAAACGTGGTTCCATCGACGCCCAAAAGACGCATGGCGCGGACCGATCGACGAAGCAGTCGACGAAGTACGTAACCGCGACCATCGTTTGCCGGAGTCACGCCGTCACCGATAAGCATTAGTGCCGAGCGAATGTGGTCAGCAACAACGCGCATACGCACGTCATCTTCAACCACTGCACCGTAGGTCTTGCCGGAAAGTTTCGCTGCAAGGTCTAGGACAGGGCGAACCTGGTCAATCTCGTATAGGTTTTCTACACCCTGCATCAAGAATGCAACGCGCTCAAGACCCATACCGGTGTCAATGTTTTTCTTCGGTAGCTCGCGGAGGATCTCGAAGTTGTCCTTGCCGGTGCCCTGGCCTCGCTCGAACTGCATGAACACGAGGTTCCAAATTTCGATGTAGCGGTCTTCGTCGGCCTCTGGGCCACCCTCGCGACCGTATGCTGGCCCGCGGTCGTAGTAAATCTCAGAACATGGACCTGCTGGACCCGGCTGACCGGTAGACCAGTAGTTGTCCTTCATTCCGCGGCGCTGAATTCGCTCCATAGGGATTCCCGCGACATCGCGCCAGATTTCAATTGACTCGTCGTCGTCCTGGAAAACAGTGACCCACAGGAGTTGCTTGTCTAGTTCGAGACCGCCCTCAGACTGTGGCTTAGTGAGGAACTCCCATGCGTACGCAATCGCTTCTTTCTTGAAGTAATCGCCGAATGAGAAGTTGCCGTTCATCTGGAAGAAGGTGCCGTGACGCGTCGTCTTGCCAACTTCTTCGATGTCAAGTGTGCGAACGCACTTTTGAACGCTGGTTGCGCGTGCGAAAGGCGCTGGAACCAGCCCACTCATGTATGGAATGAACGGCACCATGCCGGCCACGGTGAAAAGTAGAGATGGGTCTTCGCTAATCAGCGAAGCCGAGGGAACAACTGTGTGGCCTTTGCTCTCGAAAAAGTCGAGCCAGCGCTGGCGGATTTCCGCAGTCTGCATGCTTATGCGTTCGAAGCAGGCTTTGAAGCAGCCTTGGTTGCAGCAGGCTTCTTTTCAGCTGACAGCTCAGCTTCGCGTTCGCGGAAGCCTTCTGCGGCAACGTCGCCTAGTTCGCGAACCTTTGCCATTACGTCGTCGGCAATCGCTTTAGCCTTTGGGTTGTTCTTGATTTGCTCTGCAGCAACTAGACCGGCAGCAATACCAGTGATGAACCAAAATGCTTTTTTCATTGATTGACCTACTTCTTCTTGCCTAGCACAGCGCTTCGAAGGCCTTGAGTCAGGCCGGCGATCTTCACCAAAGGTGAACCGAGGGTTGCTGAGAACACAGCTACAAGCGAGCTGACGTTCGTGGTGACTTCCGAGATGTTTTCGGTGATCTGATCAACCTTGGCCAACTGCTTGTTGGTTGAGGTGACGGTTTCGGTAAGTTCAGAGAGAAGTGGAGAAACGGTCTGGTTGAGGTCGCGAATCGAATTGCGAGTCTCGTCTAGAACGCGTCCAAGCTTTAGCAATGGCACAGCAACAAATAGCACCAAGAGGACGAATCCTCCCGCTGCGATCAATGCCGCTACGTCTCCACCGCTCATCTGAACTCCTAAACCGATTTTATTTATCGAGCTGCGTAGTACTCAACAACGAGCTGAACTTCACAGGTAACTGGAACTTCGGCACGCTTTGGACGACGAACTAGAGTCGCGTGAAGCTTGTCTAGCTGTACGTCTAGGTAACCAGGAACCGGAGGAAGAACGTCGACGTGACCGCCGGCTGCTGCTACCTGGAAAGGTTCGGTGATTTCAGACTTCTCGTGAACGTGCACGAGCTGGCCTGGCTTTACGCGGAATGATGGGCGGTCGACGCGCTCACCGTTGACAAGGATGTGACGGTGCACAACCATCTGACGAGCCTGTGCGATGGTGCGGGCGAAGCCTGCACGTAGCACGACTGCGTCTAGACGCATTTCTAGAAGCTCTACTAGGTTTTCACCAGTTAGGCCCTCTGCGCGCTTTGCTTCCTGGAAGGTCTTGCGAAGCTGTGCTTCACGGATGCCGTACTGGGCGCGTAGACGCTGCTTCTCGCGAAGACGAACGGCGTAGTCGCTGTCAGCCTTCTTCTTGGTGCGGCCGTGCTCACCTGGAGCGTATGGACGCTTCTCTAGGTACTTAGCTGCCTTTGGGGTTAGGGCAATTCCCAGCGCGCGAGACAAACGAGTCTTGCTGCGGGTACGTGTGGTTTTTGACACGTTTTCCTTTCAGTGGATCCTTGCGGATCGTTCATAGCGGTTTTTGTTCACAAGTCGGATCGAGGTGATCCTCTGCCACGGACTGTCTGGCTATTGGACAGTCGCACCGTAGTTGAACACTCGCACAGCCGCGATTGAGTGTTCCAGTCGGCAACCTGACAATCCTAGCAGTCGCAAGGGTTAGAAGCCAAGGACCTACCGCCGATTTGTGAGGCTATTTACCCTTGAACGAACGAACGATGTCTCGAAGTTTGGCCCAGCGCTCTCCGAGCTCGCGCTCATGGCCAACATCCTTGGGTAGGTAGTACTTGCGGCCGAGAACCTTGTCATCGAGATAGCGCTGCGGAACTACTGCGCGACTCGAGTCATGAGGGTATTCGTATCCAACACCCGCACCTTGGCTTTGCGCTTTTGCGAAGTTCGAACTCTTTAGTGAATTGGGTACCTGCCCGACGACTCCATTGCGAACATCAGCAAGTGCAGAGTTGATTGCGTTGTAGGCCGTGTTCGATTTCGGGGCCAGGGCTAAGTAAATCGTCGCTTCGGCCAAGGGTCGATGAAACGAGGGTCTTCTCCCCCTTCGATCATTCGGGCCAAATAATGAATGGCGGCGTCTGCATCAGAGCCACGCACAGACTTTATGAACGCCGAGATGACGTCGTAGTGCTGGTCTCCATCCTTGTCGTATCGGAGCAGCGCTCTGTCTGCTGCCGATTCGATGTCGGCAAGTGCGACGTCCACCGCTTTCTTGTTTTTACTTTGCTTAGTCGACTTTGAGCTGACCCTTGAAAGTGCAGAAATCGCTGCGGACTCGAGAATCGTAAGAGCTCTTCTGGCGTCGCCAAGCGAAAGCCTGAGGATTTGCCCGACCAGCTCATCCGAGATTGCAACTGCGCCAGCCAGACCTCGATTGTCGCTAACCGCCCGCTGAATCAAGCTTCGAACATCCTCGTCGGAGAGCGACTCCAAGGTCAGAACCAAGGAACGCGATAGCAGAGGACTAATCACTGAAAAAGATGGATTCTCGGTTGTGGCGGCAATGAGCACTACGACGCCGGCTTCGACTCCTGGCAGAAGCGCATCCTGCTGTGCTTTTGAGAACCGGTGAATTTCATCTAGAAATAAGACCGTACTTACTCCGTAGAGATCTTTGTCGTTTCTAGCGCGGTCAAGAACCTCGCGGACTTCTTTGACGCCAGCGGTTATCGCGCTGAGCTCCACAAATCGCCGTCCACTGCTTCGAGCCACAACCTGCGCCAGAGTGGTTTTGCCTGTTCCAGGCGGGCCCCAAAGCAGAACCGATGCTGCCGAAACCTTGGCACCTTGCTCGACTGGGGTCGCCAGGGCAATCAGCGGCGAGCCTGCTTTGAGGATGTGTTGTTGACCAACCACTTCCTCCAAAGTGGTTGGACGCATGCGTGCAGCGAGTGGAGTCGTTGACGAGAAGACGCTCGGCTGATCAGACATGCTTTTAGGTTAGACGATGGCTTGACCGAGAACGATTTCAGAACCGCGTATATTCAAAGAAGTTTGATAGCGAAGGGCGATCATGGCATCGAGTAAAAAGCAGCAAAACATCCAGGCCGGTTCAGGCGCGAAGTTAGCTGATTATGAAGCGAAGCAAGCGCAGGCAAAGCACGCAGCAGCACGAAACAAACGCGACAATAAGCGAGCAGTTCTGCTAAGCGTGGCGGCATTGGCTATCGCTGGGCTGCTTCAATTTGCATACTTTGGGTTTGGTCCAGGCGCAGTTTCGTCGACAGTCTCTGCGCCAACCGAATCTCCGGCCGTTCAAAACTCGGCACTTGTTCCAAAGCCTGGTGTTGCCAAGGCAAGGGTTTGGTCGGGGTCGATGGAACTCTCTGGTTCGGTTCTTGACTTCCAGTTGGATGGAAAGTCAGCTCCGCAGGCAACGGCAAACTTCATCACTCTTGCCCAGCAGGGATTCTTCAAGGACCTCAAGTGCCACCGTTTGACTACAGCTGGTATCTACGTCTTGCAGTGCGGAGACCCTAACGGTGACGGCACCGGTGGGCCTGGCTACAACTGGGGGCCGATTGAGAATGCACCATTTGACAGCATCTATAAGACAGGTGTCCTAGCGATGGCTCGAGTCGGCGGCGACGCCAGCAGCATGGGTAGCCAGTTCTTCATCGTTTACCAGGATTCAATGATTCCCTCGGATGCTGTGGGCGGCTACACCGTCTTCGGAAAGATCACCGGCGGGCTCGAGGCGGTTCAGAAAATTGCTGCCGCTGGAGTGGAGGGCGGCGCTTCCGATGGAAAGCCTGCGCTTGAAGCCAAGCTCGGTTCTATCAGCCTAAAATAGTCCTTGTCCAATGGTGTTGGACGTCAAACCTCAGGAGCTAGAAGTGTCAACCTCTAAGAACACATTCGGTCGCGTAGATGCCGAAAACAACGTATTCGTTACCGTCGCCGGTGTTGAGCGACAGGTTGGCCAGTATCCTGGCGTTCCTGCCGAGGCCGCCCTTGCCTATTTCGAGCGTAAGTTCGCCGATCTAGAGGCTCAGGTTCGCATTCTTGAGCAGCGTGTGGCGAACAAGGTGGATGCCTCTGGTTTGAAGAAGGTAGCAGCAAAACTAGTTGAGGATTTGGCTGAACCAGCCGCCGTTGGCGACATCGCTGACCTACGCCGTCGAGTTTCAAACTTGGATTCAAAGATTGCCGCTTTAGTTTCCGAGAAGCAAGAGGCGTCAAAGGGCGAGAGCACCGAAGCGTTCTGTGAAGGCTGAAGCGATCGCCAACCAGGATGCGGCAAAGACTCAGTGGAAGAACTCGGGCGCTGAGATGACCAAATTGTTTGAAGAGTGGCAGGCGCTCCAGAAGTCTGGGCCGAAGGTTCCAAAGACAGAAGCCGATGCGATTTGGAAGCGGTTCTCGACTGCACGCACACGATTCGAGGCGGCAAAGCGTCAGTACTTTGCGGGTCTAGACGCATCAACCAAGTCAGCTAAGGCTGCAAAGGTTGCCATCGTCGAGCGCGCCGAAGCGCTAGCGGCTAAGGGCAGCGACGCTGTCGTGGAGTATCGCAAGCTTCTAGATGAGTGGAAGGCCTCAGGTCGCACCCCTGGCAAGCAGGACGACACCCTTTGGAACCGGTTCAAGGCTGCTGGAGACATCGTCTATGCCGCGAAGGCAGAGGTTGTTGCTGTCGAGAACGTTGAGTTCAGCGCGAACCTCGCCGTCAAACTTGAGCTACTCAAGGAAGCCTCGAAGATTGACGCCGCGAAGGACCTAGACGCCGCAAAGAAGGCGCTAGCTGCCATTCAGCAGAAGTGGGAAAAGGCCGGCAAGGTTCCACGCGAAAAGCTTCGTGAAACCGAAGACAAGCTTCGTGCAATCGAAGCCAAGGTCCGCGAA
>JBDLUE010000043.1:0-6959 GCA_039805505.1 Actinomycetota bacterium
TCTCAGCGACAACGACCCAGATTCGGTCAGCTGCGGCTCGTTCTTCACCAACCCGGTCGTCAGCCACACCTTCGCTCGGACACTGCCCGAGGTTTCGCCACGATGGGAAACCCTCGAGGATGACGGCCTCACCGTCAAGCTCTCTGCCGCTTGGTTGATCGAGAACGCGGGCATTAAGAAGGGCTTTTCGCTGCCGGGTTCTCAGGCTGCGATTTCATCGAAGCACTGCTTGGCCATCACCAACCGAGGCGGCGCCACCGCCCGCGAAATCGTGCAGCTTGCCAACTATGTTCAGCTGACGGTTTCAAATCGCTTCGGCATCACTTTGGTGCCAGAGCCAAACCTGATTTCGTTCTAATCTCGATCGCGTCTAACAAAAAAGGACCTCCATCGGAGGTCCTTTTTCTATTTCTAAAATGATTTAGCCAAAAAGCTTCTGCAAGCGCTGGATGCCTTCGAGCAGAGGGCCGTCGCCAAGCGCGTATGACAAGCGAACATAGCCAGATGGGCCGAATGCCTCACCCGGAACCAAGGCAACCTCGGCTGCATCCAAGATGTAGTCACAAAGCTCAAGCGAAGTGTTGATCTGCTTGCCGCCCCATTCGCGACCCAACAATCCGGTCACGTCTGAGTAGACATAGAAAGCACCCTCAGGCATTGGCGCGTGCCAGCCCGAAATCTTGTTGAGTTCCGCAACCGCCAACTTGCGACGACGGTCGAATGCTTCGCGCATGGCGAGCACTTCATCCTGGGGTCCAGTTAGCGCAGCAAGAGCTGCCTTCTGCGAGATGTTCGAAACGTTAGACGACAGGTGTGACTGCAGGTTGCCCGCAGCCTTCATCGCGTCAAGTGGGCCGGCCATCCATCCCAGACGCCATCCGGTCATCGCATAGGTCTTAGCGACACCGTTGACCAGGATGGTGCGGTCGATCAACTCAGGCACAGCCTCGGTGATCGAAACTGCCTTCAGGCCGTCGTAGGTGAGGTTCTGGTAAATCTCGTCGGTGATAACCCACATTCCGTTGTCGAATGCCCAGCGGCCGATTGCCTCGGTCTCTTCGCGGGTGTAAACAGAGCCGGTTGGGTTTGACGGCGATACGAACAACAAAACCTTCGAGCGAGAAGTGCGAGCCGCCTCTAGCTGGGCAACGGTGACCTTGTAGTTCTGGTCAGCGCCGGCGAAGACCTCGACTGGCACACCGCCGGCTAGGCGAACGGCCTCCGGGTAGGTTGTCCAGAACGGGGTAGGCATTAGGACCTCATCGCCCGGGTCAACCAGGGTTGCGAAAGCTTGGTACACAGCCTGCTTGCCACCGTTGGTGACGACAACCTGGGCAGCCGAGATCTCGGTGCCAGAGTCGATGCGAGTCTTGTGCGCGATTGCCTCGCGAAGATCTGGCAGACCAATTGCCGGTGTGTAGCGGTGATTCTTCGGGTCGCGAACGGCGATGGCCGCTGCCTCAACGATGTGGGCAGGGGTGGCGAAGTCTGGCTCGCCGGCGGCGTAGGAGATAACTGGGCGGCCTGCGGCCTGCAGCGATTTCGCCTTCGCGTCTACCTTCAGGGTCGCAGATTCTGCGATAGAGCCAATACGCTTTGAGATTCTAGGAAAGTCAGTCACCCGCCAAGTCTATCGAACGGGCATTTGGGCTTTGCATTAACCGTCACCAAGGTTTACACTCTTTAGAGGTAGTTTGACAACTTCTGAAGCCTAATCTGGCACAAATTCACTTTTAGATTTCAATCTAGAAGTCTGTCTTGCGTCAGATGGTTTTTAGAGTTGGCAACCTAGCCCTGTAAAGGGTGGTGGCTCAATTGGTAGAGCATCGGTCTCCAAAACCGAGGGTTGCAGGTTCGAGTCCTGTCCGCCCTGCAAGTTGTTTTAGTTAGAAGAAGGAATCTCTCATGGCAGATGAGCTAGAGCAGGAAGACGTAGTCGAGCGCGCTAAGGCCGACCAGGTCGCCAAGCGCAACGTCGTCGGTCGCGTGGTTCTATTTTTCAAGCAGGTTGTTGGCGAGCTAAACAAGGTCACCAAGCCAACCTTCGCTGAGCTTCGCAACTACACCGGCGTCGTGTTGGCGTTCGTTGTAGTAGTCATGGCGATCATTTCGCTTCTCGACTGGCTTTTCTACCAGGGTGTAACTTTCGTTTTCACCCCGACTGCATAGTCGAAACCAGCTAGTCGCAAAACAGATTTCAGAAACGATAGGACACATCAAGTGAGTGATTCAGAACGCAACGAACTAGAGGCGCTAGCCGAGGTTGCTGTTGACGTGGCTGCTGACGCCGTAATCGCCGAAGCCGACGCTGACTTTGCTGACCTTGCCGTTGACGCAGCAGCAGAACTAGAGCAGGACCTCGAGCTTGAAGAAGCTATCGCTGAGGTTGCTGAGGTTGAGGCTGCCATCTCAGACGAGATCGAAGAGGGCGCTCCGGTTGAGGAAGACCCATACCGCGAGTTCCGCAACGAGCTTCGTCGCCAGCCTGGCAAGTGGTACGTAATCCACAGCTACGCAGGTTACGAGAAGCGCGTTAAGCAGAACATCGAGAACCGCAAGCTTGCTCTTGAGGGCGGCGACGACATCTTCCAGATCGAAGTTCCGATGGAAGACTCCATCGAGATCAAGAACGGTCAGCGCAAGCTGGTTACCAAGGTTCGCATCCCTGGTTACGTTCTAATCCGTATGGAAATGAACGAAGAGTCTTGGTCACTAGTTCGCCACACCCCAGCCGTAACCGGCTTTGTTGGCAACTCACAGAACCCAACCCCACTTCGCCCAGATGAGGCCTTCAACATGTTGAAGACCCTTTACGTTCTTCCTGAAGAGGCAGAGGCGAAGCTTGCAGCTAAGGGCGGCGTAGCCGTAAAGGGCAAGGCAAAGGCCATTCCAATCAACGTCAACTACAAGCTTGGCGAGAGCATCATGATCAAGGATGGTTCGTTCGCGGGTCTACCTGGAACCATTTCAGAGATCAAGCCAGAAAGCGGCAAGCTAATCGTTCTTGTTTCACTCTTCGAGCGTGAGACCCCGGTAGAGCTTGGCTTCGAGCAGGTTGGCGCACTGGCGTAAGCCAAAAACTAAAGATTTTCAAAGAGTTACAAAACCCTAGTAAAGGAATAACAAATGGCACCGAAGAAAAAGATCACCGGCATGATCAAGCTTCAGATCAACGCAGGCGCTGCAAACCCAGCTCCTCCGATTGGTCCAGCACTTGGCCAGCACGGTGTAAACATCATGGAATTCTGCACCGCGTACAACAACGCAACCGCAGACCAGAAGGGCAACGTTGTCCCAGTAGAAATCACCGTCTACGAAGACCGTTCATTCACCTTCGTCCTAAAGACTCCTCCTGCAGCTGAGCTAATCAAGAAGGCTGCTGGCGTTGCAAAGGGCTCAGCTACCCCTCACACCGTGAAGGTTGCTCAGCTTTCGAAGGACGCTCTATACAAGATCGCAACCCAGAAGATGTCTGACCTAAACGCCAACGATGTTGACGCAGCGGCAAAGATCATCGCGGGAACCGCTCGCTCAATGGGAATCACCGTCGAGGCTTAAGTCTCAACGGCTCTCACGAGCAACCGCTGGCTTTCGGGCTGGCAGTCCATCCAGGACAAAGCAACAAAGTAGTGGGAGGGTCGCGCGCGACCCGCTAACCACAACTGTGACCAATAGATAGGAACAACAGAATGGCAAAGCGCTCAAAGGCTTATGAAGCCGCAGCTGCACTCATCACCGAGGGCAAGCTTTACACCCCAGCCGAGGCAGTAACCCTAATCAAGGAGACTGGCTCAAAGAAGTTCAACTCAACCGTAGAGGTAGCTTTCAAGCTCGGTGTTGACCCTCGCAAGGCCGACCAGATGATCCGTGGAACCGTTTCACTTCCACACGGAACTGGTAAGACCGCCCGCGTTATCGTTTTCGCAACTGGTGCCGCAGCTGACGCTGCAGTTGCAGCAGGCGCTGACGTTGTTGGTGGCGACGAGCTAATCGAGAAGGTTGCAGCCGGATGGGTTGACTTCGACTCAGCAGTTTCGACCCCAGAGCTTATGGGTAAGGTCGGTCGTCTAGGTAAGGTTCTAGGTCCTCGTAACCTTATGCCAAACCCAAAGACCGGAACCGTTACTCCAGACGTAGCGAAGGCTGTTACTGACATCAAGGGTGGAAAGATCGACTTCCGCGTCGACAAGCAGGCTAACCTGCACTTCATCATTGGTAAGGCATCTTTCACCAAGGAGCAGCTAGGCGAGAACCTAGGTGTTGCACTTGAAGAGATCATGCGTTTGAAGCCTTCGTCTTCAAAGGGCCGCTACCTAATCAAGGGTGCAATCTCGACCACTTTCGGTCCTGGCATCCAGCTTGACACCAACGTAACCAAGGTTGAGTTCTAAGCCTTAGTTACAAAGATTTCCGATGGAGGGATCGAGGCTTAGGCCTCGGTCCCTTCGTCATCTGTTCACTAACCGAAAGGCGGGATATTGCCTCAGCACGCATTTGGCGCAGCCACACTTCTAGACACGAAAGACCCAATGGGTTTGCGCTCCAGCGCACCCCTTCTAGACGCGTGGATTCGCGATATGGAGACCGATCGGTCACCCTTCCAAATCCCGGGCCATAAAGGTCGAACCGACCTAACCGGAGCCATCGTGGATGGCGACATCCCGGTTCTTCCAGGCAATCACCCGCACCGCATTTCACCATCACTCATCCTTGAGGCCGAGGCCATGGCGGCCAAGCTTTGGGGTGCCGAGCTCTGCCGCTTCGGCGTCAACGGCTCATCGGGTTCAAACCACGCAGCCGTTATGGCCGTGGCTGGCCCCGGAGACAAAGTCATTGTCTCGCGCACACTTCACAAGTCGGTTTTGGTCGGCTTGGTTTATGCCGGCGTTGTTCCCGTATGGATTCGCCCAGAAATCAACCCGGCCACCGGCTTGCCGGAATACTTGCCGTCTTCTCGTTTGGCCGAAACACTTGCCGAGCACCCAGACGCCAAGGCGGTTCTGATCGGTGAACCTTCGTACGTTGGCACGATGTCGAACATCCCTCGCCTTGCCAAGGTGACCCACGAGTATGGCATTCCACTCGTGGTCGACGCAGCCTGGGCTGCTCACTATGGCTTCCACCCAGAGTTGCCAAACCACCCAATCGCTGAGGGCGCCGACATCGTCGTGACCTCTGCTCACAAGACTTTGCCGAGCTATTCGCAGGCTTCGTTCGTTCTAGTTCGCGACCAGTATGTCGACCTAGCTCGCTTCAACAAGATGTTCGACTCGACTCAGACCACATCCATGTCTGGTCGAATCTTGGCTTCGATCGATGCCGCCCGTGCACTCCTGGAGCGCCACGGACACGAACTAATCGGCCCGGTTATCGAGGCGACTGAGCGTGGCCGTGCATCCTTGGTGGCTGCTGGAATCGACGTTATCGACGGCGAATACATCGACCCGCTCAAGCTTGTCATCATGTTCAGCAGCTGCGGTGTTGATGGCAATAAGGTCGAGGCTGACCTGCTCGCACAGAACATCGATGTTGAGATGGCGAACCGCGACATCATCATCCCGATGATTACCTTTGCCGACACCCCCGACCGAATCAACGACCTGGTCAAGAAGATTATCGAGTCGGTCAACAACCACCGCGGCGAACCTCGCCCGATCGAGATTTTGCCTGCGTTCTCAATCGAGCCTGAGGTTGTTGTCACCCCTCGCGAGGCTTTCTTCAGCTCGTATGAAGTTGTCGACTCAGCTGACGCGGTTGGCCGAGTTTCGGCCGAGATGATTTGCCCTTACCCACCGGGAGTGCCGGTCTTGAGCCCTGGTGAACGAATCACCGAAGCAGCGCTGAACGCTCTTTTTGAGGCACGAGACATGGGTGTGCGAATCGCCTTTGTCGCTGACCCAACATTGAAAACCCTAAAGGTGCTGCCAAAGGACTAGGCTTTTTGGATGCCTAAAAAAGAAACCGCCGCATCCGAGTCAGTATCCGCGTCAACCACCGACGCCCCTCAGGGCGCTGCGCTGGCCGAACCGCTAGCTAGCGAATCAATGCCGGGATGGGCTCGCCGTGCCGGCCTGTTCTTGACCGCGCAAACCATCTCAATGTTTGGTTCGTTCTTGGTTCAGTACGCCATCCTGTGGCACCTGACGCTGACCACCAAATCTGGTTTCATCCTGGCGCTGGCTGCAATCTTCGGCTTCCTGCCACAGGCGATTGTCTCGATCTTCGCTGGCGTTTGGGCTGACCGGGTGAACCGCAAAACCATGATCATTGTGGCCGACGCATCGATCGCTGCCGCAACTTTGGGTCTAGCTTTCTTGATGCTCTCTGGCGTGGATGACCTCTGGTTGATCTTCTTGGTAATGGCTGTTCGCTCCGTCGGTGCCGGCATTCAGATGCCAGCCGTTTCAGCGGTAATCCCTCAGATTGTGCCGAGTGACAAGTTGATGCGAATCAACGGCATCAACAGCAGCATCCAGTCAGCCATGGGTCTGCTCGCACCAGTTGCTGCCGCGGCTGTTTATGCCAACATGTCGATTGTTCCGATCTTCTTCATCGATGTCGTGACTGCCGTTATCGGCATTAGCATCTTCGCGTTCATCAAGGTTCCGAGCCTCGACCGAGTGAATGCAGTTGACAAGCCGAGCTACTTTGCCGACCTCAAGGACGGCATGAGCTACATATTCACCCACGACCTAGTTCGTTGGGTTATGGGTGTCTTCGCGATTGTGTTCCTATTGGCCGTGGCGCCTTCAAACCTGTCGCCGCTTTTGATTGCGCGAAACTTCGGTGCCGAAGTATGGAAGCTCACCGTCGCCGAGATCCTGTTCAGCATTGGTATGGCGCTGGGTGGCATCCTTCTAGCCACGTTTGCCAACAAGGTCAACAAGATTTCCTTGATTATCGGAACCTCGGTTGGTTTCGGAGTCCTGTCGATGGCTATGGGATTCTCGCCAAACCTT
>JBDLUE010000044.1:0-7306 GCA_039805505.1 Actinomycetota bacterium
CCATCAATGAAGTTTGCCCCTCGCAGTGTGGCGACGATGCCGATGAAAAGAACCATTTTGAAGATCCAGCCACCAAGAACAACACCAAAGAAACCACCTAGCGAGAGCTTGCCGCCAAACTTCACTGACACAGCAGTCATGGTGCTGAACAATAAAGCGAGAGCCGCTCCGATCAGGCCACTCAAAAGTCCGTTGATGCCCGCGACAATGAAGCCAATTCCGCCGCCGAGCACAGCGATCGCAAGCACAAGCAACAGCCCTTGCTTTAGAACAGCCGAAAAGACCTCGGAGGTTGAGGACGGGTTAGACATTTGGACTCGATTCCTTGAGTGAATTACGCGTGACTATGGGCCAGACGGTGAAAGCGGAAGCCCCGATGAGACCCAGGGATGCAAAAATCCAGACCATCCATGCAGGCATGAAGAAGAACAGCAGACAGGTTACCGAAATAAGGGCTGTCCAGACGTAGAAGACCAGCACTGAGCCGAGATGAGTGAAGTCTTGCAGGCGGTGGTGGATGTGTTGCCGGTCAGCGGCAAACGGTGACTTGCCCGCGCGAAGTCTTCTCAAGACCGCGAGGGTGAAGTCGAGCAGCGGCAAAATCAAAATAGCCAAAGGCAAGATCAGTGGGATAAAGGCCGGCAGGAAGTCATCCTTGGCGGCCACGTGAGGGTCAACCTGGCCCGTTACGGTGAGGGCCGAAACGGCCATCAACATTCCGAGCAGCATCGCGCCTGAATCCCCCATGAAAATCTTCGCGCGGTGCCAGTTATATGGCAGGAACCCGACGCACATACCGATAACAATCGCCGACAGAACTGAGGCGAGATTGAAGTAGTTGGTTGGTGAGGTCTGCTGGGCGAGCAGGTAGCTGTAGGCGAAGAATACGGTGGTTCCGATTAGAACCACGCCGGCAACGAGACCGTCAAGGCCATCGATAAAGTTCACCGCGTTCATAACCAAAACGGTTAGGAACACTGTCGCAACAAATGAGAGACCGAAACTGCCGATGGTGATGCCACCGATGGGCAGCGACACGATTTGGACACCCTGCCAAGCCAGGATTCCGGCCACGACGAATTGGCCGGCCAGTTTGAGCGTCCAGTCGAGGTCGTAGAGATCGTCTAGGAAACCAATCAAGGTGATCAAGAACGCAGCGGCGACGATAGCCATTACCCGCCCAGGTTCCACAAACACGCTTTGGAACCAGCCGAGGCTTGATGAAAAGATCATTGCGGCTAGGAAGCCGCCGAACATAGCGACGCCGCCTAGTCGGGGCGTTGGTCTTGTGTGCGAATCACGTGCGCGAATCTGAGGGTAAAGCTTGTATTTGTGGCTAATTTTCAGTGTCGCAAATGTGCCCAGAAAAGTGATTACGGCCGCGAACAGCATCGTCAGCAGATAGGCGCGCACTAACCGGCCAAATCTTCTAGCAAGTCGCCGGCGATGGTGCGAATCTTGTCGGCGCTGAGCGCACCCGCTCGAACAAGACGAATCTTGCCGGTGGTTTCGAGTTTGCCGTCTACGTAGCGATCGCTAACGTCAGTGAGGTCGAGGATGGTCGATGCCTCACCCTTTGGGCTGTTGCCGCCATCCAAGTAAACCTGGACGCTCTCGCCTAGGTAGGCAGCGGCCTGCTGACAGGTCGTCGCCGCCGGCTCACCGGTTAGGTTCGCGCTTGATACAGCCATCGGGCCCACTTCTTCAAGAAGAGCCAAGGCAATCTTGTGGTCAGGCATTCGAAGTGCCACGGTGCCCTTGGTTTCGCCTAGATCCCAGGTAAGAGAAGGCTGAGCGCGCAGAATCATCGTGAGAGCACCCGGCCAGAAGGTCTTGGCTAGACGCGTTGCTACATCCGGGATGTCTTCGGCCAAAGCATTAAGAGTGGCCAGGTTTGGAATAAGAACCGGCGGCGGCGACTGAGGGCCGCGGCCCTTCGCTGCTAGCAGCGCAGCAACACCCTTCGCTGAGAAGGCGTCGCAACCGATGCCATAAACGGTGTCGGTTGGAAGAACAACAAGCTCGCTTCGGCCTAGCGAAACCTTAGCCAGACGCATGCCCGTAAGGAGGTCGGTGTCGAGCGAGCAGTCATAAATGCGGGTGGCCACGGTGTCTCCTGCCTCGGTCTTGGGTGCTTGACTTGAAACTATAGATTACTTAGTTGCGGTGACGGCGCGGAATCTATCGGTCAGATCTCGATGTGCTCGAACTTCGCGCCATCCATCAGCCAATAGTAGTTGACAGACCTGATCGGACTGCGAGTCTGCGTGTTCGATGATCAGGGCTCCCCCGGTCACAAGTAGGCGTTTTGCCGTGGCGGAAACCAGGTGAATCACCGACATTCCGTCTTCGCCGCCGTAAAGAGCTAAGGCTGGATCGTGGAGTCGCACCTCTTCATCGCGAGGAATCATGTCGAGCGGAATGTATGGCGGGTTAGAAGCCACGACAGAGACCTGCCCGTTCAGTTCCTGAAAGGCATCGGCGAGATCGCCTTGGATGAGGGTTGCATCGCCCTGGTCGGCATACTTGTCGAAATTTGATTTGGTGAATGGAAAGGCATCTGGAGATTTCTCGACAGCATAGATTTTGGCGTTCGGGCTTTCGGTCGCCATAGCCAGAGCGATTGCCCCAGAGCCGGTGCCAAGATCAACGGAAATCGGGTTTTCAGCGCCAGATTTGATGGCTTCGCGGATGGCGTCGATGGCTAATTGAGCCACGAATTCGGTCTCGGGTCGCGGGATGAATACACCTTTGCCAACGACAAGTTCGAGTTGACGAAAGTAGGCCAAGCCTGTGATGTGCTGAAGCGGCTCGCGTGCAAGGCGTCGGCCATAGAGATTCGCGATCGATTCGGCATCAGATTCTGAGACGGTTGCCCCCATAAGAATCTGAGCCTGCACTCCCCCGCGGCTAAGCCCGAGGATGTGCCCGGCGAGTAGCTCGGCGTCGGCCAACGAAGAATCGATACCTACCGATTCAAAGCGCTCCGCTGCATGTCGAACCAGGTCGCCAAGTAACAAAATTGCTCGCTACTTAGCTTCACCGATTGCGGCTAGACGCGCTTCTTCATCCATCTGGATTGCTGATTGGATAACTGGCTCGAGAGCGCCATCCATGACTGCATCTAGGTTGTAAGACTTGTAACCGGTGCGGTGGTCAGCGATGCGGTTCTCTGGGAAGTTGTAGGTGCGGATGCGCTCAGAGCGGTCAACCGACTTCACCTGAGACTTGCGGGCAGCCGACTGCTCGGCCTCCAGTGCCTCCTGCTGGGCGGCAAGGATGCGGGCACGGAGCACACGCATACCAGCTTCACGGTTCTGCAGCTGTGACTTTTCGTTCTGCATCGCCACGGTGATTCCGGTTGGCAAGTGGGTGATGCGAACAGCGGAGTCGGTGGTGTTAACCGACTGGCCACCAGGACCCGATGAGCGGTAAACATCGATGCGAAGGTCGTTCTGGCTGATCTCTACTTCTTCAGGCTCATCAACTTCTGGGAAGACTAGAACGCCCGCCGCGGAAGTGTGAATTCGACCCTGAGTTTCGGTTGCCGGAACGCGCTGAACGCGGTGAACGCCACCCTCATACTTCAGGTGAGCGTGCACGCCCTGTGCTGGATCGGTGGTGTTTGACTTGATAGCCAACTGAATGTCCTTGATGCCACCGAGGTCAGACTCGTTCTTGTCTAGGATTTCAGTCTTCCAACCCTTTGAGTTGGCGTACTGCAAGTACATGCGAAGCAAGTCGGCAGCAAAAAGCGCAGACTCTGCACCACCTTCACCAGCCTTGATTTCCATAATCACGTCGCGGCCGTCGTCTGGGTCACGAGGAATCAGCAGACGGCGCAACTTCTCGTTGGCCTCGTGCAGCTTCTGCTCGGTAGCCGGAACTTCTTCGGCAAATGCCTCGTCTTCCTTAGCAAGCTCCTTTGCCGCAGCAAGGTCATCCGTGAGTAGGTTGACCTGGTTGTAGGCGTTGATGATTGCGCTCAGTTCGGCATAGCGGCGGTTAAGCTTCTTGGCCAAAGCTGGGTTGCCGTGCAACCCCGGGTCAGACAGCTGGGTCTGAAGCTCGGTGTGCTCAGCAATTAGAGGTTGAACGGAAGAAAGCAATTATTACTCCGAGTCAGAACCGGTTGGAACTGGCATTGACTTCTGAACCTGCATTAGGAACTCAACGTTGCTTGAGGTCTCCTTCAGACGGCTAAGCACTAGTTCAAGTGCCTGCTGCTGCTCTAGACCTGCTAGTGCGCGGCGAAGCTTCCAGACGATCTTGGTCTCATCCGGGCTCATCAGCATTTCTTCGCGACGGGTGCCCGAAGCGTTGACGTCAACCGCAGGGAAGATGCGCTTGTCAGCGAGTGCGCGTGACAGGCGAAGCTCCATGTTGCCGGTTCCCTTGAACTCTTCGAAGATAACCTCATCCATCTTCGAACCGGTCTCAACAAGAGCGGTTGCCAGGATGGTGAGTGAGCCGCCATCCTCGATGTTGCGGGCAGCACCGAAGAAGCGCTTTGGTGGGTAAAGCGCTGACGAGTCAACACCACCCGAAAGGATGCGGCCTGATGCCGGTGCGCTTAGGTTGTAAGCGCGGCCCAGACGGGTGATCGAGTCGAGAAGGACAACAACGTCGTGGCCTAGCTCAACAAGGCGCTTTGCGCGCTCGATAGCCAGTTCGGCGACGGTGGTGTGGTCTTCTGCAGGACGGTCGAAGGTTGAAGCAATAACTTCACCCTTGACGGTGCGCTGCATGTCGGTAACTTCTTCAGGGCGCTCGTCAACGAGAACAACCATTAGGTGAACCTCTGGGTTGTTGACTGCGATTGAGTTCGCGATTGCCTGAAGGACCAGGGTCTTACCGGCCTTTGGTGGAGAAACGATCAAACCACGCTGGCCCTTACCGATTGGTGAAACCAAGTCGATGATTCGGGTGCTCAGCTTGTTTGATTCGGTCTCTAGTCGCAGACGAGTCTGTGGGTATAGAGGGGTCAGCTTCTGGAACTCGACGCGGTTTGCAGCCTGCTCCTGGGTAAGACCGTTGATCGAGTCGATGCGGACAATCGCGTTGAACTTCTGGCGGCCTGAGTTGTCGTTCTCACGCGGCTGACGGATTGCGCCGACCACTGCGTCACCCTTGCGAAGTGAGTACTTCTTTACCTGACCAAGTGAAACGTAAACGTCGTTTGGCCCAGGAAGGTAACCGCTTGTGCGAACGAAAGCGTAGTTGTCGAGAACGTCCAAGATACCGGCTACTGGAACTAGCACGTCATCTGGAGAGATCTCTGGCTCTGCCTCGTCGTAAGGGTTGTTGTTGCCACGGCCGCCGCGACCATTGCGGTCGTTGCGGTCACGGTAACGGTCGTTGCGGTCATTGCGGTTGCGGCTGCGACCGTTGCGGCCATTGCGACGCTCGTCGTTGAAGTCGCGGTCGTTGCGTGAATCATTGTCGCGGGTCGAGTTGTCGCGGTTCTGGTTTTCGCGTGGCTCACGAGGTTCGCGAGCTTCGCCACCCTCTGAGTTGGCGCCGTTCGACTCGTTGCCGCCCTCTGAACGCTCGCCACCGTTGCGGTTGCGACCATTGCGGTTGCGGTTGCGGTTGCGTGAGTTACCTGAACGCTCCTGGCGCTCTCCGCCCTCGCCGTTGCTCTCTGAACCAGAGTTTGAGCCTTCGTTTGAAGAACCCTCTGACTTCTCAGCCTTTGGCTCTGACTTCTCAGCCTTTGGCTCGCGAGCCGGCTTTTCTGCAGCAGCCGCATCGGTTGCAGGCTTAGCCGCGCGTGATCGGGTGTTCTTCTTTGGAGCGTCTGCGCTTGCAGAGTCGCTTGAAGCTGGTGATGCCGCAGCTGAGGTTGCCTCAGGAGCTACTGCTCCGGCTTCGACGCGGCGTCCGCGGCGCGCTGCTGGCTTCTTGGTTTCTTGGATTTCATCCATGTGGTTTGTGCTCTTTCTTGAGTATTTCAGCGACTCAATGTTTTTGAGATTTTCGCTGGCTGCACTGGCCTTTAGAACTGGCCGTGCTCCATCGCATTAGATTTGCGAGGATTTGCGCGTCTTTTAGCATCTGAGCTAGAGACTTGCGCTTACTTATTGGTGCGTTACTACTGTAGCACCCTTGAAGTCGACCGCGAGCAAAAGCGCTTTCCACTGTGGATAGTGTTTTGCAGCGATTGCTGCCGCTTCAAGGCGTTGTGCCGGACCGGTTGCCAAAACCAACACGGATGGGCCTGCGCCCGAAACCACCGCAGCGTGACCATGCTCGCGCATCAGCTGAACTAGCGCGTGAGTTTCAGGCATAGCCGCCGCACGGTAATCCTGGTGCAGTTTGTCTTCGGTTGCTGCCATAAGGAACTCTGGGCTCTGGGTCAGCGACGCGATTAGCAGAGCAGAACGCGACACGTTGAAGACTGCATCATTGTGAGGAACCGACTCAGGCTGAAGTGAACGCGCCAGAGCGGTAGACATCTTGAAGTTCGGCACCAACTCGAGGAAGGACACGCCGCGGTGAACGAACAGCTTCTTGTGGTGCGGGCCTTGCTCGTCTTCCCAGGCAACGGTCAGGCCACCGAAAAGGGCGGGTGCGACGTTGTCAGGGTGACCTTCGAGCTCGGTCGCTAGGTCAAGCAGATCTTTGTCAGTGATTTCGACAATGCCCTCAAGGAGACCCTTGGCGGCAACGATTCCGGAAACCACGGCTGCGCCCGATGAACCCATGCCACGGCCGTGAGGAATGATGTTGTGAGCTTTTAGTCGGAGACCCGGAAGCGTCTGGCCAAACTTTTTGAAGGCGTAGGCAATTGACTGGACTACCAGGTTCGAGGCGTCGGTCGGAACCTCGCCCTCACCTTCGCCATGCACCTCTACGAAAGCACCATCACCGGCGACAGCCTCTACTTCGAGCTCGTCATAGAACGAGAGCGCGAGACCTAGAGTGTCAAAGCCAGGGCCAAGGTTTGCCGAAGTTGCCGGAACCTTGACGGTGACTTTTCTGCCGATGAGTGAGGTCATGATTACTTCTTTGAAAGACCTAGGCGCTCGGCTACGGCTTCAACCTTGTTAGCAACGGCCTGTGGCTTGATGGTCTTTCCACTCTCGGTCTTTAGTGCCCACATTGGGTCCTTTAAGCCGTGACCGGTGACGGTAACGACGATGGTTGAACCGGCAGGAACTTCGCCGCGCTTCGAGTGCTTGAAAAGACCTGCTGCACCGGTTGCCGATGAAGGCTCGACGAACACGCCAACCTCCTGAGACAAGAAGCGGTGCATCCAAAGGATCTCTGCGTCTGAGGCATAACCGAACTGGCCGTTTGACTC
>JBDLUE010000045.1:0-6908 GCA_039805505.1 Actinomycetota bacterium
GCCATTCAGCAGAAGTGGGAAAAGGCCGGCAAGGTTCCACGCGAAAAGCTTCGTGAAACCGAAGACAAGCTTCGTGCAATCGAAGCCAAGGTCCGCGAAGTTGAAGCCGAGCACTGGCGCAAGACTGACCCAGCCGCACAAGCGCGTTCTAACGACGTCATCGCCCAGCTTGAGGCATCCATTGTGAAGCTTGAGGCTGAGCTAGAGACTGCCAAGGCCAAGAAGGACAAGAAGAAGACCGACGATGCAACCGAAGCGCTGAAGGCTCGCAAGGCCTGGCTCGAGGTAGTCAAGGCAGCTTCATAGTCTTTGAAGTTTTGGAAATGCCCTCGGCAATCGCCGGGGGCATTTCTTGTACTCTGGCTTTTTGCGTTAGACGTTGCTGACGCGATAAACGTCGTAGACGGCTTCGATGCGCCTAACGGCATTCAAGAGATGTTCCAGCACGCCTGCGTCACCCATTTCGAAAACGAACCGGCTCAGTGCCACTCGGTCTGATCGAGTCGAAACTGAAGCAGAAAGAATGTTCACGTGATGCTCAGAGAGCACTCGAGTTACGTCCGATAGCAAACCGGACCGGTCAAGGGCTTCTATCTGGATCTGAACTAAGAACAAGCTCTTTGTGGTTGGCGCCCAACTCACATCCATGATCCGCTCGGGCTGTTGCATCAGCTCATCCACGTTCTTGCAGTCGCTGCGGTGCACCGAAACTCCTGAACCTCGCGTAACGAACCCAACAATCGCGTCTCCAGGCACGGGCGTGCAGCAGCGGGCCAACTTAGCCATGACGTCAGCGTCACCCTTGACCAAGACGCCAGAATCGTTAGAACGCTGACGGTTTGCGCTGCGTGACTGCTGAGGTAGCTCGAACGGAGTGTCTTCGTTGTCTTCTTCAACGTTGATTGCGGCTGTTAGCTTTTCAACCACCGATTGGGCAGAGATGTGGTTGTCACCGATCGCGGCGTAGAGACCTGATACGTCTGGGAACCGCAACTCCCCCGCTAGCTTCACCAGAACATCGGCAGACATTAGACGCTGCAACGGAAGGTTCTGCTTTCGCATGGCCTTGGCAAGCATCTCTTTACCTTGCTCGGTTGACTCTTCTTTTCGCTCTTCTGCGAACCACTGCTTGATCTTGGCTCGGGCGCGCGGAGAAGCAACAAAATTCAACCAGTCCTTCGACGGCGAGGCCTCCTGAGACTTAGACGTGAAGATTTCTACAACGTCGCCAGATTGGAGTTTGCTTTCCAATGGCACCAGACGCCCATTGACCTTGGCTCCCATGGTGCGGTGGCCAACCTCGGTGTGCACTGCATAGGCGAAGTCGACCGGTGTCGCTCCTCCACTTAGGCCGATGACTTTGCCCTTTGGTGTGAAAACATAAACCTCTTTAGCGCCGATTTCGAAGCGCAGCGAGTCGAGGAATTCCGTCGGGTCCTGCGTCTCGGCTTGCCAGTCGGTCAAGTGCTTCAGCCAAGCTAGATCTTCTTCGCGCGTCTCAGTGGACTTGCCGACCTGCTCCTTGTACTTCCAGTGAGCCGCAACACCATACTCGGCTCTCTGGTGCATCTCGAATGTTCTGATCTGAATCTCGACAGGTCGACCCTGTGGACCCATCACGGTGGTGTGCAGCGACTGATAGAGATTGAACTTAGGCATTGCGATGTAATCCTTGAAGCGCCCCGGCACAGGATTCCAACGTGCGTGGATAGAACCAAGCACCGCGTAGCAATCCTTTACTTCTTGAACCAGCACACGGATGCCGACTAGATCGTAGATGTCATCAAACTCTCGACCGCGCACCACCATCTTTTGATAGATGCTGTAATACTGCTTCGGTCGGCCAGCCACCTTGCCCTTGATGCGGTTTTCGCGAAGGTCCCCTTCGATTGAGCCGATCACACTCTCAATGAATTCAGCGCGCTTCGGCGTGCGCTGAGTAACCAAGTTGACGATCTCTTCGTAAACCTTCGGGTAGAGAACCGAGAACGAGATGTCCTCAAGTTCCCACTTGATTGTGTTGATGCCGAGGCGATGCGCCAACGGTGCATAAATCTCGAGAGTCTCTTGAGCCTTGCGCTTGGCGCTCTCTTCGGGCACAAACGCCCAAGTGCGCGCATTGTGCAGTCGGTCTGCCAGTTTGATAACCAGAACTCGGATGTCCTTGGACATCGCCACAACCATCTTGCGAACAGTTTCGGCCTGCGCATTTTCGCCGAACTTGACCTTGTCGAGCTTCGTGACGCCGTCCACCAGCATCGCGACCTCGTCGCCAAAGTCCCTCTTCAGCTGATCGAGGCTGTATTCGGTGTCTTCAACCGTGTCATGCAAGAGTGCGGCAGCTAGTGTTACCGGGCCGATTCCTAGTTCAGCAAGGATTCTCGTGACCTCTAGAGGGTGCGTGATGTAAGGCTCGCCCGACTTCCTCATTTGAGGACGATGCGCAAGCTCTGCCACCGCGAACGCGCGTTCGATGATCGACAGATCTGCTTTCGGATGATTCAGCTTGGCTAGACGCAGAATCTCGTTCAGTTCAACAGCGTATGGTCCTGAGCGCGTAAATAGCCTGGGCAGCTTGTTCCTGAGAACACTAATGCTGCTGGTGGGTGTTACGTCGGTCAACTCGGGCCAATCCTTTACAACGAGACTAGCCAACCCCAAATGGGATTAAGCCTTTGCCAGTACCTTCTGCTCAGCCTTGCGATACTTCGCTTCGCCCTCGCGAAGGTGCGAGTAAGCAGGAGCCGCAATGAACAAGGTTGAGTAAGTTCCAACGATAATACCGATGAACAGCGCAAGTGCGATGTCTCGCAGAGTTCCCGCACCGAGAAGAGTCGCTCCGATAAACAAAATCGCTGCCACTGGAAGAACGGCGACGATCGAGGTGTTGACCGAACGAACCAAGGTCTGGTTGATCGCCAGGTTGACCTGCTGCTTGAAGGTGGTGGTCTCGCTGAACTCAACCTCGAAGGTATTCTCGCGAATCTTGTCAAACACAACAACGGTGTCGTAAAGCGAGTATCCCAGGATGGTCAAGAAGCCGATAACTGCTGCCGGGGTCACCTCGAAACCAAGTGCACCATAAACACCTGCGGTGATGATCAAGTCGTGAATCAACGCCAAAACTGCGGCAACAGACATCTTGAGAGTGCGGAAGTACAGGGCCATGAGAATAGCGGCGAGGATAACGAACACGATAAGACCGTTTAAGGCCTTGCCGGTGACGTCGGCTCCCCAGTTTGCACCAATGTAAGAGCTGGCTACTGAAGAACTTTCAACCTTGTAGGCGTTTGCCAATGCAATTCGCACGTCCTCAGAAACTAGGTCAGTGAGCTGCTTTGTCTGGACGCGAATGCTGTCAGTTCCGACGCTGGTAACAAGAGGTTCGGTGTCAGGGACTACCGAGTGCACTGCGTCGATGGCAACCTGCTGAGACTGGCTTGAAACGCCTGCAACACGGAATTCGGAACCGCCACGGAACTCAATGCCGAAGTTGAACCCGCCGCGAAGGATTGGGAGGACGATAGCTAGAAGCACCATTAGCGCTGCAATACCGTACCAAATTTTGCGTCGGCCAACGAAGTCGAACGAGCGCGCGCCGGTGTATAGGTCGTTACCTAGATCGCTGAACTTAGACATTAGTTGCTCTTTTCTGACTTTGAGTCAGCGGCTAGGTTCTCTGCCGCCTTGCGTTCTGCTAGCGTCTGGCGCTTGTTGGCTTCCTTAGAGGCCTTTGCTGCCTTGCCGGCAGGAACAGAACCTGAGACGCGGAATGCTCCACGACCGACATAGCTGGTAACGCCCAGGGCCTTTGAGTTGAAACCAGACCAAGGGTGGCCAGAGCTGAAGAACTTGGTCTTCGCCAATAGCTGGAGCATTGGGTGGGTGAACAGCATAACTACTGCGAGGTCAATCAAGGTGGTGAGGCCGAGAGTAAACGCGAAGCCACGTACGTTTCCAACGGTCAAGCTGAAGAGGACTACTGCGGCTAGGAGGCTAACACCGTCTGAAACCAGGATGGTTCGGAGGGCACGCTTCCATGCAGACTCGACGGCCGAACCGAGGTTTCTGCCGTCACGAAGTTCGTCTCGGACACGCTCAAAGTAAACGATGAACGAGTCGGCGGTGATACCAATAGCCACAATCAAACCGGCCACTCCCGATAGCGAGAGGTGGTAACCCTGACGCCATGAGAGAAGAGAAACGACCAGGTAGGTAAGAACTGCAGCAACTACCAACGAACCTACGGTAACCAAGGCCAGGCCACGGTACTGGAAGAACGAATAGATGATGACCAAAAGGAGGCCAATTGCGCCTGCGAGCAAGCCGGTTGAGAGCTGCTCCGAGCCTAGGGTTGCAGAAATATTTTCCTGGCTCTGAACTTCGAAGCTGATTGGAAGAGCACCGTACTTGAGCTGGTCGGCAAGGGTCTTAGATGAGTTCTTGTCGAAGTTTCCGGTGATCTGTGCCTGACCGCCAGTGATCACAGCCTGAAGAGTTGGAGCAGTGATTACGTAGCCATCTAGAGTGATCGCAAACTGGTTCTGCGGAGCAGCAAGCGGGAAGAGGCGGCCAGTGGTAGCCGCGAACTTATCTGAACCGGCACCGGTGAACTCTAGGTTTACAGCCCAGGTGTTGGTTGCCGCTCCGGTTGAAGTGGTCACAGTTCCCGCGTTTGCGTCAGCGATGTCTGTTCCTTCAACCTCAACAGGACCAAGAATGTACTTGCCGTACAGGTCGGTGTCACAGGTGACGATTGGAAGAGTTGGGTCATCAACTTGTCCGGCGCTGCGGAACGGCTGTGAACAGTCCAGGGCGTCGTAGAACTTGATGGTCGCGTCATCCACGCCTGCAATCGGCGGAGTTGCTGTTGTCTGTGCGGTTGCCGATGGGGTTGGCGATGAAGTTGCCGACTCGGTTGCACCGGTGTTTGATGCGGTCGCGCTGATTCCCTGTCCGGTGGCTAGCACTGGACGGAACTCTAGCTTTGCTGAGCTTCGGATGAGCTTGAGGGTGTTCTCGTCTGGATTGCCAGGGATAGAAACAACAATGTTGCTGTTTCCCTGGGTGTTGATCTGGGCTTCACTCACACCGCTTGCGTCAACGCGCTGGCGAATGATCGAAACAGCCTGAAGGAGCTGCTCCTCAGTAACCGATGCTCCTTCTTGAAGAACTGGAGCAAGGATGATTTGCGTTCCACCCTGGAGGTCCAAGGCAAGCTTCGGCGCAAATGAGGCGCCTGCGTTTGTTACAGAGCCTAGGCCGATGATGGCAACGAGACCAACGATGGTTGCGCCAAGCCAAGAAAGACGCTTGATCGCGCCCTTAGTTACAGCTGATTCAGACAAGATGATCCTCTATTTACTCAGCAGGCTTAGCTGCAGGCTTCTTCGCTACTGGCTTCTTGGCGGCAGGCTTAGCTGCTGACTTGGTTGCCGTAGCTGGCTTGACCACTGCAGTTTTTGCAGCAGTCTTCTTTGGAGCCTCTTCGATTGAACGAACAGCGCCCTTTAGGACTGTGAGCTTGGTTCCCGGGGTGGTCTCCAAAACGATGTTTTTGTCGTCTTGGCTAACGATGGTTCCAAGGATGCCGCTGTGCAGCAAGACGTAGGCGCCGACCTTGATTGCGGCCTGCATCTCTGCCTGTGCCTTCTTGCGCTTGCGACCGTTGAAGAACATCATGAAAATGATGAAACCAAGGGCGATTACGAGGAAGAGATCCTGGTTCATGTCGAGCCTTACCTTAGGGATAGTAATTAGTTTGCACCAATGGGCAACTTATCGATTATAGGTCAGAGGGCGCCCAAAACACGCTTTGACGGGGTCAACGCCGACGCTCTAAATCTCGGAAGTTTCGATTCCCAGGTGGCGGTAGGCCGCACCGGTAGCTTGGCGCCCTCTTGGGGTACGAGCTATTAATCCAACACGAACGAGGTATGGCTCAACCACAGCTTCGATAGTGTCTTGTTCCTCGCCCACAGCTACTGCCAAAGTGGAAAGCCCGACAGGTTTTCCGTCGAATCGCGAGGTTAGGACTTTAAGAATATCGCGATCCAGTCTGTCTAGGCCCATCGAGTCAACTTCATAGAGCGACAGGGCAGCCTGAGCGATTCGAACGCTGATTGACGGCTCCCCCGCAACGAGGGCAAAATCGCGCACACGTCTGAGAAGGCGGTTTGCGATTCGAGGCGTGCCTCGGCTTCGAGAGGCGATTTCGACAAGGGCTGCCTGGTCGATGTTCAACCCGAGCTTGGTAGCCGCCCGGGCGATGACCTCTCGCAGCTCGTCGACTTCGTAAAATTCAAGGTGCGCAGTGAACCCAAACCTGTCGCGCAGAGGGTTAGGGAGCATGCCGGAGCGTGTGGTCGCACCAACCAGAGTGAACGGTGCGAGTTCAAGCGGAATTGAAGTGGCACCTGGACCCTTGCCCACCATAACGTCGACGCGAAAGTCCTCCATCGCCAAGTACAGCATTTCTTCTGCGGCACGAGCCATGCGGTGAATTTCATCTATGAACAGAACTTCGCCGGGCGCTAGAGATGACAACACGGCTGCTAAATCGCCAGCATGTTGGATAGTAGGGCCGCTGGTTAGACGAAGCGGTGCACCGCTTTCGTGGGCCACAATCATCGCAAGTGTTGTTTTACCGAGCCCTGGTGGGCCGGCTAGCAGGATGTGATCGGCGGTTCGCCCCTGAATCCTCGCAGCCTCGATGATGAGCGAAACTTGCTCGCGAACTTTGTTCTGGCCCACAAACTCGTCTAGCGATTTTGGGCGCAGTGCGGATTCAAATGCAAGTTCGGTGTCGGCTTGGTCTGGGTTAGTGATGTCATCCATTAGCTATTCCCAGGTGATGACTTGTTGCCTCCGAGTGCGGCCAGGGCCAGGCGAAGCACAACCTCGCGCCC
>JBDLUE010000046.1:0-7056 GCA_039805505.1 Actinomycetota bacterium
AGGAGCCCGAAACTACAAAGAACCCGAGGTTCACGGCTTCATGTTCGGTTGGGGTTTCGAAGACCTCGACGGCCACATCATCGAGCCGTTCTGGATGGACCAGGCCGAAGTTATGACGGTCGCTTAATATTTGATTCGCAGCTCAACCTGAGGCATCTTGGCGACGCGAGCCACAGCAACCGAATAACGAACCGTGCTTCTAGCAGCCTGAAGACTTGCGCAGGTGCGCTTTGCGCGCCAAAGAGCCAAGGCGCGCTCCTTCGCCTTTGAATAACGAGCAACACAGGTGACTTCGTTTGCCCCGACGGTCGAAGGCCAGGCCTTGAGCAGTGCCGCCGCCGAACGCTGCGAAATCTTGTGCTTCCAGAAGGTCGCCAATGCGATTGTCTTCGGGCCAGGCTCAGCGATTTCGATTGCGTTGTGGAAGTGAATCTTTCCATGGTTCCGCCCACCGGAATCGAGCGCTGTGCGGTGAAGCTGACTTCGCCTGGAACCTGACGCGGGTTTACATTGGCACTACTCGAACCGTTTGAGCTAACCGAGTTGACTACAACCTGTGTCGCCGGAGCCTGCGGTGCAGATGCGGTTCCGGCGGTCGCGGTTCCAACACCGTTGATTGCGGTCACTCTGAACACGTATGAGGTGCCGACGGTCAAACCGGTTATCGTCGCGGTGGTTGCGGTCGAGGTTCCATCCGTGAAGGTGACCCAGGTGACTCCGCCATCGAGTGAGTACTCGACGACATAGTCGGTGATGGCCGAACCGTTTGCAGCCGGGGCTGTCCAGGTTAGAACTACCTCGCCAGGGTTTGAACCTGCGGTTGCTGTGGTTTGAGTAATCGCGCCCGGCGCGGTGGAAGCCTGAGCGATGGCCGCGGTCGAGACGGTTGATGCGGTTCCGCTGCCGAGGCTGTTGGTCGCCGAAATCTTGAAGGTGTAGCTAGCGCCGCTGGTCAGGCCGGTCAGGGTCGCGGTGGTTGAGGCCGAAACTCCATCCGAGTATGTCTGCCAGGTCGAGCCGCCGTTGGTCGAATACTCGATGGTGTAGTCGGTAATTGCAGCGCCGCCGTTGCTCGACGGAGCCGACCAGTTCAAAACAATTTGGCCAGGAGATGCGATTGCAGTTGGGGCCGCAGCGATCGAACCAGGTAGTGCAACCGCGACCACAGATGTCGAACTGGTCGAAGCAAGGCCGGTTCCAATTGCGCTAATCGCCGAGACTCGGAACGAATAACTTGCGCCGTTGGTCAAGCCGATCAGGGTCAAGTTGGTTGCGGTTGAGATGGCATCCGCGTAGGTCTGCCAGGTTTGGCCACCATCGGTTGAGTACTGAATTACGTAGTCGGTGATTGCCGAGCCGTTGTTGTTCGGGGCTGTCCAAGATAGCGCCAACTCGTTTGACATACCGGTGGTCGAAACGGTTAGACCCGCGGTCTGCGATGGCACAGGGTTCGGCACCACAGCGGCCGAAAGCGAAGAAAATGTTGCGGTTCCAGCGCAGTTCGAGGCAGCCACACGGAATCGGTAGGAGGTTCCGTTGGTGAGACCGGTCACGGTTTGGCTGGTCGCGGTCGATGGCGAGTGAGTGAAAGTTGAATAGTTGGCGCCGTTGTCGCTGGTCACTTCAACGTCGTAATCGGTGATGGCGCAGCCGTTTGCTGCCGGTGCTGTCCAAGAAACGGTCACCGCCTGGTCGCCAGCCTGGGCAGTTGGAGCGCTGCTGATCGTCGACGGCAATGTGGCCGGGATGATTGCCGAGCTCACGGTTGAGTATGCGCTGGTGCCGACGCCATTAACCGCGGCAACTTTGAACGTGTATGAGGTGCCGTTAGTTAGACCGGTAACGGTCGCACTGGTTGCCGTCGAGGCGGTGTGCGCGAAGGTTGACCACGAGGTGCCACCATTGCTCGAATACTGAATCGTGTAGTCGGTGATCGCCGAACCGTTGCTGCTTAATGGCGCCGACCAAGATATGGCTGCCTGCGCGTTGCCGAAGTTACCGACCACGTTGGTCGGTGCACCGGCAACGGCAATCGGGGTGACGGAAGTGGAAGCCGGGCTACTCGATGAGGTGCCGATGCCATTCACAGCACGGATGCGGAACAGGTATGCCGTTCCGTTGGCCAAACCGGTCACCGTAGCCGAGGTGGTCGCCGAAACCGTGTCGGCAAAGGTATCCCAGCTAGAACCCGCATTGCTCGAATAGTCGATTTCATAATCGGTGATCGCGCTGTTGTTTGCGTTCGGTGCCGACCAGGAAAGCGCAACCTGACCAGCCCCAGCGGTGCCAGTTGGTGCCGTCGGTGCGGATGGCGCAAGCGGCGTCGGTGGCGTGGTCGTCAGCGACATCCGAGTGAGAGTGGTTCCTCCGGTGCGCGCATAGTAGGAAACGCCGTTGGTGTCTGAAGCTGGAGCCCAATATAGGGACTGGTAGCTGGCCATTGTGCCAGAGAAGGTGCCGCCTACCGTTACGGCACCGGTGGTGGCGTTCACTTCCCAATACTTCTTGTCGCCACCTGACGGGATTAGCACCTTTAGTGTGGTTCCCGGTGACTGATCGCTGGCTAGCCCAATGTGCTCTTTAGGGCCGGTGCCGGTGGTTGAAGTTGTCGACGCAATCCCACTGCCGCCAGTTGTTCCGAGTCGGAGGATTTTTCCGGCCTGGGTCGACCAGTCGGTGGTGTGCTGGTAGGCGTAGACAGTGCCGTTGTTGCGCGGCGGGACAGCGAGTGTTCCGTTTCGTGAACCAATCGTTGCGGGCGAGTATGCGACGGAGCCCGAAGAAGTCGTAGTGCCGGCGACAGTGCTGCGCATGATCACCATGTCAGTCCAAGAGTTGGTGTCGCCCGATTCATACCAAGTTGGCTGCGTTGCAGTGGAGAGTCGAAGGTATACAGAGGTGACCGCAATGTCACCGGCCGCCGAAGCACTAGGGTTCACCGAGGTGCCCATTAGGACGAACGATTTGTTAGTCGAATCGGTCGATGGGGTCATTTGCCCTGAAATTACGTTCCAGGTTCCTGACGTGCCTAGGGTTGTGCCGCCATTCAGCTGGACAAGATATTGATAGTTCTGTTGGCTTGCACCGGCGATGTTGTTATCAATGGCGCCACAGTTCATAACCAGGGTCGGAACCGTGAAACCTGAGTCCTTGAGCAGTGACACGAACCCTGCCAACCGAGTGAAGTTTCCGCCCGAGGGACGCGAGGTGCAGTAGCTGCCGTAGTAGGTGCTTCCAGTTGGCAAAGTCAAGGTGCCGGTATAGCCGCCGGCATAGGTGCCATAGTGCAGGTAGTTGAGCCCACTGTTTGCGAACCCATTGATCTCGAGCATCATCCACTTGGTGCCGTTGGCATAAGTGGTGAGTTCGACCGATTCCCGATCGGCCGCTGGGATCTGCATAGTCACGTTGGCAGAGCCAGTTGAATTGAATGAAGTGTCTAGAGCGCCATTTGAATAGCTGCGGATAACCATCTGCATGTTGTTGACCGGGTTAGTGCCATATTCGAAGATTCCTCCGTGCACATTTGTGGCCCAGTAATACTGACGAGTCGAATAGGCCGGGGCTCCAAGTTGAGCGCCTACCGTGGTGTCGGTGCGGGTGGCCATGGAGTCGCTTGCGGTAACACTTGCGTAGTTGACCGCGGCAGCCGGCAAAGCCGTAAACGCAAGGCTCGCGAATGTGGCGACAATCGTCGCAACCGCAACCCCGAGTTTCAAACGCATAGTCAAAAGAATATTGGATGGGTCGAAGTCAACCTGTTGATATCCGCGGATATCTATAGGTTCCAGAAATAGAAATGACCCCGGCGATTGTCGCCGAGGTCACCTCTGATGTCCCTTTTACTTCTTGCGCTTGACCTTCACGGCCTTAGGCGCGACCCAGGCTGGGCGAACTTTGGTTGGGTCGAAGTAGGTGAACGCGTTTTCCCATACGAGGCTGCTGCCGCCGAATGCAACCTCAAGGTTGCCCTGGCCAGGCTGCCCAGCTGGCAGGGTGACTTCGAGTCGACCTTCTGCATCAGTCTTGATTTCACATGCCTTGCCAGCGATCGAGACCTTAGTAACCTTGGCCAGGTTGCGGCCTGTGAGCACAACCTTCCCACCGGTGGTCGCATTGATTGCTCGCCCTTCGATTGGGTTGAAGAGTGGGCCTGCGTAACCGGTGGCAACCGGTGTCAAAGTCCACTGGGCATATAGAGTGACGTTTGCAGTGACAGCGTAGCTTCCACTCAAGGCAACCGAAGTGCCGCTGCCGTTCGCTGCGGTGTTCCAGCCTGCCAAGGTGTAGCCGGCGCGGCTGAGGCTTGCACCGTTGGAGACAGTAACTGACCCTGCGCCGACAGTCGCGCCCTGCGAGCCAGTGCCCAAGTTTGCGTCATAGCTGATGGTGCGCTGGATAGCCGGGGCAACGTTTGCCACTGCGATTGAATAACCAAGGCCTGGATTCAGGACGTTAGAAGTGGTTGCCAACGCAGTGTTTGCGGTTGAGCTGACATTTGAGACACCAACGTGATCTAGCGTTGCCAGCAATGATGGCGAGATTCTTCCAACTCGCGCCGGCGTACTGCTCTGGCCAGCCCAAACGACTAGCGTGCCATCAGGTGCGTAATCCATCGACTGCAGACCAATAGAGAGCGTTGTGCCTGGGTTGAAGGTTGCCCTACCGATCGTCATGCTCGAAGGGGCTTGAGGGTTAACGGTTGCAAGTTTGTGGTACGTGTTTGGGCTAACGCCAAGAGTCGTCCCCGAAATGAGGATCTCTTGGGTGGAAGAAATCGCAATACCTGCACCACCGGTCAAGTCACCGTTGCCTGGAATGGTGACCGAGCTGCTTACCTGGCCTGTGGCCTTGTCTACTGTGTAGAGCTTGTTGCCGGTCTCTGATCGCGCGTAAAGCACACCAGTAATCGGATCCAGGGCAAAGTCCTGGTAGTTGGCGTCGTTTAGACCTGGCACACTCGAAGTGTCTGCGTTCACAAGTGTTGCAGTCGCCGTAGCGAGGTCAACGGTCCAAAACTGAGTGGTGACCGAGTTGCTCCAGCCATAGGTCGCCATGTATGCGATGCCGTTGGTTCCATCCACTTCCAGAGAAGTGATTTCGTTAGTCGCGGGGAACGAAACAATCGCGGAGGAACCAAGGGTGTTTGTAATCGGGTCAAACTCGTATAGCGACTCGGTACCGGTTCCATTGTTTGTTGCAGCGTAATAACGCCCTTCGAAACTAGTCGCCTTGGCCGGAGCCGAGAAACCTACCAACGAGGCTGCGGCAAGCGCGAGACTCGCGCAGATTGATGTGATTTTCTTCATAATTTCCTCAGTTCGAATCGCCCGAATTTGTTTACAAAAGTGGGGTCACGGAAAAGACTAAGCAAGGGCCATTTCGCACCGACGGCGGCGAATTATCGAGTCGCTCGGTGATGGCGTGTTAGCCGAACATTGGGCGCAGCAGGTGTTCGGTTAACCACTGTTATGTCCGCGAACTTCGCCCAAGCGACAGCGATTAGGCTTTTAGCCATGCGCATCGCCACTCATAACGTCAACTCAATTCGCACCCGCGTCGGCCGAGTGGTCGACTGGCTCGAACGCTCGAAGACCGACGTGCTCGCGATGCAAGAAATCAAGTGCAAGCCAGAGCAGTTTCCGGTGGCCGCCTTCGAAGCTGCCGGCTATCAGGTGATCATGCACGGCCTGGATCAGTGGAACGGCGTTGCCTTCGCCACCAAGATTCCAGCTGAGGACATCGAGATTGGCTTCAGCGGAATGCCAAGTTTCGGCAAAGAGGGCAAGCCTCAGGTTGAAGAAGCTCGTGCACTCGGAGCGACCTTTGATGGCGTTCGCCTCTGGTCGCTCTACGTACCAAACGGCCGCACTCTCGACGACCCGCACTACACATACAAGCTCGAATGGCTTGACCGCCTGGCCGCCACCACCGCTGAGTTCCAAGAGCACTCTGGTGATGTTCCGCTCGCACTGATGGGCGACTTCAACATCGCACCTCTAGACACGGATGTTTGGGACATCAACGATTTCGCCGGGTCAACTCACGTTTCAGAACCAGAGCGTCAAGCCTTCGAGGCTTTCGAACAGATCGGCCTGGCCGATGTGGTCCGCCCGCGCATCCCTGAGGGTTACACCTACTGGGATTACCAGCAGCTACGCTTCCCGCGCAACGAGGGGATGCGAATCGACTTCATCCTGGGCAACGACGCATTCGCCGAGCGCGTGACTCGTGCAGTCATCGACCGGGATGAACGCAAGGGCGAAGCGCCGAGCGACCACGTTCCCGTGGTCGTCGACATCGACTAGCTACTTCTTAGGCTTCGGCTTCTTTAGCGGTTTGATTGCCTTCGGGATTCTGTTCTGCAACTTGGCCTTCTCAACCACTACGTCAAAGTACGTGAGGGCATTTATCCAGATCAAAGTTCCAGAGCCAAACTTGATGGCCAGCTCGGGCGAGCCTGGAGCCGAGGCCGGTGCAATGAATTCAATCTGATTGCTAGTGGCAGAAGTAATTTCAGCAGGCTTACCGTCGAGCAAAATTTGAGTGACCGACTCGAGACGCTTGCCGGTGACCACGACTTTTCCACCAACCGTGGCATCAAATCTTCGAGCCTCGATTGGGCTGAAGAGCGGGCCTTGATAGACGTGCTGTGGCACCTGTTGAACGACCGGAGCTGAGGGTGCGACCACCTGAGGAATTACAACCGGTGGTGTGATGGCGAACAATTCGCCGCCAACGGTTCCGTTCACAGCAGAGAAAATGAGCTTGCCGTCATACTCGGTGAACAATCTCGGGTCGCTGCTGTTCGGGCCTCCGTAACAGAAGTAGTCCATCGGGGAACAGACCACTGAGCCAGGGAAGATTTCAGCCAGCAGCCCGCTGCCAGCCGAAGTGCCATCAGATGAATAGAGCTCTCGGCTATTGATTGAGTCAACCGCAGAGTAATAAAGCTTTCCGTTGAACACATTCATGTGCCAAGGTGACGATGAACCAGCGCCCGCAAACTCATCCTTGATCAAAGTGACCGTCGAACCGTTGAACTTCATCAACTCA
>JBDLUE010000047.1:0-6798 GCA_039805505.1 Actinomycetota bacterium
GAAGTCTCTGGCTCGTAAACCAGAGCGGCATCCGAGAGCTTCAGCTTGTCGAGCGCCTCGCGAAGAACCGGGTAGTCGCTGCCGTCGATTGGGTAAACACCCGAGAACACCATTGGCTTAGGGTCTGCGTAGCCCTTGAGAGGTTCGGTGGCCGGGTTCAACTTGGTCGTTACGGTGTCGCCGACCTTCGACTGGCGAACGTCCTTTACACCGGTTATTAGATAGCCAACCTCACCGACACCCAAGCCCTTAGTTGGCTCAGGTTCTGGTGACGAGACGCCAATCTCGAGGGCTTCGTGAACAGCCTTGGTCGACATCATCGTGATCTGTTCGCGAGGCTTGAGGTGACCATCGATCATTCGCACGTAGGTGACGACGCCACGGTATGAGTCATAGACCGAGTCGAAAATCATGGCGCGTGCTGGGGCGTTTGGGTCACCAACCGGGTTTGGGATGGTCCCGACAATCTTGTCGAGTAGCGCGTCGACACCGATTCCAGTTTTACCTGACACGCGAAGGCAATCCTCTGGGTTACCGCCGATTAGATTCGCCAGCTCTTCCGCATACTTCTCAGGCTGTGCAGCCGGGAGGTCAATTTTGTTCAGGACTGGGATGATTTCCAGGTCGTTTTCCATGGCAAGGTAGAGGTTTGCCAGCGTTTGAGCTTCGATGCCCTGCGCAGCGTCAACGAGAAGAACCGCGCCCTCACAAGCGGCCAAAGACCGAGAAACTTCGTAGGTAAAGTCCACGTGTCCAGGGGTGTCAATCATGTTGAGCGCGTAAGTCTGGCCGTCGAATTCCCAGGGCATGCGAACCGCTTGAGACTTGATGGTGATTCCGCGCTCACGTTCGATATCCATGCGGTCAAGGTACTGAGCTCGCATGGAACGGGCGTCCACGACACCGGTGAGCTGCAACATGCGGTCGGCTAGCGTCGACTTTCCGTGGTCGATGTGAGCGATGATGCAGAAGTTGCGAATGAATGCCGGGTCGGTCTTCGCCGGTTCTAGGCGGCGGGTTGCGCGTGGCGACAAAATAAACCTCTGTTGTTCAGGGAAAGGGACCGTATTGACGGTTTTTCTATTCTCGCACATCGGTCGGGGCTCACCGTGGGATTTGCTTGCCGAAACCTCAAAGGGACTGATAGAGTTAGAGGCTGATACGAATGGTTCGCCCATTCACAATCCCAAAGTTTTGAATATGTTCCGCGCGACTGCATGAGCAGCGTGCAAACCAAGAAAGTGAAACATGGCAAACATCAAGTCACAGATCAAGCGCATTGGCACCAACCTAAAGGCTGCTGAGCGCAACAAGGCTGTTCGCAGCGAGGTCAAGACCGCAATCCGCGCATCACGCGAGGCAACTGCAAGCGGCGACAAGGCTGCTGCTACCGCTGCACTAGCTCTTGCATCAAAGAAGCTAGACAAGGCTGTTTCAAAGGGTGTTCTTCACAAGAACAACGCTGCAAACCGCAAGTCAGCGCTTGCCAAGAAGGTTGCAGCTCTGTAAATCGAGTTTCTGAAAAAACCCGCTACCTCTGGTGGCGGGTTTTTTTCTACCTTATTTGGCCCTGATCAGACCAGGTCGGCCGGAGTAGAAACCGAACCCTACCTGCACGAGGGTTATAGCGACAAGCAACATCACACTGATGGACCAAGAGCCGGAAAGTTCGGCCAAGTAACCAACCAGAAAGGTTCCGAGAGCAGCCAGCAGGTATCCCAACCCCTGAGCCAAAGCCGATAACTGCGTGGTTTGCTCTCTCGTGGACGCTCGCGTGCTGATAATCGAAAGCGACATCGGGAAGGTGGATGCCTGACCGACACCAATGAGAATGCAGGCGGCGGTCGTAAATTCTGGTTGATTGAATGACGCGAGTAGCAATAGAAAACCGCTGAGCGTAACAAGGCTCGCTCCCGCCACCCACCAGGCAAGACTCTTGAATTTTGAGATGGCGGAAGAGAGAATCAACCCGGCCGGTATGCCGATGGCAGTCGCGAGCCCAAGGAATCCACCCGCTGACTGTGGAGATTCACCGCTGGCAATCAGCAAGGTTGGCAACCATCCCAGCAGCGAATAAAAACCGAGGGATTGAAGCCCAAAAAAACCCACAATCGCCCAGGAGATTGGCGAACGTAGCACGGCTGCTCGCTCCTCCGAGGCAACTCCTTGCTGTTGCGGCACCTCAACGTCCGCACCAGAGGCTTTTGGGGCCCAGAAGGCCGCCGCTAGAAGCGCAGGGATGATCCAGAGCGCAAGTGCCGGCTGCCATCCACCGACCAGTGAACTCGAAGGAACAGCGGCCCAGGCTGCGAAGCTAGCCGAAAACGCGAGCAACGTCGTGTAGGCACCAGTCACCAGAGCAACGCGGTTTGGGAACTCAACGCGAACAATCGTGGGAAGCAACACGTTAGCTACGGCTATCGAAAGGCCGACCGCTATCGTTCCCATGAGTAGCCCCGGGTAACCAAAGAACAGCCTGAGTGAAACCGAAGCCAAAAGCACCAAGAGCACAAAGAGCATGGAGCGGTTCACGCCAAATCTTCGAACTAAACCGGGGCTGGCAAAGGCTCCAACACCGAAGCAAAAGACTGGTGCAGCTGCCAGGAGGCTGGTTTCACCTGCAGTCAGACCAAGATCGATGACGATTTCGTGAAGCAGCGGGCCTATCGATGCAACTGGCGGGCGCAGGATCAGTGAAATGAAGAACAAGGCGATAAAGCCGAGCAGACCAAAGGCCTTGGCTTTCACTAAGCGATTCCCTTATTGGAAATTAGTGCGACTAGTTTTTCGAGAGTGAAAACAGGGTCTCGTTCGGCACCCTTCGCAGCGGCATCCGCATCAGCTAGGCGTTGGATGACCAAGGCAAGACCATCTTCGCTCCAGCCAGCAAGATCTCGCTTTGCCCGGTCCATCTGCCATGGGGCCATGCCAAGGCTAGCTGCCGAGGCATTTCGGTTTCCAAAAATCTTTGCGAGTTGGCGCATTTTCATCGAGATAGCTGCGACTAACGGGACTGGATCGGCTCCGGTTGCCAAAGCATGCCTTAGCAACCCGAGTGCGTTTCCACACTGCCCCGCCAGTGCAGCGTCAATCACCTTGAATGCGTTGGTCTCGACTCGTCCGCCGTAGTAGCGGTCAACGATGTCTTCGGTGATAGTTTCGGCACTGTCCTGCAGCAACTGTTGGCACGCGCCGGCGAGCTCGGCAAGGTCATCCGAGAACGCGTCTAGGAGTGCCTTGGCAGCTCCCTGAGTGATTTTCCGGTTTGCATGAGCGAACTCCGCCTGAACGAAGGCAAGTTTTTCGCCGTCGCCCTTGATCGCCAAGCAGGCAACTTCGGCACAGTTTGAATTCGTGCGAATGGCGTCAACAAGCTTTTTTCCTCGCACACTCGAGCCAGTATGGCGAAGAATGACGGTGGTGTCGCTTGTGGGGTTCTCGATGTAACTGAGGCCGTCAGTGATTAAATCGTCGCTGCAACGCTCGAAGCCAGAAATGATAACCAACCGCGGCTCAGCGAAAAGCGAAGGGCTGGTGATGTTGAGCAGTTGACCAGCTTGATAGTCGGAGGCATCAATTTCGTGAATTTCGAGAGAAGCGTCCGTGGCCTTGAGTGTCTCTCGGAGTGACCGGATTGCCCGACTAGCGAAGTAATCCTCAGGTCCTGAAACAAAAACGACCGGGTGCGGAGCAGTTGCTCTCCAGTCCATTTGTTTAGCCTTACTCACAGAGACAGCCTAACCCCGACCTGATACATGGGCTTGGAGACCCTCTGAGGATGCGGATAATGCGATTGAACCCTGTAGATCGGTTCGAAAGACTGCTGCGCCTACCGAACGCACAATCGCGAGAGTTCGATCTGTAGGGTGCCCGTACTCATTGCCCTGTCCTGACGAAAACAGAGCGACCTTGGGCTGCAGGTGTTCGTAAAGCTCTGGGTATTGATCTCTAGAGCCGTGGTGTGCGACCTTGACCACCACAGGAACATCACCGAAGCCATTCCCCAGCCACTCAGTAGATTCGCTGGCCAAGCGCATCTGCCCTCGCTCACCTAAATCTGCGAGACCGATTAGCACAAGGCTGGGGCTGGTGAACAGCATCGTGACACTCGCATCATTGGAATCCTCGGCTTCAGAGGCGCCGAGGTGCGGTGAGAGAACCTGCCAGTTGAACTCTCCCAAAGAGCCGGTTAGGCCTGCGCCTGCCTCAATGGTTTGCTGGGCGGCTTGAGACAACTTCCGCCACGTGATTGCGGCGGCAGGACGTTCGTCTTCGAAACTGGCGATTAGGGCAGTACTCACTGTTCTGGACTCGAGGGCTCCATCCAAGCCGCCAACGTGATCGAGGTCAAAGTGAGTTAGAACTAATAGGTCGATTTTGGTGACATCTAGCCTGTCCAAACACTTCTTGACTGGGCCAGGTTTGCGCCCGACATCAATGACGGCCGTCAGCCCCTGCGATCGAATAACCAAGGCGTCACCCTGGCCAACATCGCAGGCAACCACAGACCACCCCGTTGGCGGCCATGAGGTCGCCTGTAATTGTTGACTTGAACAGCTTCCTATCAACACTGAGGCGACCACTGCTAGCGATAACGACGCTGCAACCCTGCTGGAATGCCTGCTGGATCTCATCCAAATCACCAGCAAAAGAAGCAATAACACTCCGCCAAGCACGCCAACCGAACCGGCAGGCCAACTGAGCGTTGCCGCCGGAGCGTCAGCAAAGAATCTTGCTATTGCCAGGATCACCCAAGTGCCTAAGGAAGCCAGCCAGGACAAAAGCCCACTGAGCCAAGGAAGCAAAGGAGCAAATAAACAGGCCAAGATTCCCAGAATTGTGATGGGAGCAACCAAAGGCTCGGCTAGCAGGTTTGCTGGGATTGAGTATGTGGAAAGTCCGGCTTGAAGTTGCAACAACACCGGGAGGCAGGTCATCTGAGCAGAAATCGAAACGGCAAGGGTCAACGCCAACCACTTCGGAAGCCGAGTCGACATCCTGGAGGCTAGTGCAGGTGCGAGCTCGAGTATGCCCAACGTCGCTAGAACCGAGAGTTGAAAGCCATAGTTGGTTGCGAGCCATGGGTCGGCAATCAGCAGTGCGATGACGCACAACGCTAGCGCTTGTGTCGCTCCCCCTCGCCTACCTAGCAAATGGGCAACCATCACAACACCCGCCATGGTTGCCGCGCGCAGGACGCTTGGTTCCGGGCCGACTAGAAGGACATAGAGAACCAGTGCAAGCACCGAAAGCAACGTTCTCAAGAGCCTTGAGAGGGCAAAACGTCGAAGAAGCAGGTAAACCAAGCCGATGACAATCGCACAGTTCGCGCCCGAAACGGCAGTCAGGTGGGTGAGCGAGACAACTTTCATGCTGTCCGAAGCGAGCTCTGACAACTTTGATGTGTCGCCAATTGCAAGCCCAGCGAGCAATCCTTCGGAGTCTTCGGTGACGCCTACGATCTGACGCAGAAACTCGGCACGTAGCTGTCCAAAGGGTCCCGAGTATTCAGGTGGCGCCCAGGACTCGGTCTCATGTTTGTGCAGTTGGATACGAAACGAGATAAAGCCAAGAGCAGCTGCGCTAACAACCAACAGGAGTAAGCGCTTCATGACTCTGGACCGATTAGAACCAAAGTTAACAACCACAAGACGATGGCAGCAACCCAGAGCATCAGAGAGTTATCTGCTTTGCGAAACCCGAGAAAAGTTTGTCACCGATGCCGCCGACATTTTTTAGGTCGTCTAGTTTCTTAAAACCGCCGTTGGCGCTGCGCCAATCTATGATTCTCCCAGCCAGAGCTGGGCCCACTCCAGGAAGAGATTCGAGCTCAGCCTGCGATGCTCGGTTTACCGAAATTAGACCCGTCCCCGAAGCGCTGTGACCTGAGCCATCACTAACCGATTGCCCGACTGCCAACACAAAAATCTGTTCGCCATCGCTTAGCGGACGAGCCAAATTGACGCTGGACTGATCAGCCTTTGGAAGAAAGCCTCCCGAGGCAACGATCGCGTCGATGAGGCGCGACCCTACCTCTAGCGAATAGATTCCCGGATAGCGCACTTGGCCGACTATGTGAATGTAAAAACTTGGCTTCTGAATCTCTAGAGTTGCCGGGCTAGCGGAAGGACTAATGACCTCAACTCTTGACTCGGCGTTTAGAAAGTTGAGTGCGAAGCCGAGACAGGCAACCAGAACCAGCAGAACAACTACCAGCCTTCGACTTGGGCCTGGTTGCTTGGCAAAGGCCCGCGCTCGGGCGATCAGATCTTCCATGAGGTAAAAATAGAACCGCCTCGAATAATCGAGACGGTTCTATCCGGAATCTGTTGAGAGAAACGCTACTTAGTTGCGATGTTGACGAGCTTAGGTGCGCGCACGATGACGTTAGCTATTTGCTTGTCTCCAATTGCCTTCTTCACCGCATCCGAGGCCAAAGCTAGGTCGCGCAAGGCATCCTCGGTGATGTCGACAGGCACTTCAAATTTGTCGCGAACCTTGCCGTCCACCTGAGCAATGGCAACAATCGAACTTTCAACTAGAAGCGACAGGTCCGCGTCATCGAGTTTCGCTAGCGCAACGCCAGGCCTATGACCCAACTTCTGCCACATGTCCTCGGCCGTGTATGGTGCAAAGAGCGACAGCGCCTTCGCAACGGTTTCTGCCGCTTCGCGAACGGCAGGGTCTGCCCCACCGGCGGCTCCATCGATTGCCTTACGAAGCGCGTTGACAAGCTCCATAATCTTTGCGACACCGACGTTGAACTTGAAATTCTCGATTAGCGGGCCAAAGTCGCGA
>JBDLUE010000048.1:0-6743 GCA_039805505.1 Actinomycetota bacterium
ATTCCAAAGACCCCGGAGACCACCGGGATGATTTCGACCGCTCAGTTCGCGATCGCCAAGCCAAACCTTCGAATCGTCAACTGCTCACGCGGTGGCATTATCGACGAGGCTGCGCTTTACACAGCGCTAAGCACCAACCAGATTGCCGGTGCCGGTCTCGACGTCTTCGTCAGCGAACCGCCAAAGGAAAGCCCGCTGCTGACCCTTAAGAACATCTTGGTCACCCCGCACCTAGGTGCATCGACCGATGAGGCACAGGAGAAGGCTGGCATCTCGGTTGCTAAGTCGGTTCGCCTGGCTCTTGCCGGCGACCTAGTGCCAGACGCCGTGAACGTTGCCGGTGGCAACATCGACTCTTCGGTGAAGCCAGGCATCAACCTAATCGAGAAGCTCGGGCAGGTCTTGTTCGGAATCTCAGGCGGCAACGTCAGCGCTATTGAGGTCGAAATCCGCGGCGAGATTGCGGTTCACGATGTCTCAGTGCTCAAGCTTGCTGGTCTAAAGGGCTTCTTCCAGAACGCCGTCACCGAGCAGGTTTCATACGTGAACGCTCCATTGCTTGCCGACCAGCGTGGCATCGACGTAAAGCTTGTTGTCGACACTAACTCGGATGAATACCGCAACGTAACCACCATCAAGGCAACCTTGGCCGACGGCACCACCGCTTCGGTTTCGGGAACCGTCATCGGCCCTAAGTTGCACCAGAAGATCACCAACATCAACGGCTATGACGTTGAGTTGGCTCTGGCTGAGCACCTAGTGCTCATGGTTTACGGCGACCGTCCGGGCATCGTGGCAATCTATGGCAAGGCATTTGCCGACGCCGGCATCAACATCGCGGCTATGCAGATTGCTCGTCAGCAGAAGGGTGGCAAGGCTCTGTCTGTCATCACCGTTGACTCACCTGTTGACGCTTCAGTTCTTGAGGCCGTTCGTGTTGCCATCGAGGCTGATGTCATGAAGGCAATCGACATCAACGCCTAAGTAGTGTCTGCCCTGCATGCCAGGGATTGACAAAACCCCGACCCTCATCTGAGAGTCGGGGTTTTGCGCTGAAACTTTAGAGGCTTGCGTCGAATGACACTTCGCGACCGGATGAAATCCAGCCCATCGTGCCACCGGCAACCGAGATTGCGTCGTAACCCTGACCGATTAGGTAGTCGGCGCCAGACTGGCTTCGCGCACCAGAACGGCAGATCACAAAGATCTTTTCGTCCTTTGGAATCAGGTGAAACTTGTCAGGCAACTGACCCAGAGGAATGTGATGCACGTTAGGTACGTGGCCATCGGCAAACTCGTCATCCTCGCGCACATCGAGCACCCAAGCATTAGTTTCTAGCTCAAGCGCTAGGTCTGAAACGGTGATTTCGTCAGCCATCATTGTTCCTTTCAAAAGGCGTTAGATTTCAAGTATGGATTCTTCTTACTGGGACGCAAAATTCGACACCGACGACTACATCTATACGACGGTGGTTAATCGCTTCGTAAAGGAGTATTGCGAGCCTCTGATTGCCATGCAACCTCAAGGCAAAATGATTGACCTCGCCGGTGGAGAGGGGCGCAACGCCATCTGGTTCTCGGAGCAGGGCTGGCAGTCAGAAAACATCGATTGGTCAAAGAAGGCGTTGAGCAAGTCGCTCAAACTGGCCGAAGAGCGCGGAGTTGCCGACCTGCACTTCGCTCACATTGCGGATGCAACCGGTTTCGAATCTGTGCTCACCCCCGTTGACATTGGTGTGGTCGCTTATCTGCAGGTTCCTCAGGCCGATCTCGCCGATGCACTCGACACCCTGGTTGAAAACGTCCGCAAGGGTGGGCACATCCTTGGGGTTTGGCATGCCCGCGAGAATTTGGCTGATGGCTATGGAGGCCCTCGCAACGAAGAGGTTTTGCCATCCGTCGAGAGTCTGGCCGAAATTTGCGCCGAACTCCCGGTCGAAATCGAGGTGCTGACCAACCGCGATGGTCAGGTGCAAACCAAGGATGGCCTGAAGCCTTCAATTACCGTGATTCTTTTGGCTCGTCGCCTCTAAAACCCCCGTCACATCAGAGTAAAGTTGTCATCAATCAACTGTTTTGGAGCAGCAACGTGACTCGTGAATACAAAATCGCAGTAATCGGTGGCGACGGCATCGGCCCTGAGGTTACCAACATCGCCCTCGAGGCAATCAACCGAGTCACGTCCGGTTCCGGAGTGAGTTTCAAGACCACCGAGTTTGACCTGGGAGCCCGCCGCTATCACGCAACTGGCGAGACCCTGACCGATGCTGACATGGCCTCGCTCAAAGAACACGACGCGATTCTGCTGGGTGCCATTGGTGACCCGAAGGTTCCGTCTGGCGTGCTCGAGCGTCAACTGCTGTTGAAGCTTCGTTTCTCGTTCGATCACTATGTAAACCTTCGCCCAACCAAGCTTTACCCTGGCGTAATCAGCCCTCTCGCTGACCCAGGCAAGGTCGACTTTGTTGTGGTTCGAGAAGGCACCGAAGGCCCATACGTGGGCAACGGCGGAGCCATCCGTGTTGGAACCCCTCATGAGGTCGCCAACGAGGTTTCGGTTAACACTGCATTCGGTGTTGAGCGCTTGGTTCGCTATGCTTTCGAACTTGCCTCGACCCGTGACCGCAAGAAGGTCACCCTGGTGCACAAGCACAACGTTCTGGTGCACGCAGGGTGGTTGTGGCAGCGCACTGTGAACAAGGTGGCCGAGGAGTTCCCTGGCATCACCCACGACTACCTACACATCGACGCGGCGACCATCTTCATGGTCACCGACCCAGAGCGATTCGACGTAATCGTGACTGACAATCTTTTCGGTGACATCATCACCGACCTGGCTGCTGCGATCGGCGGCGGCATCGGCCTAGGTGCCTCGGGCAACATCAACCCAGACGGCACCTTCCCAAGCATGTTCGAGCCGGTCCATGGTTCGGCACCAGACATCGCAGGCAAAAACATTGCCGACCCAACCGCGGCAATCCTGTCAGCGGCACTACTGCTCAGCCACCTAAACAACCCGGTGGCAGCGAAGCGCATCGAATCTGCAGTTGCAGCCGACCTCGCGACCCGAGGCGACAAGAAGCGTTCAACCACCGAGGTTGCCGAGGCAATCTACGCACTTCTCTAAACAAACACTTAGGTTTCAAGAAAGAAGCAGATCATGGCAGATCTCAAGTTTGAAGTTATTCGCAACACCAACCCAAAGCCTGACGCCGAGCGCGAAGAGCTATTGAAGGCGCCGGTTTTCGGTGCGAACCTAACCGACCACCAGGTCGTTGTCGTCTGGGAGAAGGACAAGGGTTGGCACAGCGCCCAGGTAATCCCTTACGGCCCAATCATGATGGACCCATCGGCTGCAGTGCTTCACTATGGCCAGGAGATCTTCGAAGGAATCAAGGCCTACCGTCACGCCGACGGCTCGATCTGGACTTTCCGCCCAGAGGCTAACGCAGCACGCCTTCAGCGTTCCGCGCACCGCATGGCGCTACCTGAGTTGCCAACTGAGATTTTCGTCGAGTCGCTTAAGCAGCTCATAGCTGTTGATGGCGCCTGGGTGCCAGAGCCGGTCGACGAAAAGACCCTATACATTCGCCCTTTCGAGATCGCAGCTGAGAACTTCCTCGGTGTTCGTGCCGCTCACCGTGCCGAATACCGCGTGATTGCTTCACCGGTTGGTCCTTACTTCACCGGTGGTTTGAAGCCGGTTTCAATCTGGATTGCGCTCGACTCTTCACGCGCCGGCAAGCACGGAACCGGTGAGGCCAAAACTGGCGGAAACTACGCCGCTTCGCTATTGGCTCAAAACGAGGGCTATGAAAACGGCTGCTCACAGGTGATGTTCCTGGATGCCGAAAGCGGCACGTACATCGAAGAACTCGGTGGCATGAACCTATTCTTCGTCTACAACGATGGCCACGTTGCTACTCCTTCGCTTGACGGCACCATCCTTCGCGGAATTACCCGCGATTCGGTCGTCACTTTGATCAAGGATCGCGGCATCGAAATCGAAGAGCGCAAGATCACTCTTGATGAGGTTCGCGACGGCATAAACTCGGGTTCAATCGTCGAGGTGTTCGCTTGCGGAACCGCAGCCGTGATTACTCCAATTGGTCAGTTCAAAAGCCGTGAAGAAATCATTGGTGACGCCAACGCTGAGCCGGGCGCGCTAACTGCAAGCCTTCGCGAAGAGCTAACCGGCATCCAGTATGGCAAGGTCGAAGACCGCCACAACTGGCTCGTCAAGCTCAGCGACTAATGCGCATCGCCCGCTTCAGCCTGAATGGTGAGCCGAAATTTGGCATTGTCGATGGCCCAGAGCTCGTTGTCCTAAACGGCCATCCGCTGGTTGCCGGCTATGACACCACAGGCGAACGCGTGCCGATCAAAGAGGTGAAGCTGCTTGCGCCTACCATTCCATCCAAGGTGGTTTGTGTTGGTTTGAACTATGCCGACCACGTTGCTGAAATCAAGGATGCGTCTGCCGCTGCAGAACCGACCTTATTTCTCAAGCCTTCGAGCTCAATCGTCGGCCCTGGTGACGCGATCGTCTTGCCGGCTCAGAGTGAAAAGGTAGACCTCGAGGTTGAACTAACCATCGTTATGGGCCAGATCGCCAAGAACGTGAGCGAGAAGGACGCCCTCAACTATGTTTGGGGTTTCACTGTCGCCAACGACGTCACCGCCCGCGACCTTCAGCATTCAGATCAACAGTGGGCACGCTCGAAGTCTTTCGACAGCTTCTGCCCGATTGGCCCGTGGATTGAGACCGAGTTCGTGCCGGATGGTCAAGAGCTGAGTTCGAGAATCAACGGTGAAACCAAACAGTCATCGACCATCGACCACATGCTGCACAACGTTCCGAAGTTGATTTCATACATTTCGCACAACATGAGTTTGCTGCCTGGCGATGTGATTTTGACCGGCACCCCGGCCGGTATCACCCAGATCGTCTCGGGTGACATCGTCGAGTGCGAGATTGAGGGCATCGGCACCTTGGTCAACCCGGTTATCTAGGAAAGCACCAAGGCCGGTCGTTTAGACTTGAAGGCATTATGTCTTCGCTAATCACAGCACCTTTTTCAACCGCCACCGGAGCCGACGTCAAGGTACGTTTTTGCCCTTCACCGACCGGTTTGCCGCACGTTGGTTTGATCCGCACCGCCCTGTTCAACTGGGCCTACGCGCGTCACACCGGAGGAACCTTCCTGTTCCGCATTGAGGACACCGACGCCGAGCGCGACAGCGAAGAGTCATTCGACATGATCCTCGACGCCCTCGACTGGCTTGGTCTGAACTGGGATGAAGGCGTAAACGTTGGCGGCCCTGCAGAGCCATACCGCCAGAGCGAGCGCACTCACATTTACCTAGATGTCATTGAGAAGCTGAAGGCTTCAGGACACATCTACGAGAGCTACCTAACCGGCGAAGAGATCGACGAGCGCAACAAGGCCGCCGGCCGTGCGGTTCAGCTTGGTTACGACAACTCAGAGCGCGATCTAAGCGATGAGCAGAAGGCCGCTTACCGCGCCGAAGGCCGCAGCCCAGCGCTTCGCTTGCGCGTGCCAGAGACCGACATCGTATTCACCGACTTAGTTCGCGGCGAGATCAAGTTCCCTGCGGGCTCATTCCCTGACTTCGTAGTGGTTCGCCCAAACGGCCAGCCGCTTTACACGCTGGTCAACCCGGTGGACGACGCACTGATGGGTGTCACCCACGTGCTTCGCGGCGAAGACCTGTTGTCATCGACCCCGCGCCAGATTGCGCTTTACAACGCCATGTATGAGGCCGGCATCACCAAGTTCATCCCGCAGTTCGGCCACCTGCCATACGTGATGGGCGAAGGCACCAAGAAGCTTTCAAAGCGCGACCCAGAAGCCAACCTGTTCCACCACCGAGACCGCGGGTTCATCCCAGAGGGTCTGCTCAACTACCTTTCACTGCTCGGATGGGGTCTCAGCGCCGACCAGGACATCTTCACGATGGAAGAGTTGGTTGCCGCCTTCGACGTCAAGAATGTGAACCCGAACCCAGCTCGCTTCGACCAGAAGAAGGCCGACGCGATCAACGCTGCGCACATTCGTTTGCTTGCCTTGGATGACTTCAAGTCGCGTCTCATGCCTTACCTGCAGAGCGCCGGCATCGTCGGTGCAACACTTTCGGCTGAGGAAGACGCGATCTTGACCGCGGTTGCCCCGCTGATTCAGGAGCGTCTCGTGGTTTTGAGTGAGGCTCCAGACCTCGTTAGCTTCCTATTCAAGACGGCAGACCAGATCGTTATCGAGGATGACGCCAAGGCTGGCCTGCCAGAGAACACTGCTGAGGTGCTTCACGCAGCGGTTGCTGCTCTCGAGCCAATCGCCGAAGCAGACTTCAAGACCGAGGCCGTTCAGGCTGCACTTCAGGCCGCACTAATCGACGGCCTAGGCCTCAAGCCGCGTGTTGCATTTGGCCCGCTGCGCACCGGAATCTCAGGTCGCCGCATTTCTCCACCGCTTTTCGAATCGATGGAAATTCTCGGCAAAGCAGAGACGATCGCTCGTCTCAACGCGTTTGCGAGTGCCGCCTAAAAACGGCTAAGATGGTAAGTCGAGCCCTCGGGCTCGAGCAGTACCTTGGGGTATGGTGTAATTGGCAACACGGAGGTTTCTGGTACCTTTGTTCTTGGTTCGAGTCCAGGTACCCCAGCTTTGAAAATCGCTTCCTACGGGAAGCGATTTTGCTTTAACCGGACCTTTATTTGGAGG
>JBDLUE010000049.1:0-6740 GCA_039805505.1 Actinomycetota bacterium
GTGATAGATGTAGGTGGCGCGGTCCTTGCCATCCTTGTCCTTACCGGTCACGAGAACGCCGGCACAGGTCTTTCCGGTCATCTTCGGGCCGATGTGGGCTGGGTCTGGCAGAACGGCAGCAACCATGTCGCGAGGTGAAACGTCAACCGGGCCCTGGTTCGAGCGAACTCGGGTTGGGCGGGTGGCGTCTAGGCCTAGCTTGTGCAGGGTCTTGAGCACGCCGATGAACTCGCTCCCCAATCCATACTTGAAGGTCACTCGGTTGGCGTTTAGGTGGCGCGGAAGCATGGTGACTTCTTCGTGCTCAACGTTCACGCACTCGACCGAGCCGATGCCCTCTGGGAACTCGAAGATCTCAGGCTCGCTGAAAGGTTCGGTGGTGAACCAGCCGCGGTTGCGCTCGTAAATCACCGGTGGGTTTAGGCACTCTTCGATGGTTGTCCAGATCGAGAATGATGGCGCGAAAATCTCGTTGCCTTCGTCGTCGAACACGGCGAGGCTGCCGCCATCCTTGACGCTGATCTCGTCGATCTCGCTGAATAGGTTGTCGGCTGCATAGCGCGCGAAAACGTTTGACATGCCAGGCTCGACGCCCATGCCGACCAGGGCCAGCTTGCCGGCGCGCTCCCACTGCTCACTCACTGCATACTGTGAGTCACCGAGCTTGATGCCCGGCTTGTGGAATGGGTCGGTTTCGTGGGCCTCTGAGAGGCTCATCGCCATGTCAACGTAGTTTGCACCGGCGGTGAATGCGCCTGAGAACACGGTCGGCACGAACTTCGGCTCGACGGCGTTCAAAACGTGGGTGATGTTGTGGTTCTTGGCCAGCTCGGCGACGTTTGCAGCACTGCTTGCGTCAATCTTGGCGGCTAGGAACTTGGATGCCTTGTTGGCACCATACTTGTTGCGCACCCATTCGATGCTCTTTTCAGCGCGGCTGAAGTCGTAGTCAGAGACCACGATGATGTCATAAAAGTCACGGGATGCTGCGATTTTGACGATTGCGTCACCGACGCCACCGGCACCAACTAAAAGAATTCTCATTCCTCCAGCCTAGCGATTTTAGCGTCGGGTGAGGTCAGCTTTCGGGTCGTTTACCCAGTCGATTACGCCCTGCCAAAATCCGAAGCCGTCGTCGAGCGAGAGGTGGCCTGCACCCTCGAGAATCACTGGCGTTAGACCCAAAGGTTCGCCAAAAGTTGCGTGAATTCCGCGGGGTGTCCACTTGTCTTTTTCGCTGGCTAATACCGTGAGGCTAGCGGTTGAGGCGTGGGTTGCAGCGGTCACGGCAGGGTCGGAGAGGTCCACCTTCAGACCCTCCACTTCACCGAGCACCCAAGGGTCGGCCGGGGCAACCAGAAGCACACGGTCAACCGGCTTGGTGATGAGCCCGGTAGATGCACCCTGAATCCAGTTGATGCATCCCAGCGAGTGACCGATAACGATGGTTTCTCCGGCTTCAATTTCGGCAAGGATGTCCAGCTCGGCAACCAAAAGCTCTTGCCACTCGCCGAGTTTTGGCTGGTCTGGGTTTGGAAACTGTGGGTAGGCAACGATGTGCCCCTGCTTGCGCAGTTCGTTCGCCAAATGGCGCTGCCAGTGACCGGGTTGACGACGATTCGTCCATCCGTGCAGAATCAAAACTTTGGCCATGACTTCAGCCTAGGCAGTTGCCGGCCCGAGGGTTTGAATTTAACGCTTTGTTGCGGTTCCGCGACGACGGCGAATGTATGGCAGGGCCACGAGCCCGCCTAGAACCGCCAAAACTGCAATGCCGCCGCCCCATTGGAACGCGGTTTCGACGCGAGCGTCTTTTGGTGGCACCGAGTCAACGTCGTTGGTCGAGGTTGGGTTTCCATCCTGGCCGTTATCGCTGCCGTCGCCATCAATGTCCGAGTCCAGGCCGTTGTCGATTCCGTCGCCGTCGATGTCTGGGTCTTCGTTGTTGATGATGCCGTCGCCGTCGATGTCTGGGCTTGGGCCTTGAATCACCGAGATTTGGCCGTGCGCGCGGTCAACAGCGAACGAAGCGACAGTCCCGACGAAAATCGAGAGGAACAGGCTCAGGATGATTACGATCGCGCCAAATTTGACGAGGAGGTTGCGGTTCATCGGGCTAGATTACCCCAGCAACCTTCATGGTGAGCAGAAGCATGACGATGCCGCCGATGCGATAGACCCAAACGAAGCGTGGCTGGCGAATCCAGCGGACTTCATCCTCGTCACCCTCACGACCGATTAGGCCAAGGATGCCCAGGGCAAGCATTGGAATCGGCAGCAGCGCGAATGACCACAGGGCGGCGTCTGGAGTGCCATCGAACCAGCTCGAGACGATGTTGGTGGTGATTGAGGCGACCAAAAGCGTGAAGGCTAAACCTGGGATGCCCTGCGGCATGATGCGCCAAACCCACTTGGAGTTCGGGAACTTGTCTTGCCACCAGCCGAGCATGGTTGGCAGCACGAAGAGGACGCTGCCGAACCAGACGCGCCAGTCGTTGCCCATGAGCGCGGCGGTTACGAAGATGAAGACCGCGAGGCGGAACCCGAGTGAAATCCAACGCTGAATGCCCGGGGTCGACGGAACCTCGGTTGGGTGCAGGGTGTCTAGACGCTCTGGGAACTCGCGTGCCACTGCCTCTTCAGCTACGACACGGATGACGATTGCGGCCGCCACGGCAAGCGCAAAGTCGTTGACGTGGTTGGCCACGGAAAGGGTCATACCGGCAAGTGCAGGCAGGGTTCCGATCATGGTAGCGGTGACCCAGCCACCGATGAACGGCAGCACGCCGAGGTCAACGATGCGCTCCCAGATGTAAGAGCTGCCCTTTTCAGGAACCTTTCGGAAGACGCGGAACGAGTTGGCTAGCAGGGCCGGGCCGAAGCCGACGATGATGACGCCGAGCATCATGCGGATGTCGCCCATGCCGATTGGTAGGCCGGCAACAGCGTGGATGGCCAACGAGCCGATAACGAACACGGCGGTGCCGACCATACCGGCGAAGGCATCGAAGATACCGATGAGGGTGACCGCCAAGAACAACTGCCAGATCGGGGTGGTGACAGCGTTGCCGTTGATGGCAAGTGCGGCTACCGAGACGGCAACGGCTGCGATGGTTGGCAAGGATGCGAAGACGCCGGCTGCAGCGCGCAGGTAGGCTCCGTCGACCACGATTCGCGACAGAACCGGAGAAATCGGCGCGGTCAGCAGGGTCGCCCGGATCGAGATCTTGTCGAGCAGGCGCATCCAGCGGCGACGCCAGACCTTGAGTCGGTCACCGCGGCCGCGGCGGCGCAGTTCGTACTGCTCGTGGGTTGCGTCGATGGTCGCGATTGAGCCCGGGTCGCTCGAACCAGAACCTCCGCTAGAACCGCCACTGGCACGAGCGGCAGCTGCTGCGCCAGCGGCAGCAGCAGCTGCCATGGCAGCGGCAATAGCGGCAGCCTTCGCAGTGGTTTCGGTGACAGCCTTGATCGACTCTGGTGAACCCATTGGGTCAAATGGAACCGACTTTTCTTCATCGTCGCCGGTGGCCCCGATTGCAGGGTTCGGAACCGGTGCGCCAGGCACTACAGGAGTGCCAGGTTCGCCAGTTGCGCCAGGGTCTACTGGAGTAACCGGAGCGGTGCTCGGCTCATCGGTTGGCTTAGGCGTTGCCGAAGGCTTGGCTACTGGCTTTGAGGTCGGCTTGGCGCTTGGCTTTGCAGTCGGCTTTACGGTCGGCCTGACAGTCGGCTTTGGCGAGGCAGTTGCGGTCGGAGTCGGAGTCGAGGTTGGTGTCGCGGTAGCGGTCGGAGTCGGCGTCACCGGCGCAGCAGGAGCGGCAGGCGGTGCAGGCACAGCGTGGCTCGCTGCCGAAGGTGTGCTTCGACCAACCGAGTTCAGCGCGAACACCTGAACGTTATAGGTCTGGCCGGCAGCCATCGGCGTGAAGTTGCAGAACAGGTTCGTGGTTGACGAGCAAACCACAGTGCCGTTGACGACAACGTCGTAGCCGATCAGAGTCGAGCCACCGTCGGCGGTTGGGGCCGACCAAGAAATCATGAGGTCGCTGCCGGCTGGGGTAAGAGTTAACTGCGATGGCGATAGCGGAACCGAGAAGTTGGTCTGGAAACCGTTGGTGGTGTTGGTGTCAGAAGCGATCGCGCTCGAACCCACGATGGTCACGATTCGAACCTGGTATCCAGCCGGAGCGATCGGGGCAGGGTTGTTGACTGTCGGGCTCGGGGTAGGCGAGCTCACCGAGGCGCGACGGAAGCTGATGCGTGCACTTGCCGTCGTGACGGTTGGCTCTGGGCTAGGTGAAGCCGAAGGCGTGACACTCTGGTTCAAGAGATTCGTGATGGTAGTCGAGTCGGCCAAAGCTCCGCTGACGCGGTAAGGCGTCGTCTCAGGCAGAGCCTCACCAATTGGTGCAACGTATACGTCGTAGCCGGTCACGCCCGCGCCAGCAGCCGCAATCGGCGGGGTCCAGGTGACGACCAGGTTGTTTGAGCTGGTCGCGGCAGTCAGGTTGGTAACCGCCATCGGGGCGTCGAGCGGTGTTTGCGACATGGTGACGTTCGAAACGGCACCGCGACCGGCGGTGGTGATTGCGCGAGCAACCGCGGTGTAGGCAATGTCGTTCGGGATTCCCACGATGGTACAGGTGATGCTTGCGCCAGCAGTCGGGCAGGCCGCGTTCTCATAGCTGTTGCCATCCGTGTCGGTTGCAATCAGCACGAAGCCGGTGATTGGCGAACCACCGGTGTAGCTAGGTGGGGTGAACGAAGCGGTGATTGAGTGGGTCGCCACGGATGACGAGAAGATGTGCGGCGCACCGGCCTCGTCGGCTAGAACGTTGAAGGTGCGAACGACATCCGAGGCAGCCGAGTATGAGCCGTAGCCACCCTGGCTGGCAACGATTTCACAGACACCAGCCTGGTTTAGGGTCACGATGTCGTTGGCGAGGCTACACGCGGTGCTGTTCGAGGTGGTTGCCAAGGTGATGACGGCCTGGGTTCCGGCGTTAGTGGTCGGAGCCAACTTGAAGGCCGGGGTGCCGAAATCTAGGTCAGGAATCACATCGAAGTTGATGGTCTGGTTTAGCGTTCCAACCTGGATGAACTGGCGAACCGATGCGGATGCATAACGGCTTGAGCCAGCCTGAGTTGCCACGATTTCACAGAGGCCAACGGCAGTGAACTTGATCTTGCCTGGTTCAAGGCTGTCAACCTCACAGGTTGAGCCGTTGGCAACCGTGAAGGTCACGGCAAGGCCGCTGGTAGCAACTGCGGTAGGGACATAGGTGCCAAGAACGATAGGGTTCATCGGTGCGGTCGAAGTGAACGCAACGGTCTGAGAATCCTTGCGAACCGTGATGGTTTGGTTGGCGCTGGTGATCACGTTGTAGTTGATCGAGGCAGCCTTGGTGGCTCGGATCGAACAGGTTCCAGAAGCCGTGGCCGATAGCACGTCACCGACGATTGAACAGCGTGCGGTTCCGGCAGAGACTAGTGAGTAGCTAACCGCACCGGTTCCAGAACCTCCTGCGGTGAACAAGTTCAGGCTGTCTACAGTCATCGAGTTTGCGCTCGCGATGGTCAGGGCAGCCTGGTTGATCTTGCGGACCTCGATGGTCTGGACAGCAGAGGTCTGAGGCAAGTAGTTTGCGTCGCCCGCGCGGGTAGCGGTGATCTGACATAGCGAACCGGCGTCGCCAGGCAGGATCGTGGCACCGATCAAGCGACAGGTACTTCCGTTCACCACGGCAAGGCTGATTGCACCGGTTCCGTTACCGCCGGTTGCAACCGGAGTGAGGCCTGACCAGTAGTCGACGGTTGCCGGTGAGGTGATGTTCACGGCAGCCTGGGTGGCCTTGGTGATTACCAGGGTTGCCTCGGCGTAGTTGCTTAGGTAGAAGCCATCCTGGTCGTTGTCTACATCGACGCGCACGAGACAGTTTCCGGCACCCTTGATGGTTAGGTCACCGGTGCCTGGGTCGAGCTCACAAACCAGTGCAGAGGCGTTCGTGGTGAAGGTGATGCCGCCAGGGCTGTCGGTGTTGAAGACCGCTGGAACGACCGCGTTCGGCACGTAAGCCTGGGTCGCGTATGACAGGGTGACGTCGGCAACCTTGGACACGTGGAAGAGGTTCGAAGTGTCGCTGGTCAGCGTGGTTCCCGACCAGTCTGCGGTGTATCGCAAGGTGTAGTCGGTGCCCGGGGTTCCCGAGACCTTTAGGCCGGCGAAGGTGACGACACCGTTCACCGCGGTTGCGGTCACGTTGCCCGAAACCGAACCGGTCACGTCGTTCAAGATGCTCGCGGTCACCACGGTCGTGTTGTCAGAGGTCGCGATGTTGTTGAAGCGGTCGCGAACATACAGGCTCGGCTGGCTGGCTAGGTCTTGGCCGCTGAGCGCACCAACCACGTTGCCACCACGAGTGGTCACCTTGGCCGGAACCGCGTGAACCGGGGTCAGGCCATCAGATTCAGGCGCAGCCACGGATGAACCGCCGATCACGCCGGTGAAGGTCAACTTATAGGTGACGCCTGGAGTACCGGTCAGAACTAGGTTGGTGAACGTGACAACACCCTGGTTTGCGGTCGCGGTTGCCTGAGTCAGCGAGCCACCGACACCACTGGTGACCACTGCGGTAACCACGGTGGTGTTGTCAGAAGTAGCGATGTTTCCATCCATGTCTTGAAGTTCAAGAACGGCTGCACGGGTCAGCGGTGAACCGGTCACGTCGTTCAAGATG
>JBDLUE010000050.1:0-6626 GCA_039805505.1 Actinomycetota bacterium
TGCTCGACATCCTGGATGTGATTGGGGTCCCACACCTAACCGGGGAGGCTGCCAAAGGTGTGCCGGTCGAGGTTATCGATTTCCAGCCGGATGTCATTGTGGTTTCTCCTGGCGTTCGCCCACAACACGAGCTTCTGGCTTGGGCGGCGAGTCAGTCGATTGCCGTTTGGGTTGACATTGATTTGGCCTGGCGACTTCGAGACAAAACCGAACGTCTAGCCCACTGGTTCACCGTGACCGGCACCAATGGAAAAACCACCACGGTGCAGCTTCTCACCGCAATGCTGAACGACGGTGGCATCAAGGCTGAAGCCTGCGGAAATATCGGCAAGCCTATTTTGGACGCAATCCGCGACCCAGAGGGATTTGACGCCCTTGTTGTTGAGTTGTCGAGCTTCCAACTTCACTACCTTGGGCAGATTTTTCCATTCTCAAGCGCGGTTCTAAACCTGGCCGATGACCACCTTGACTGGCACGGCGGTTTTGACGAGTACCGTTCGGCCAAGGCCAAGGTTTACGAAAACACAGTTGCATCCTGCGTTTACAACGTCATGGATAAGGCAACCGAGTCAATGGTCGAGAATGCTGACGTTGTTGAGGGTGCTCGGGCGATCGGATTCACTCTTGGCATTCCGACTCGAAGTCAGGTCGGCTATGTCGAAGACATTCTTTGTGACCGGGCATATCTCGATGATCGAGCTAATAGCGCTCTAGAAATCGCGTCGCTAGAGGACATCCGTGAAATCGGAGTGATGACCCCACACCTCATGGCAAACGTTGCCGCAGCAGCCGCGATGGCGCGTTCGGCAGGGGTTGAACCTGACCGAATTCGCCATGCTATTCGAAACTTCAAGCTGGACGCCCACCGAATTGAGCTGGTGGCCGAATCTGATGGGATTCGTTGGATCGACGATTCGAAAGCGACAAACCCTCACGCTGCAAATGCTTCATTGGCTTCGTTCGATCGTGTGGTCTGGATCGTTGGCGGTCTGCTTAAGGGTGTTGACATCTCGTCCCTAATCGAACGGCACAAAACGAGTTTGGCCGCAGCAATAGTGATCGGGGCTGACCGTGTGGCTGTATTGGAGGCGTTGGCCGAAAATGCACCTGGAGTGCCCGTAGTAGAGATCACCGAGGAATCCGGTTCAGAAGTCATGGTGGCCGCTGTCAAGGCTGCAAGTGGTTTTGCAGTCAGCGGAGATGTAGTTCTGTTAGCCCCCGCAGCAGCCTCGATGGACCAGTTCAAGGACTATGCAGATCGAGGCCGCAGTTTCGCTGCCGCTGTGACAGAGCAGATTGGGGGAGACCGTGGCTAGAAAGCCCGTTTCGCGCAATCGAAAGACACTCGCTGAGTCTGGCGTTCTTCTTCAAGAGTTGGCCGGAAGGATTTTCCGCGCCCAGTCGATTTACTTCTATCAACTTCTAGGCATCACACTTTTCCTGGTTGCGTTCGGCCTAGTCATGGTGCTTTCGGCTTCGTCTATCGACTCACTGAGAGCTTCAAATAACTCGTTTGCGATTTTTGGCAAGCAGGTTGGCTTTGCGGCTATCGGGTTGATTGGGCTCTCACTTGCGTCTCTGATGTCCATGAGTTGGTGGCAGGGAAGAGCCAAGCTAGCCTACCTAGCCACACTGGGCTTGCAGTTAGCTGTTTTGTTTGTGGGTACTGAAATCAACGGTAACCGAAACTGGATCAGCATCTTCGGAATCTCGCTGCAGCCATCGGAATTCCTCAAGGTCGGCGTTGTTCTGCATGTATCTGTGTTCCTAGCTGCCAAAGTGCGCGAGCATGAACTTTCTGCAACCTGGGTTAGAGCCTTGGGCATGATGGCTCTGGCTATGGGTTTGGTCATGGTTGGCCGCGACCTTGGAACCGTTGTGATCATGTTTTTCATGTTTGTCGGGTTGCTGACAATGGCTGGTTTGCCAATGAAGTTACTCCGAGCGATTGTTGTCATAACAGCCCTCGCGACACCGGTTCTGGTTACCTGGGGCTCGGGTTCTCGTGTAGGCCGAATCATGGCTTGGTTAAACCCATCTGCGCCAGACCCGAACGGCTACAACTGGCAATCCGAACACGGCATGTGGGCGGTTTCTGCCGGAGGAATTTTCGGCGCGGGTCTCGGTGAGTCAAAGATGAAGTGGTCTTGGATCCCCGAGGTTGAGAACGACTTTATTTTTGCTGTGATTGCCGAAGAGCTTGGCCTAGTTGGCGCTCTAGTTGTAATCGCACTATTTGTCGCTCTAGCTTTCGCATTCTTCCGCATTTGGCAGCGAACCTCAGATGATTTCAGTCGCTATGTGGTCTCCGGTGTAATGATCTGGATCACCATGCAGGCCCTCATTAACATCGCGGTTGTTCTGCGACTGTTGCCAGTTCTTGGCGTGCCGCTCCCACTGATTTCCGCAGGTGGTTCTTCCCTGATTGCGACCCTCGGCGCGATTGGAATTGTTCTCGCTGTCGAGAGGGAAAACCACGCGAATCCGCTCGCTGGCAGACAGGGTCGCATGCCTCAAACTCGCCAACTGAGGCGAGTGCGATGACCAGATTCCTTCTTGCCGGCGGTGGAACAGCCGGTCACGTTAACCCGCTGCTAGCGCTGGCAGACGCCTTAGTTGCCGACGATAGCGAAAACCTAGTTTGGGCTTTGGGAACGCGTGAGGGTCTGGAGTCGACCTTGGTTCCAGAGCGTGGTTATAAGCTCCTGACCGTCGAGCGTCTACCTTTCCCGCGCAAGCCATCCTGGTATGCCTTGACATTTCCATTTCGATTTCTGCGGGCGATTGGACAGGTTAAGGGCTATCTAAAGACCAACAAAATCGATGCTGTGGTGGGGTTCGGCGGCTACGCCTCGGCCCCTGCCTATCTGGCAGCGAAGAGCCTCGGAATTCCAGCCGTGGTGCACGAAGCAAATGCACTTCCGGGTTGGGCTAACAAGCTTGGTGCAAAGTCGGCAAAAGCCGTGGGCGTCACCTTCAAATCGACGCCAATCGCCAACGCAACTTTCGTGGGTATGCCGCTCCGCAGAGAGATTGAAGCTCTGTCTGCAAATGGCGACAAGGAAGCAGCTCGCCTTCACTTCGGCCTAGACCCGGACACAATTACCTTGCTGGTGACCGGCGGTTCTCTTGGGGCAAAGCGAATCAACGAGACCATAGAGCAATCTCGTCGGGTGCTCTCGGCTGCTGGTATCCAGGTTCTACACATTATGGGTGGCCGTTCTGAGTTGCCTGAGGTGCACGAGAAGGACTATGTTCGCATCGCCTATTGCGACCGGATGGACCTTGCGATTCTGGCGAGTAGTTTCGCTGTTTCGCGAGCCGGTTCATCCACGGTTTCAGAGTTTTCGGCTGTTGGGCTGCCGGCCGCCTATGTGCCTTACCCCGTCGGAAACGGCGAGCAGAAGCTCAATGTTGCCGACGTGGTTTCGGGGGAGGGCGGCCTAATGGTCGCCGATGCAGACTTCACCGATGCCTATGTCTTCAACACTCTCGTGCCGCTGATTTCCAATTCGCGGGCACTTGCCGCCATGGCCAACTCAGCCAAGAAAGTTGGCGTTGCCGACGGCACTGCGAGGCTCCTTGCCCTAGTAAAAGGCGTGTTGTAGAGCCGAAAAGCTAGCGGCCAGACCTAGTCTTTAGAGGATAGTTAGGAACCCCATGATCAAGCCAGATTTCACTCAACACGTGCCCGAGGAACTCGGAACCGTTCACTTCGTTGGAATCGGCGGATCTGGAATGAGCGGAATCGCTCGCATTCTTCTGGGCATGGGCCACAAGGTAACCGGAAGCGACTTACGAGACACAGATGCAGTCGCAACTCTCCGCGAACTCGGTGCCGAAATCTTCATTGGGCACGACGCCGCACACCTTGGAAACCCAGACACCGTGGTGGTCACCTCGGCGCTCTGGCCAACCAACCCCGAATACTTGCTGGCTAAAGAGCGTGGCATCCCGGTGATTCACCGTTCTCAGGCCTTGGCTTACCTCACTTCGAGGCGACGCGTGATCGCAGTTGCCGGCGCGCACGGCAAAACCACCAGCACCGGAATGATTATCACCGGCTTGCTCGGCTTGGGTGAAGATCCATCTTTCGTCAACGGCGGGGTTATCGCATCTCTCAACGCGTCCTCGGCCAGCGGTTCAGGCGACCTCTTCGTCATTGAGGCAGACGAGTCAGACGGTTCGTTCTTGCACTACGACACCGCGATCGCGCTAATCACCAACGTGGATGCCGATCACCTCGATCACTATGGCAGCGAGGCCGCTTTCGAGGCCGAGTTTGGTCGCTTCGCACAGGGTGCAAAAGAGTTTGTTGCAATCAGCTCGGATGACCCGGGCGCGCTTCGGGTTACCTCACTCATCCAAGACAAACGAATCATTAGTTTCGGCCGAGCTGCAGGTTCTGCCGTTCAGTTGATTGACGTGGATGCCTCCGGCGCTCGAGTTTCATTCGGATTAATATTCGATGGAGTGACTTACCGAACCTCTTTGAATGTTCCGGGGGAGCACAACGCCATCAACGCGGCTGGAGCATTCGCTGTCTTGGTCGGTTTGGGTTACGACCCAACCAAGTCACTTGAATCCATCAGTGAATTCGGAGGCACCGAACGTCGCTTCCAGCTTCACGGTGAACAGCGCGGAGTCAAGGTCTACGACGACTTTGCGCATCACCCGACCGAGGTTTCGGCCGCAATCAAGGCAGCCCGAGCAGTAGTTGGCGACGGAAAGTTGATCACCGTTTTCCAGCCGCACCTTTACAGCCGCACTCGACTCATGGCCAAAGAGTTTGCTGAGGCACTCTCGGCCAGCGACCAGGTCGTTGTCCTAGACATCTATGCTGCCCGTGAAGACCCTGAACCTGGGGTCACTGGCGCTCTGGTTAGCGATGCCTTCCAGAATCAAAATCAGGTGCACTATGTTCCCGAGTGGGATGACGTGCCTGCGGTCGCCGCGAAGTTGGCCGACAACGGAGACTTCATCATGACGATGGGTTGTGGCGACATCTACCGCATGGTGCCTGCGTTGCTCGAGGCTCTAGAGAACTAACTTGAAGCGTCCGGGGCCAGCAAAGAAAACTGCCGCGAAGGGCTTGCCGAAGGCGCCTTCCACGGTCACGCCACTCGCACCCCGACGCGCCGCCAAGGCCGCAGCCAAGCCGAAAGCGAAAGCAACCGGCAGGTCATCCAAGGCTGCTCTGAAGGCGCCCAAGACGCCGAAGCTTGCCCGAGTAGGCCTGTTCACCAAGCTGTCTCCTGAAGCTAAGCGTTTTGTTTCTGCATCCCGCAGACGCAAAATTGTTTCGCTGTCGGTTCTTGGATCTTTTGGACTACTCTTCCTGCTGATTCTCGCAACTATGTTTACGCCGCTCCTGGCTGTCGAAAAGCTTGAAGTAACCGGTACCAAACGCATCAATGAAAAGACAGTTTTAAAGGCTCTTGAGAAGCAGCTGGGCGTGCCTCTGCCTATGGTTAACACGAACTCGATCGCTGAGAGCCTGGCTCCGTTTTCACTGGTCGATAGTTTTTCTGTGGTCAGTTTGCCTCCGCACACCCTGCGAATCGCAATTACCGAACGCCAGCCAATCTGCATCGTTACCGTTGCTGGCGTTGACTATCTCTATGACCCGGCCGGCATCCGCGTTGGCAATGTCGGACAGGCTGATAACTACCCGAGAATTGCCATTGTCGGCGACCCTAAGGGGAGCGTCGAGTTCACGGCCGCTATAGACGTCTTGCTGGCCTTGCCGGCCGATCTTTTGGGTCGAATTGCCACAGTTGATGCCAAGAGCAAGGATGACGTCTCCATGCGACTCCGTGGCAACGCTGGCCAGAGGATCGTTTGGGGCGATGGCTCTCAATCGGTCTTGAAATCAAAGGTCCTCGCTGCGCTGATTAAGAACCAGAAAAAGACCGATTTCGTGACGTTTGATGTGTCATCACCGACCGCTCCGGTGGTTCGCTACGGAAACTTTTAGACACGCCTAGCAGCCTCCAAACTTAAGGTCCTTAAAGCGTTTACTTTCTTCGCGCAAGGGAATAAATGCACTAAACCATCAGCCTTTGGTTGAAGCTTAAGGTTGTTCTCTTGCCTAGCTCTAAGAGCAGAAGCGGAGGAATATCATGGGTCTAAACCAGAACTATCTGGCAGTCATCAAGGTCGTTGGCGTTGGTGGCGGTGGCGTTAACGCGCTGAACCGCATGATCGATGCAGGCCTCCGCGGCGTCGAGTTTGTTGCAATCAACACCGATGCCCAGGCTCTTCTCATGAGTGAGGCCCACGTCAAGCTCGACATTGGCCGCGAGCTAACCCGTGGTCTCGGAGCCGGCGCTGACCCTGAAATCGGTCGTCGTGCTGCAGAAGACCACGCTGATGAGATCGAAGCCGCTCTTAAGGGTGCTGACATGGTCTTCGTCACCGCCGGCGAGGGTGGTGGCACCGGAACCGGAGCTGCTCCAGTAGTCGCTCGCATCGCTAAGAACCTAGAGGCACTCACCGTTGGTGTTGTCACCCGCCCGTTCGGCTTTGAAGGCAAGCGCCGTTCACAGCAGGCTGACCAGGGCATCGATGTGCTTCGCGGCGAAGTCGACACTCTAATCGTTGTTCCAAACCAGCGTCTCCTTGAG
>JBDLUE010000051.1:0-6599 GCA_039805505.1 Actinomycetota bacterium
TGAGGCAGGTTCGGATTGGTTGGAATTGCAGAAATTTGGTCGGTTCGAGAAAACATTGCACGACGCACGTGAGCGATGGACGCCAAGACTGACCACTGCTGGGGTCAAGAAGGCGATCCAAGAAATGTCCAAGCTCAATGGTTGGTTCATAGCCGATCAATCGCCGTATTGGCCCAAATCTCTAGACGACCTTGGTAACCACGCGCCAAGAGGGCTTTGGGGGATTGGTAACCCTGAGCCGTGCACCAGCCGAATGATCTCAATTGTTGGGTCCAGGGTTGCCACCTCCTACGGTGAGTATGCAACCGGTGAATTGCTCGGCCCGCTGGTGATGAGGGGTTATTCGGTTGTCTCTGGGGGTGCTTATGGCATTGATTCCAGCGCTCACCGTGCAACGGTAGCTATGGAAGGTTCCACAATCGCCGTCATGGCTGGCGGCCTCGACAGACTCTACCCGTCGGGAAACCGCGACTTGTTCAAAGCGATATCCGAGCAAGGGGCGGTGGTGAGTGAGATGCCACCTGGCGCAGAACCAACTAAGTGGAGGTTTCTGCAACGAAACCGGCTGATTGCCGCCCTAGGGCAAGCGACCATCGTTGTGGAGGCAAACGCCCGGTCGGGTGCCGTAAGCACGGCGAATAGGGCCATTGAACTCGATCGACCTTTAGGTGCCGTACCAGGGCCAATCGACTCACCGGGTTCCGATGGTTGTCACCAGTTGATCAGAGACAACAAGGCTCAGCTAATCACCTGTTCGGATGACATCCTAGAAATGCTTGGCGCTAACACCATCGACAGCAAGATAGAAGCTGCCGGTTTAGGTGCCCTCGAGCATCGAGTGCTCGACGTGATTGGCTTCTCTGCCGCTGACATTGCCCGAATTTGTGCTGAGGGAGGGTTGACCAGGTCAGAGGCTGAACTAGGCATCGCAGGTCTCTCGCTATTGGGAGTTATCGAACAAGACTCGTTGGGTTGGCGACGACGCCATTGACGCGGGTCGAACTATCTTTGAATCATGTCGGTTTCCATTGAAAGAGCTCTGGTTGAATATGCAACCTATCTTCGCTCGAGCAAGGGTTACTCACCGAACACCGTGAAGGCATACCTGTCTGATATCGAGGACCTTGGGGCTCTAGTTGGCGTCGATAAATCGGCCGAATATCTAACTCTTGAGACCCTGAGAGACTGGCTCTGGCGGCAAAGTGAAAAGGGCGCTTCGAAGGCGACCATTGCGCGCAAAAGTGCTGCAGCTAGAGCGTTCACGCTTTGGTTGCACAAAGCCGGTCACATCGATGAAGACCCGGGGTTGAGACTGCGCTCGCCGAAGGCAGGTCGGTCACTGCCTAAGGTTGTCTCGAAGGAGAGCCTCGACCAAGTTTTTAGTTCGCTTCAATCCAGGGCGACCCTCGACAATCCGAGTGGTTTGCGAGACTTAGCGGTCGTCGAACTGCTCTATGCAACCGGCGCGCGCGTAAGCGAGCTCACGAGTTTGGATTTGGGCAGCGTGGATTACAGCCGCAACATAGTTCGCCTGATGGGAAAGGGCTCAAAAGAGCGAATGGTTCCATTTGGCCAGCCGGCCAGAGATGCCCTGGATGACTGGTTGCGCCACGGTAGAAACAGTCTCGCCCAAGAGAAAACTGATTCCGCGCTGTTCCTCAATTCAAGAGGCCTGCGTATCGGTGTTCGGCAGGTCTACGCTCTTGTCGCAGCGGTGCTCGAAGCGACTCCGACGGGATCGGCTGGTCCGCACTCACTTCGCCATAGCGCGGCAACACACTTGCTCGATGGTGGGGCAGACCTCAGAGCCGTGCAGGAACTGCTCGGCCATGCCAGCCTCGGCACGACTCAGATTTACACGCATGTCTCTATCGAGCGACTGAAAGATGGCTATAAAAACGCTCACCCGCGAGCCTAGGGGAGTAATCGCGAGGGGTTTAGCCCGCCAATCAGGGCCAGGGGAGACAGATACATTCCCTCGGATCTGAGTGAAAAGTGCACGCAAAGGTCATCCGAGCAGTGCTGAGAGTAGGTCTCGCCGGCGGCGCAGACCCAACCAATCACGTCACCTTTGCGAACAGGTGTTCCTTCATCCAAGTCAGAACAGGCCGGTTCAAGCTCGGTCACTAGCCCAGTACCGTGCTTTATGGCCAGGACGCCACGATTCACGATTAGGCGTGCCACGCTGATTACTCCATCAGCCGGCGCAACCAGTGGCTCTCCAGGTTCGATTTCATAATCGACACCACGGTGCCCCGCCGAGTAATCACTTGCCGGTTGCAGGTACTGCCGAACGAGGCGATGTGGCATCTCGAAAGGAATCTGCCAGCCTGAACTGGAGGGCCCAAGGGTGGCGAGAGCGAATAACGAAAGCAGGGCAATTTTGAACACAAATCTAGGTTCACAAAATCAGCCAAGGGTCGCATAAACATTGGCTAAGCGGTGGATAAACCATCCTTGTAGCTGGTATGCTCATAACTAGCAACTTGTGCGTTTGTCGCGCCTGTTGACTTCGCGTGTCGAATCAGATCCACGTTTCACTCAGTCCGAGAGCAATCTCGGCGAAACAGATCCGACACCAGGTGTGCCAGACATCCGTCTGGAACAGAAAACTGAGTGGCGCCTTTGCGCGCCGAAAAAGGAGACTGCCATGGCAGTTGTAACAATCCGCCAGCTGCTCGACAGCGGCGTTCACTTCGGTCACCAGACCCGTCGTTGGAACCCAAAGATGCGTCGCTTCATCCTGACCGACCGTTCAGGCATCTACATCATCGACCTACAGCAGTCGCTTGCCATCATTGACAAGGCATACGACTTCGTCAAGGAGACCGTTGCACACGGCGGAAGCATCCTATTCGTAGGCACCAAGAAGCAGGCTCAGGAAGCAATCGCCGAGCAGGCTCTTCGCGTAGGCCAGCCATACATCAACCAGCGTTGGTTGGGTGGTCTTTTGACCAACTTCCAGACCATCCAGGGACGTCTTTCACGTCTGAAGGAACTTGAGGTCATGGACTTCTCAGGTGCGACCAAGACTGGTCTAACCAAGAAGGAACTTCTTATCCTTCGCCGCGAGAAGGACAAGCTAGAGAAGGCTCTTGGCGGTATCCGCAACATCAACAAGACTCCATCAGCGATCTGGGTTGTAGACACCAACAAGGAGCACCTAGCAATCACCGAGGCGAAGAAGCTGGGCATCCCAGTTATCGGTATCCTCGACACCAACTGTGACCCAGATGAGGTCACAATCGGTATTCCAGGTAACGACGACGCAATCCGTTCAGTTCACCTTCTAACCCGCGTAATCGCAGATGCAGTTGCTGAGGGCCTAATCGCTCGTCACGCAAAGCCAGAGGCAGCAGCAGAGCCTCTAGCCGAGTGGGAGCGCGAGCTTCTAGAGCAGGGCACCGCAGCAACCGAGACCGTTGAAGCACCAGCAGAGGCTGTTGCAGTAGAGGAAGCAAAGTAAAGATGGCAAACTACACCGCCGCAGATGTAAAGGCGTTGCGCGACCGCAGCGGCGCCGGAATGATGGACTGCAAGGGTGCTCTCGACGAGGCTGACGGCAACGTCGACAAGGCTCTTGAGTTCCTTCGTCTAAAGGGCCTAAAGGGCGTTACCAAGCGCGAAGGCCGCACCACCAGCAACGGTCTAATCCTTGCTCGCGTGAACGGTGGCACCGGCTACCTAGTAGAGCTTGCTTGCGAGACTGACTTCGTTGCTAAGACCCCTAAGTTCGTTGAGCTAGCTGACTCGGTTGCTGACGCAATCGCAGCAGCCGGAGCAGAGACCCTAGAGGCTGCACTTGCTGCAAACCTCGGCGGCAAGACTGTTTCAGAGGCAATCAACGACGAAGCAGCAATCATGGGCGAGAAGGTTGAGCTACGCCGCGTTGCATCTCTAAAGGATGCAGCCGTAGACGCTTACCTACACCGCACCAGCAAGGACCTACCTCCACAGGTTGGCGTTCTTGTTGCTTTCTCTGGTTCAGACGCCGAAACCGCTCACGATGTTGCAGTTCACATTGCAGCTTTCTCACCAACCGTTCTTTCTCGTGAAGACGTTGACGCTGAGACCGTTGCAACCGAGCGCCGCATTGCTGAAGAAACCGCACGCAATGAAGGCAAGCCTGAGGCTGCGCTTTCAAAGATCGTTGAAGGCCGCGTAACTGGCTTCTTCAAGGAGAACGTGCTTCTTGAGCAGGACTTCGCTAAGGACACCAAGCAGTCAGTTGCCAAGGTTCTTGAGAACGCTGGCGTGACTGTTTCTGCATTCGTTCGCTTCCGCGTCGGTGCATAACTAAAGCTAAAAACATCAAAGGCTCGGTCGATTTCGGCCGAGCCTTTTTTGCTGCTCGTTTACAATAGAAGTAGAAAATCACACACTCCAGGAGGGTTCCCCATGGCACAGAAGAAGCGCCGCGTTCTGCTCAAGCTTTCGGGTGAAGCTTTCGGCGGAGGAACCCTTGGTGTAAACCCTGACATCGTTGCAGAAATGGCGCGCGAGATTGCCGAAGGCGCGAAAACTGCCGAGGTTGCGATCGTGGTTGGCGGCGGAAACTTCTTCCGCGGCGCTGAGCTTTCACAGCGCGGCATGGACCGCTCCCGTGCCGACTACATGGGTATGTTGGGAACCGTCATGAACGCCCTAGCTCTTCAGGACTTCCTTGAGCAAGCCGGCGTAAGCACTAGAGTCCAGTCAGCAATCAGCATGGCTCAAGTCACCGAAACCTACATCCCGCTTCGAGCTGTTCGACACCTTGAAAAGGGTCGCGTTGTGATCTTTGGCGCTGGCGCTGGTCTGCCTTACTTCTCAACCGACACCGTTGCTGCGCAACGAGCGCTTGAAATTCACGCGGACGAAGTACTCGTCGCTAAGAACGGCGTAGATGGCGTTTACTCAGCAGACCCGAAGAAGGACCCGTCAGCTGTAAAGCTCGATTCCATTACTTACCAGGACGCCCTGGTTCAGGGCCTCAAAGTTGTGGACGCTACTGCGTTCAGCCTGTGCATGGATAACAAGATGCCGATGCGCGTCTTTGGCATGCAGGGTAAGGGCAACGTAACCGACGCCATCACGGGCAAGAAGATTGGCACGTTTGTAACCGCCTAGGTTGAACGTGTTTTAGAAAAACAGGAGAACAAAATGCTTTCAGAAATTCTTGCAACTTCTAAAGAGAAGATGGCCAAAGCCGTTGAATCGGCCAAGGAAGACTTTGCTAACGTGCGCACCGGTCGCGCCAACCCTCAGCTGTTCCAGAAGGTCATGGTTGACTACTACGGCACCCCGACCCCACTGGGCCAGCTAGGTCAGCTCGCCAACCCAGAAGCTCGCACCATCGTAATCACGCCTTATGACAAGGGTGCTTTGAAGGCCATCGAGCAGGCTCTCCGAGAGATGCCAAACCTTGATGCTAACCCTCAGAACGACGGAAACCTCATCCGTGTGACCTTGCCTGACCTCACCGAAGAGCGCCGTCGCGACTATGTGAAGCTGGTTAAGGGCAAGGCCGAAGACCACCGCGTTGTTGTGCGCAACCTGCGCCGCAAGGGCAACGACGACTTGGCAGCTGCCAAGAAGGATGGACTTGCCGGCGACGATGAAATTTCTCGCGCCGAAAAAGAACTAGACGCACTGACCAAGACATACGTTGACGCAATCGACGAGGCCTTGAAGCGCAAAGAAGCAGAACTTCTAGAGGTCTAAATGTCGAACCAGAAAAGCGCCCCAGCCGGCCGCAGCCTTTCGAAGTCGATTGCTGTTGGTTTGTTACTCGGTGGCGCTTTTCTGCTTTCGGTTCTGATCTACAAAGAGTTGTTCATGGTGTTAGCTGCCGCCGCTGCCGGTATCGGCGCCTGGGAGCTCTCCACCGCCTTGCGAATCAAGGGCTGGTATGTGCCGCGCGTCCCGAGCGTAGTCGGTGCGGTTCTGATCATGCCGGCTGCCTTCTACGGTGGCGCAGAAGCCCAGTGGCTAGTTTCATTGGCTACTGTCGCGGCTCTGATCATTTGGCGCACCGCCCATTTGCTATGGGAGCGCCGACAGGCTCCGATGCAGGCTTTCCTATCTACCTTGCGCGACTTTGCAGCCTCGGCTTTCGTAGTCATCTATCTGCCGCTCATGACCAGCTTTGGAATCTTGCTGTTGCGTCGCCCTGAAGACGGCGCGCTCTGGGTGATTGCTTATGTGGCTACAGTTTCGATGATCGACACAATGGGTTACCTCGTGGGGCGCAAGCTCGGCAAGCACCAAATGGCGCCTGGCGTCAGCCCAAAGAAGAGCATCGAGGGTCTAATGGCCTCGATTATTGCTGGCACGGCAACTTCATTTGCCTTCATTATCTGGGGCTTCAACGGAGCCTGGTGGCAGGCACTCCTTTTTGCAGCAGTCATGTTGCTCGCCGCAGTCTTTGGCGACCTTGCTGAATCTCTCATCAAGCGAGACCTGGGTGTTAAGGACATGAGCTCGTTGTTGCCGGGTCACGGCGGCATGATGGATCGATTGGACTCAATCCTCCCAGCATCCTTGATTGCCTACCTGTTCGCCAGCATATTCTTCCCGATTGCAATCTAACCTCGGCCGAAAGTATTTCCCCATGAGCT
>JBDLUE010000052.1:0-11366 GCA_039805505.1 Actinomycetota bacterium
CGTGGTTTTCGTATCGCACGTGTTGCCAGGCGAGAAGGTTCTAGCTCAGGTCTATGAAGACCGCGGTGGTTCATTCTGCCGTGCCGAACCAGTGCAGATCCTCGAGCCTTCACCAGACCGCGTTCCGCAGGTTTGGAAGCAGGCTGGCTCTGGTGGAGCCGGTGGTGCTGAGTTCGGTCACATCAAACTTGCTCGCCAACGCGAGCTAAAGGCAGACGTTCTAGAGGAAGCTCTCGACCGCATGGCTGGCATCAAGCTGCGCCCTGTCGTCGAAGCAGCCCCTGGCGATGACGAGGCCAACGGCCTTGGATACCGCACCCGCATGCAACTTCACGTGGATGAAGCCGGAACTGTTGGCCCATACCGCGAACGCAGCCACGAGGTCATCAAGGTCAAGGATTTGCCACTTGCTGTCGAAGACCTTCGGGAACTCGAAATGCACAACAAGAACTTCCAGAACGTCAAGAAGATCGAACTGTCTGCATCGAGCACCGGTCAGGTCCAATGGAAGATCGACAGCAAGCTGAAGGGCGACGAGCGTCTCATCGAACGCGTTGCCGGACGCACCTTCCGCATCAGCGGTGGCGGTTTCTGGCAGGTCCACAAGAAAGCAGCCGAAGTTCTTTCGAGCGCGGTGACCGAGATGGTTGCTGCCGCAGGCATTGACAAAGAAGCCGACAACCTCGACCTCTACGGTGGAGTAGGTCTGTTCTCAGGTGCACTCGCTGCCAAGTTCGGCAATGACTTGCGCATCACCTCGGTCGAGTCCTTCCGACAGGCAACCGATGACGCAACCCTGAACCTCGCCGACCTAGCCAAGGCCAAGGCTGTCTGTGCTCCGGTCGAGCGCTTCCTCAACGAACGCGTCGGAAACCTAGACAAGGGTGGCAAGGCAGTTAGCCCGCGCAACTCGACCATCATCCTTGACCCACCGCGTGCCGGTGCCGGCGCCAAGGTTGTTGGGCAGATTCTGGAAATCCAGCCGAAGCACATAAAGACCCTTCGTGCCTTTGACCTGTTCCCACACACCCACCACGTCGAAGCGGTGGCAAGTTTGGTTCGCAAGTAGTCGATGAACACTCATCCGCATCTAGATCTAGCGCAACCAGTTTGCGTTGCGATTGTTGACGATCATGATGCGGTTCGTTACGGCGTGCAGGGCGCTTGCGCCGAGGCAGGTTACAAATTTTGCGGAAGTGCCGGAAGCGTTGCCGAGCTGCTTGAAGCACGCAAACCGCTGGGCTGCGACGTTGTCATTCTTGATCTCTCGCTTGCCGATGGTTCGCAGGTTGAGACGAATGTCAAGTCACTCATCGAAGCTGGATCACAGGTGCTGATTTACAGCATCGCCGACAAGGCTGCCTTGGTGTCTGCCGCCTTGAAAGCCGGCGCTGCGGGCGTGGTCAAGAAGTCTCAGAGCATGACCGAACTGATGCGCAACATCCAGCTAGTGGCCAACGGGGTATACGTGAATAGCCCTGAAGCCGCAGCCGCAATCGATGCCGACTTCAACTTCAAAGAGCAAGCTAATCTGTCGCCACGCGAACGTCAGGTGCTGGCGCTTTACGCGTCGGGCTTTGCCCTCAAGCAGGTTGCCTTCGAGCTGGGCGTCGGCTACAGCACGGTCAAAGAGCACATTGACCGCGTTCGCAGCAAGTACTCCAACATCGGCCGCCCCGCCGGCACCAAGACCGAACTTTATTTGCGAGCAGTTGAAGACGGATTGATCGATGGCGAATCTCTCTAGAATCAACCCGTTTACTTACATCTCTGACAGCGGCCAAGAGCGTTTTGCGGTGGGCCGAGTCAACGTCCTGCTGGCCAAGATCTTTGCAATCGGCGGTTTGGCCGTCGGTTTACAGATGCTGCTCAACGCGTGGTATCAGCAAGATTTGCTCTATCCGTGGATGTTCTGGCCAGGATTCCTGGCAGTGGGAATCGGCCAGCTTGGGCTCATTTATGCCGCATTTTTCTCGGGAAAGAATCGATTCTGGCAGCGCTGGTATGCCCGATCAATCGAACTCGTAATCGTGACCTGGTTCTTCGCGGTTCCGGCAGGGACCGAGCTACCGGAGGGCTTTTATCCATGGGCCTGGTGGGGTGTTGGGCTGGCGGCCGTGGCCGCTTTTGCTGGCCTACCGCCGGTGCGAGCAATTATTTTCTACGAAGTTCTAAATATCTTCTGGTTCGTCGCCCGATTCTTCCCGGCCTACGGCGCTGTCGATCTATGGCTCAACATCCAAGACACTCTTCTGACCTTCTTGTTTGCCACCCTTCTCGCGAGCCTGATTCTGGTCACTCGTTACGAGGCATCCAAGGTGGACGAGGCTTCGGCAGCAGCGCTCGAAGCAGCTGCTCAGCAGGCTCGCGTAGAAGCGGAAATCTATGAGAAGGCCCGTCTTGACGCACTGGTGCACGACAAGGTGCTCACAACTTTGTTGCTCGCTTCGAAGGCGCAGACGCCCGAAGAGCAAAAAGCGGTTGCTGACCTTGCCGTAACCGCGATAACGAAGCTGAACGAAGCCCAGCGTGACCTCTCGACCGAGACCGTGTCTGGAAGCAGCTTGCTTTCAGCTTTGGAGAAAATTGGCCGGGGTCAGGCAGCCGACCTGGTTGTGACCGTGACAGATCAATACGCTCTGGAGATTCCTGAGCCGGCCGCCCAGGCTCTAACCGAGGCAATGCTCCAGGCGATCGTAAATTCTCAGCAGCATGCGGGCCCTAATCCTTCGAGAGAGCTGCACCTAAAAACTAGTCGCAGCGGGATCAAAATTGTGATCAAGGATGCTGGCCGAGGCTTCCGTCTATCCCGTGTGCCCAAGAGTCGACTTGGCGTTCGCACCTCAATCATTCGGCGCGTTGAGGCGGTTGGCGGCCGCGCATTCGTTGATAGTAAACCTGGCGCCGGGGCAACAATCATTTTGGAGTGGAGCCCGAATGCTTAGAGTTCCAACCTGGCTTCTTAGTTTCTTTGGTCTGATTTTCGGCCTATTTCACGCTGTACTGGGCGTGATCTGGATAGGTTCCAACGAACACCCTGAAGTCGTTGCAGGGGCACTCATCGCCTACTTGTGCGTTCTCATTCCAACCGTGACGGTCGGTGAGAGCCGCGCCATGCCGACTTGGCTTGCGCTTACGAACCTACTGGTCTGCGCTGGCATCCCGCTCGTCATTAACTCGCAGCTCGACGCCGATCACCTCGGCGACTATGCCACCTGGTATGTGTTGGGGGTCGGCACTGTTCTCGGCGCAACTGCAGTTCGTGGCCGCCGACGTCTCGCCTGGATCGGCTTGCTGATTTTGGTGGCAGAAATTGCCGCCTGGGGTGGAGTTGCCAGCTTGGCCAGCACCGGTTTGCCGGGTGTACTTTCGCTTTTGGTCACCGGCCACGCCGTGTCACTCGGTGTTGAACGCGCGGTAAAAGCCGCGAGGGAGCTAAACGCCAAGACCATCGAAACTGCGGCAAGTGCGGCGGCGGCTGAAGCGGCCAGTCAGGTGCGGTCGCGATTGGCTGAAAAAACTCTCAAGAGCGCTGTTCCGGCATTAAATCTGATTGCCGCCCTGGGTGGCAAACTAAACGAAGCTCAGCGTCGCGAGGCCCTTTTGCTCGAGGCCGCGCTACGAGATGAGATTCGCGGGGCAACTCTGCTGAATGATCAGGTTCGTTCAGCCATCAAGGCGGCTCGCGAGCGAGGCGTTGAGGTCCTAGTTCTCGACGAGGGTGGGCTAGACGAACTCGGCGACTTGGAGCGTAACGAGATTCTCAACCGAACCGCCGCAAGCTTCGCAACTGTGAATGCTGGCCGCCTCACCATCCGCGCACCTAGGGGCGAAGACTGGAAGATCACGGTGGTTGCCGTTCGCGCCGGCGCTACTGCGCCAGACCTCTGGCTGAAGCTGAGTTAAGCGAAGTCGAGTTAAATGCGAAAGGTGGCTCCTAAGAGCCACCTTCACAATCCCCAATGAAAGCCTTTCAGCTCTCTCCCCAGCTGGTTTGAACTATCCCCTATAGACATCGAACCAACTTGTTCTTCAAGTATGACGAACTGTTCGTGTATGCGAAGGGGGATAGGTATCCCCTCTTTGGGGGATAACTGGTAACGAATAGGTTAACCGAGTAGTGCCTTGCGCAGCGTGTCCAGACCTAGGCCACCGAGGTTAAGTGCTTCACGGTGGAACTCCTTGATATCGAAAGCCGCACCCTTCTGTGCCGCATACTCGTCACGAGTCTGCTCCCAGATGCGCTGCCCGATCTTGTAGCTTGGAGCCTGCCCTGGCCAGCCGAAGTAGCGGTGGACTTCAAAGTTCACGAACTCAGGGCTCATGTTTACGTTCTTACCCATGAAATCAAGGGCATAGTCGAAGTCCCACTTGCCGGTGCCATCCAAGCGTGGCTTGCCTAGGTGGACGCCGAGGTCCAGAACCACACGAGCGGCACGCATGCGCTGACCGTCGAGCATGCCAAGGCGGTCGCCCGGGTCATCCAAGAAGCCAAGGTCTGCCATCAGACGCTCGGCGTACAAGGCCCAACCTTCACCGTGGCCCGAAGTCCACGAGGCAAGACGGCGCCAGGTGTTCAGTTCGGCACGGTTGTAAACCGCCTGAGCAACCTGAAGGTGGTGACCAGGAACGCCCTCGTGATAGACGGTGGTGGTTTCGCGCCAGGTGTCGAACTCTTCAACGCCAACTGGAACCGACCACCACATGCGGCCAGGTCGGCTGAAGTCGTCGGTCGGGCCGGTGTAGTAGATGCCGCCAGACTGGGTCGGTGCGATCATGCACTCGAGCTTCTTAAGTGGCTCGGCGATGTCGAAGTGGGTTCCGCTCAATTTCTCGATTGCGGTGTCAGAAAGCTTCTGCATCCACTCTTGAAGCGCCTTGGTGCCGTGGAGCTTGCGGCTCGGGTCGTTGTCCAAGAAGTCGATCGCCTCAAGCACTGTGGCACCGGGCTTAATCTCGCGGGCAACGGCTTCCTGCTCTGCGGTCACGCGAGCAAGTTCTTCCTTGCCCCACTCGTAAGTTTCGTCTAGGTCGATCTTCGCGCCCAAGAAGCTGCGGCTGAAACGAACTTTTGGTAACCGGCAGTTGCTGCATCGGCGGCCTTCTCGGCTTCGGCCTTCAAACTGGCAGGCAAGTCGCCGTTTTCCAGTTTTGCCTGAGCCGCGAAAGTTTGGAAGAAGCCATCGGCAGCCGCAATCTTCTCGGCCTGGTCAATGTTGGTCAAGACCTGGCGGCGCGCAGGCGCATCCTTGGCTTCGATTCCTTGGCGGAGGGTGCGCATGTAGCCATCGAGTGACTCTGAAACGGCATTCATGCGAGCAACCAGGTTGACCCAGTCGCCCTCGGTTTCGGTCTTTGAAAGGTCAAAGATGTCGCGAATGCCTTGAGCCGGTGACGCGATGTTGTTTAGGTTGCGACGCTCGACCTTGGCCTCGTGCAGTTCAACCATCAGACCTAGGTCTTGCTGCATTGCGTCGAGGGTTACTTCGTCAACCTTGTCAGCAGGGGTCGCTGCGGCTAGTTCGCCGAGCACGCGCTTTACCTCGCCGTGCATCTGCTCTGAAGCCTCAGGAGAGTGGTCGTCTAGTTTGTCGTCGCCACCCGGGCGGCCGATGTAAGTCGCGAAGGTTGGCGAGAGCTCTGAGATTTTGTCAACCCAGGCGTCAGCGATCTGATCGATCTTTGATGGTGTGCGCGTCATTGCGTTTCCTTACTCTTTGTGGTTTTTAGTTGAGTCCTGAGCGGTAGGCCCCACGCCATTGGCCTGGGCCTGGCACGATGGCCGGGCGCATCACGGCCGCGTTGCGTGACCAGGATGACTTGAGTTTGCGTTCGAAACCGGTCGCGGCAGCCTCTTCTTCTGCGTGTGCAGCGGCAAGAACCGCGATCACGGTGGCCAATTCATCGGCCGTCGGGGCGCCACGAACTACCCGCAGGGCATCCTGCAGGTTCGCTTCCTTGCCTTCTTCGGCCGCGTGCTTTCCGCTCATTACAGTGGAATGTTTCCGTGCTTCTTTGGCGGCAAGCTTGAACGTTTGGTGCGCAGTGCACGAAGTGCCTTGATTACCTGTATGCGGGTTGCGGCAGGCTCGATGATTCCGTCAAGCTCGCCACGCTCGGCAGCCAAGAATGGGCTGGCAACGTTGTAGGTGTATTCGGCTGCGAGGCGAGCACGAACGGCAGCTACATCCTGGCCCGCGTCTTCGGCAGCCTTGATCTCGTTGCGGTAAAGAATGTTGATTGCGCCCTGGCCGCCCATAACCGCGATCTCGGCGGTTGGCCAAGCGAGGTTGATGTCGGCGCCGAGCTGCTTCGAGCCCATAACGATGTAGGCGCCTCCGTAGGCCTTGCGGGTGATCACGGTGACCAGCGGCACGGTTGCCTCGGCGTATGCGTAAAGCAACTTAGCTCCGCGGCGGATAACTCCGGCCCACTCCTGGTCGGTGCCAGGTAGGTAGCCAGGAACGTCGACCAAAGTCAGGATTGGAATCGAGAAGGCGTCACAGAAGCGAACGAATCGAGCAGCCTTCTCGCCGGCTTCGATGTTGAGTGTTCCGGCCATCTGCTGCGGCTGGTTAGCGATGATGCCGACGCTGCGGCCATCGATGCGAGCGAAGCCAATCAGGATGTTCGGCGCGAAAAGCGGCTGAACTTCGAGGAACTCGTGGCCGTCAACGATTGACTCGATAACCGAGCGCATGTCGTATGGCTGGTTTGGTGAGTCAGGGATGATGGTGTTCAGCTTCTGGTCTTCATCCGTGATTTCAAGCTCACCCTCGGCCGCGTAAACCACGGTCTCCGAGAGGTTGTTCTCAGGAAGGTAGCTGAGAAGAGAGCGTGCGTAGTCGATTGCGTCGACCTCATCTTCGGCCAAGTAGTGAGCAACACCAGAGGTCTGGTTGTGGGTGCGAGCGCCACCGAGTTCTTCCATGCCGACGTCTTCGCCGGTGACAGCCTTAATCACGTCTGGTCCAGTAACGAACATGTTCGAGGTCTTGTCGACCATGATCACGAAGTCGGTTAGGGCAGGGGAGTAAACCGCTCCACCGGCAGCAGGGCCCATGATGATTGAGATCTGCGGGATGACGCCCGAGGCCATCGTGTTGCGCTTGAAGATTTCGCCATACTTGCCCAGTGCGACAACACCCTCTTGGATGCGCGCGCCTCCCGAGTCAAGGATTCCGATCATAGGCACGCCGGTTGCGATGGCAAGGTCCATGATCTTGATGATCTTGTTGCCGGCAGCCTCGCCCAGTGAGCCTCCGAAGATGGTGAAGTCTTGTGAGAAGAGCGCAACCTGACGGCCGTGGATGGTGCCTACACCGGTGACCACTGCGTCGCCGTAAGGGCGGTTCTTGTCCATGCCGAATGCGGTCGAGCGGTGACGAACGAACTCGTCTAGCTCGACAAATGAACCTGGGTCGAGCAACATCTCGATGCGCTCGCGGGCGGTCTTCTTGCCCTTCGCGTGCTGCTTGGCAATCGCAGCCTCGCCGCTTGCGTGCACAGCCTGGTGATAGCGGATGCGCATATCCTCGAGCTTGCCCGCGGTGGTCGCGATGTCTGGGTTCAGACGGATTGCCGTGGTGTAGGTCATTTCTTCAGCCATGCCAACCACTCTATCCAGCGAAGCCTCGAAAACTGTTGAAGGATTGCCACTATGAACAACCAAAAGTGCTGTTAAGTTCCTACAGCGACTAGCCTTAAGCCCATGGATTTCCCGCTCAGCAGCCAGTTAGTCAATCGCCTTGACTACGTCGCTTCCACCGGCTCCACTAACACCGACCTAATTGCCGTCGCAGGCGAGCGCGGCGACCTTTCGGTCTTGGTGGCCGGTCACCAGAGCTCCGGCCGCGGCCGTTCAACCGGACGTCAGTGGGTCTCGCCGGAAGGCAGTTCGCTAGCGATTTCGGTTTTGCTTCGCCCAGCTTCAGGATCGCGCTCCTCGACCCTCAGCGTCTCGGCCCTGCGGCCAACCTCGTTCGGTTGGCTACCGCTACTGGCCGGCCTTGCGATGGCTCGCGCCGTGGGGCAGTTCATCCCAGCCAGTGAAGTCGCGGTCAAGTGGCCCAATGACGTGTTGGTCAACGAGCACAAGATTTCGGGAATCCTCAGCGAACTCTTGCCAGATCTATCTGGCGTAGTGATTGGTGCTGGCATAAACATTCGACAGAACCAGGATGAGCTGCCAATCGAAACCGCCACGTCTTTGGCCCTAGAGCGCGCAAAGCATGGAGAGACCTCCGAGCTTTCGAATGACAAAATCCTGGCTGCTTACTTGACCGAACTGCGAACCCTCTATTCACGCTTCGTTGATGCCGAGGGTGACGCTGTCGCGAGTGGGCTGCGCGAGGAAGTCGCCGAGCGATGTGGTTCGATCGGTCGCCGTGTGCGAGCCATCATGCCTGGCGATCAAGAGGTGACCGGCAACGGTGTCGGTCTAGACGAAACTGGACGCATTCTGATTCAGCCCGACGGAGCTCGCGAGCTGTTCGCCGTTTCGGCCGGCGACATCGTGCATCTGCGACACAATTGAACTCATGAGCCAAAGTTTCATTGAGTCACGACGTCTCGCGCGCATCCGCCCGAGCGCCATCCGACTCTTCCTGCCATTCCTGGCGCTGGCCTTCGCTTGCTTCGGAGTCTCGTTCTATAGCGGCAGGCTTCCAGAACAGTGGATGGACATCGCCATGTATTCGGTAGCCGGCGCAATCGCATTCTTCCTGTGGCTCATCCCGGTGCTGCGCTTTCTAAGTTCTTACGTAGATGTCTTCACCACCCGCGTCCTCTATCGCTCTGGGCTAATGGGTCAGCAGCGCAGCGAAGCGAATTTTTCACAGGTCACGGATGTGCGACTCGGCGAAGGCCGTCGAATTCAGTTGTCTCTCACCAACGGTGAAATTATCGAGTTGCCGCGACTGCCAAGGGCCAAGAAACTAGTCGCCGAGATTCAAGCGCTGGTTGCGAAGGTTTAAACTAGTAGCAGACGAATAAAGGACTGGTGTCATGGCTTCTGTGGGCGTAATCGGTGGGGGCCAGCTGGCTCGAATGATGACACCGCCGGCAATCAACCTGGGTCTCGAAATCAAAGTCTTGGCCGAAGCCGCCGGTTCCTCCGCCGCTCTTGCCACCACTCAGGTCGGCGATTACACCCACCTTGATGTGGTTCGCGAGTTTGCGGCAACCGTAGACGTCATCACCTTTGATCACGAACATGTTCCGCTACCCGTTCTCGAAGCTCTCGAAGCAGAGGGCGTTCAGGTGAACCCACCGAGCAAGGCTCTCGCCTTCGCACAGAACAAGCTCAAGATGCGCAAACGACTCGGCGACCTCGGTTTGCCAATGCCGGAATGGGCTGAAATCCAGGATGCTCGCGCGCTTCAGACTTTCATCGATGCCAATGGTGGCGTGGCGATTCTTAAGACTCCAATCGGTGGATACGACGGCAAGGGCGTTCGCGTAGTTCGATCTGCAGATGACGCTGCCGACTGGTTGGCAAATCTCGACCAGTATGGCGGCAGCCTATTGGCCGAAGAGCGAGTCGACTTCGTTCGTGAGCTCGCCCAGTTGAGCGCACGCCGCCCAAGCGGAGAATTCAAGGCTTGGCCGCTGGTCGAGACCATCCAAGAAAATGGCGTTTGCTCGGTAGTTCTTTCGCCTGCGCCAAAAGCCACCAAGGCAACGCTCGCGGCAACGGCCGAGATTGCCCGCAAGGTAGCCGAGGGTCTTGGGGTGACCGGAGTGCTTGCAGTTGAGATGTTTGAGGCCCGTGATGGACGGCTCCTGATCAACGAGTTGGCTATGCGCCCGCACAACTCTGGGCACTTCAGCATCGAGGGCTCGGTGACCAGTCAATTCGAGCAGCACATCCGTGCCGTTTCAGACCTGCCGCTGGGGTCAACCGAACCAACCGCAAAGCACGCCGTAATGGTCAACCTGCTCGGTGTCGACGACCAGAACGATTTCGTCCGCGCCTATGGTGAGGCGCTCGCCGGGCACCCAGCAGCCAAGGTCCACACCTATGGCAAGGGCCCTCGAGCCGGCCGCAAGATGGGTCACGTCACGGTTGTCTCGGATGATTTCGAGTTCGCGCTCGCCGAAGCCAAGGGTGCTGCGGCCGTTTTGCTACGCGGATAACGGCACTCGGCTAGGTAAAATTTCACAGTCGTCAGATTCTTAAGGAGCCATCATGTCAAACCCAGTTGTCGGTGTAGTCATGGGCTCAGATTCAGACTGGTCGGTCATGTCAGATGCCGCACAGATTCTGAAAGAGTTTGGCATCGAGTATGAAGTCGAGGTGCTTTCGGCACACCGAACCCCAGAGCGCATGATCGAGTGGGGCAAGGCGGCAGCTGGCCGTGGCCTCAAGGTCATCATCGCCGGAGCCGGTGGTGCAGCGCACCTTCCTGGAATGCTGGCCTCGGTGACCACACTTCCGGTGATCGGTGTTCCGGTTGCACTAGCCAAGCTAGATGGCATGGATTCCCTTTTGTCGATCGTGCAGATGCCGGCCGGCATCCCGGTTGCCACCGTTTCAATCAATGGTGCAAAGAACGCGGGAATCCTCGCGGCGCGCATCCTTGGTTCTTTTGATTCGAAGCTTTCTGCAGCGATGTTGGCCTACGGCGAGTCGCTAAAAGAGCAGGTTGCTGAGAAGAATGCGAAGCTCAAATCTCAAATCTAGGTCCATTCCGTAAGGTCGAGCGAGTCACCCCGGAGCAGCTAAATAAGCGCGCTTGGTGGCTGATTTTGCTCACCCTGGTCTTGCCTGGCTCGGCGCAGTTAGTGGCCGGAAACCGCAGGTTTGCCCGCATCGGAATCACAGCAACCCTGAGCTTCTGGGCTATTGCTTTGCTGACCGTGATTGTCGGCCTGATCGACGTGAATGGCTTGTTGTTCCGTGTCATCCCGGTCAACTTTGTCTTCGGATTCCTGGCCCTGATCCTCACCGCCTACGGCATTTTGTTTGCTGTTCTCGCGGTCGACACCCTTCGCCTGATGCGCCTTGGTCGCCTTTACCAGCGCGAACGTTGGATCGCTTTCGCTGGCCTGGTCCTAGCCGCGGTTATCGGCACTTCGGGTCTTTCTTGGGCCGGCAGCACAGCTGGCGTCTCGGCAAGCGCCCTCGGTTCGATTTTCAACCAGAGCGGGTTCACCAACCCGGTAGACGGTCGCTACAACATCATGTTGCTCGGGGCAGACAGCGGTCGAGACCGCTTCGGAATTCGCCCAGACAGCATTTCGGTGATGAGCATCAATGCCGCCACTGGCCAAGCCGTGAACATCGGCCTGCCGCGCAACCTGCAGCACGTTAGTTTCGTCGCCGGTTCACCAATGCTCACGGTCTATCCAAACGGCTGGAACTG
>JBDLUE010000053.1:0-6518 GCA_039805505.1 Actinomycetota bacterium
AACCTAAAGAACGACACCATCCAGTGTGTTGCCTACTCGGCAAGCAACTCGGCCGCAGCTAAGGCAGCAGCTCAGTTGACCGCTGTTCAGGCCTGTGGCGTAGCTGTCAAGGCCAACCCAGAACTAAAGGTCGCCGACGTCGAGGTAATCATCGACAAGCTAAAGGCCCGCACCCAGGGTGTTGGCATCAAGGTTTACAAGGCAAACAACTAGTTCCTAAACAAAGAAAACTCCCTCCCGGTGAATCATAGTTCCTAAACAAAGAAAACTCCCTCCCGGTGAATCATTTCCGGGAGGGAGTTTTCTTTTACTCGGTGTCTAACCCAAGGAGAGAGAAGTTAGACGGTTGGTGCGGTTGGAGCAGCTGTTGGGGACCAGCCGGCTCCGCCCTTAGGTCCGTGGCCTGGGCCACCCTTGCCGTGGCCACCCTTACCCTTGCCACCCTTGCCAGGCTTTTCGCCAGCAGGTGGGGTTGGGCGAGTGACGTTTGCGTCATAGGTTGCAGTCAACGCTGCAGATGAGGTTGCAGTTGCAACTCCGGCAGAGTCAACCACGATGGTCACTACGTCAGCGGTTGCATCGGTGCTTGATGTGTAAACAGCGAGCTTGTATGTGCCAGCAGTCTTTGGTGCTTTGAACTCTAGGGTGCCGGTTACGGTTCCGTTAGCCAAAGCAGTTGCATCGAAGTGAACTGGTCGGCCGCCGGAGGTCGGCTGCGTGGTCGGTGCGGTGGTGCTGAACTCATAACCCATGAAGAGTGCGCTGTGTTCAGCGACCTCAAGATCGGTGATGGTGGTTGGCACGCCGGTGATGGTAGCCGCAAGGGTGGCTAGCGCAACCGGAGCCTTAGCACCGCGCTTGCCACTAACATCGCTTGCATCCTTTGAAGCAGACCACGATGAAGCGGTGCTCTTCTGGTGTGCGAATGATGGAGCCGCAAATGCGGTGCCAGCGAGGAGTACAGCGCCGGCTGCAATTGCAGTCAGCTTTAGTGTCTTGTTGCTCATTGGTGTTTCCTTTCGTTGGATTGCGGATCCAGAAATGAATCTATGAAACGCAAAAGCGCGAAAGTGCCAAATTCAGGATGCTATTAGCCTCTTGCCAGCGTTTTCACAGCAAGCAGAACTGCGCCGCTGGGCTACGCCGACTTGTTGGAATGCCCCGATAAACTAGGGCGAGGCAAGAGGAAAAGGACAAGTTGGGCTTTTTAGAGAACTTCGAGAAGGGCTTGGAACGCATCGTCAATGGCGCGTTCAGCAAGACCTTCAAATCTGAAATTCAGCCTGTCGAAATTGCTGCAGCCATCCGTGCCGAAATGGACTCAAAGGCCAGCATTCTGAGCCGCGACCGCATCCTGGCACCAAACACTTTTAGCGTGAGTTTGGCCACCCCCGACTTCAAGCGCATGGCCACTCTTGGCGAATCACTGATCACCGAGTTGACTGAGCTGACCACCCGTCACGCCGTCAAGCAGGGCTTCCAGTTCGGCGCCGCACTAGCCATCAAACTCATCGAAGACCAGACCCTAAACATGGGTCAAGTGACGATTCGTTCAACCAGCCAGAACACCAAGGTCGAGTGGATGCCGACTCTTGATGTTGCCGGCAAGCGCTTCTTGCTAAACAAGGCACACACCTCGGTTGGCCGCGACGCCGCAGCCGACATTCAGATCGACGACAACGGCCTAAGTCGCAAGCACTTTGAGATCGTCTGGGATGGCAAGAACGCGGCAGTTCGCGACTTGCGCAGCACCAACGGCACCACCGTGAACGGCAAGAAGATCGATGAAGTTGCCATCGCCGACAACACCTTGATTCAGGCGGGTCGCAGCGACTTCACCTTCCGAGTGATTGCGAGAACCGTCAGTGAGTGAGTTAGCGCTATTCATCGTTCGCCTCGGTTTCGTGGCGGTGTTGTGGATCTTTGTGTTCAGCATCATCTCGGTGATCCGCGCCGACCTATTCGGCCAAAAGGTGGTCAGCCGAGTGGCTGCCGCAAACGCTCCAGAGGTTGTCTCTGCACCGGTAGGAAACACCGCGCCTTTCGCTGGCTCTCCTACCTTGGTTAGTGAACCTACCGGAAGCACCGCTACCAAACTTGTGATTATCGAGGGCGAAAAGACCGGCCAGATGGTTCGGCTTGAGCGCCGCGAAATCACCCTCGGTCGCAGCCCAGATTCAGACCTGATTGTCGACGACGAGTATGCCTCGACGCACCACGCAAAATTGATTCTGATTAACAACGATTGGCTGATTCAAGACCTGAACTCGACCAACGGAACCTACTTGGATGGCAGCCGCGTCGGCACCCCCGCGGTGGTCAAGTTGAACACTCCAGTTCGAGTTGGCAAGACCGTTTTCGAGCTTCGAAGCTAGCCAAGAAATGGCAATCAAGACCATCAGCTATGCGGCCTCCGATATCGGCCGCGTGCGCTCGAGCAACCAAGACTCTGGCTATGCCGGTTTCAACCTGTTCTTCGTTGCTGACGGCATGGGCGGTCACGCAGGTGGAGACATCGCCTCGGCCCTGGTAGCCCAACGCGTTGCTCAGGCCGATGCGGTTTATGAAAACGCTGAGCAGGCTGGCGAGATTCTCAAAGAAACCATCTGGCAGGCAAACCATGTTTTGCGTGATGCCTGCAAGGAACACCCGGAGCTCTCGGGCATGGGAACAACATTCTCTGGCATGGTTATCGTTGGCGATAAAGCCACCATCGCGCACATCGGCGACTCTCGCATTTATCGTGCGCGCGACGGCGAAGTAAAACAGATCACAGCAGACCACACCTTCGTTCAGCGCCTGGTCGACACCGGTCGCATCACAGCCGAAGAAGCCTTGGTTCACCCTCGTCGAAGCGTGCTGATGCGCGTGCTCGGTGACATGGAAGAGTTCCCAGAGGTCGACATCGAGACCTACGACGTGTTGCCTGGCGACCGTTGGATGATGTGCTCGGATGGCCTGTCGGGCCCGGTTCCAGAGAGCGTCATGGATCGTCTGATGCTTTCGAAGATCGACTCGGATGAAGCTACCGAACTCTTGGTCGGCGAAGCGCTCGAGTTCGGTGCCCCCGATAACGTAACGGTCGTTGTGGTCGACATCGTCAACGCCAAGACTCAGACCGACTTCACTCCATCCGCGCGCTTTGTTGGCTCGGGTGCGAACGATGTGGTTATTGCAGACCGCAAGGGCAGCCGAATCCTCAAGATTCTTAACCCTCTCAACCTGCCAGACATCATCCTTCGTCGCACCGAAGACCCAACCGACTATGTTCCTGAATCTGACGAATACCTCGAGAAGATTTTGAAGGAAACCCGCACCAAGATCCGCTGGCGTCACATTCGCCAGTGGGCGACCGTAGTTCTGGTTGCAGCCGCCGTTGTTGCCGGAATCTTGGGCATCTACAGCTGGAGCCAAGACCGTTATTACATCGCCGAGAAAGATGGATACGTCACCATCTATAAGGGCATTCGTGAGTCACTCGGGCCTTTGAAGTTCTCTGTGGTTTATGAAAACACCGGATTGGCCATGGCCGATCTGCCTGAATACCAGCGCTATTTGGTCGAACGTTCGATCACGGCAACCGACCTCGCGGATGCCGACCGCATCCTGAAAGCCTTGACCGAGGCGGTGGTCGACAAGTGAGTTTCACGAACCTAACCGACTCGATCCAGCTGCCAAGAATCATCCGGGTGATTCCTCGCAACCGCAACATCGAGGCTTGGCTGCTGACCTTCGCGATCGGCCTTTTCGCATTCGAATTAGCGCAGATTCAGCTATCGGTTCTCGAGGTGCTTCGCGGTGACTTCTGGCTCTACTTCTTGCCATTCGCCGCTGCATCGATTGCGATTCACATCGTTCTGCGCATCCGGGCCAGCGAAGCAGACTCTCTGATTCTGCCGATTGGCGTGGTGCTCAACGGGCTTGGCATCGCCGAGATTTATCGACTCGACCTGCACACGGTTGCTGTGAATGGAACCGAGCTATTTGCAGGCAAGCAAATTCTCTGGACCTGCCTCGCGATTGCCGTTGCCGCCGTGGTTGTCATCTTTGTTCCTAGCCACCTGTTCCTTCGTCGCTATGTCTACGTCTCGATGTTCATCGGCGTTGCCCTGCTGCTTTCACCGATGCTGCCGTTCATTGGCCGAACCATCAACGGCGCCCGCCTCTGGATCGGCATCGGCCCGCTTACCTTCCAGCCGGGCGAGCTAGCCAAGATTGCCCTGATCGTTTTCTTCGCTGGATACCTCGTAACCCGTCGCGATTCGCTCGCGATTGTTGGCCGAAAGATTCTCGGAGTTCGACTGCCGCGAGCGCGTGAACTCGGGCCAATCATCACCATCTGGGTCGCCAGCCTGATGGTTCTCGTTTTGCAACGTGACCTCGGAACCTCGCTGCTCTACTTCGGGCTTTTCATCGTGATGATCTACGTTGCGACCGGCCGAGCCATTTATGTCGTGGTCGGTTTGACCATGTCGATCTCTGGCGCATTGGTAGCCAGCCGAGTGGCCGACTATGTTGCCAACCGATTCAACGCTTGGCTAAACCCATTTGATCAGGCCAACTATGACGCAATCGGCGGAAGCTATCAGTTGGTTCAGGGCATCTTTGGCTTGTCACACGGAAACCTGCTTGGCACCGGCCTCGGTGGCGGCCTGCCTCACCTGGTTCCGCTGGCTGAGAGCGACTTCATCATCGCTGCGCTCGGTGAAGAGCTTGGGTTGATTGGCATGTTCGCCATCTTGGGTCTATACCTTTTGCTAGTCTCTCGCGGGATGCGCATCGCGTTCAACCACAACGACGACTTCTCGAAGCTGCTCGCGGTCGGCCTTTCGTTTGTCATCGCCCTCCAACTTTTCATCGTTATCGGCGGTGTCACTCGCGTGCTTCCGCTGACCGGTCTGACCACTCCGTTGCTTGCCGCCGGAGGTTCATCCCTGATTGCTAACTGGATCATCATCGGAGTGCTGCTGCGCATCTCCGACTCGATGGGCAGTGGCGCACGCAACTTTGGGGCGGTGAACTAATGCATAAAGAACTTCGCCGAGTCAGCATTGTTATTTTCATGATGTTCTTGACCCTGTTTGTCGCCACCACCTCGATTCAGGTGTTGTCTGCCGAAACTCTGTCTCAAGACCAGCGAAACGTTCGTTCGATCTATGACAGCTACAAGACCCAGCGCGGTTCGATTCTGGTTGATGGTCAACCGATTGCCTTCTCGAAGCCTTCGGATGACCTCTACCACTACCTGCGCACCTACAACGACCCGATGTATTCGGGCGTGACCGGTTTCTTCTCGAACTACCAGGGCGCAACCGGCCTGGAGTCGGCGATGAACTCATACTTGACCGGGCAGAACTCGGCCCAATTCTTCGAGCAAATCAGCGCGCTTTTCTCGGGTAACCCGGTTACCGGCGCCTCGGTCGAGCTCACCATCGACCCTGCTGCCCAGAAGGCGGCCTGGGATGCCCTCGGCAACCTGACCGGAGCCGTCGTGGCCCTAGACCCGAAGACCGGAAACATCCTGGCTCTGGTTTCTAAGCCTGGGTTCGACGCAAACCTACTTGCCGTTCACAGCGGAGTCGAGTCAACCAACAGCTACAACAAGTTGCTCAACTCGAAGACCGAGCCTCTGAAAAACCGTGCAACCACAGAGCTCTTTGCTCCTGGTTCCGTGTTCAAGATTTTGGTGGCTACGGCAGCAATCGAGAGCGGCAAGTACACCGCCGAAAGCACGCTACCAAACCCGGTGAAGTTCAAGCTACCGGGCACCAATACCTACGTGCAGAACTCGGGCGAGGGCAAGTGTGGTGGCAAGGCAACGGTTTCAATCGCCGACGCTCTGCGATTCTCTTGCAACGTGCCAATGGCTCAGCTCGGAATCCTCCTCGGCGAGGATGTCATCCGTGCACAGGCTGAAAAGTTCGGTTTCGGCAAGAAACTGAACGTGCCTCTTTCAATCACCCCAAGCGTTTACCCAGAGGGCATGGATGATGCGCAGCTCGGCCTATCTGCCTTCGGTCAGTTCGACGACCGAATGACCGTGATGCAGGTTGCGATGATGTCAGCCGCCGTGGCCAACAACGGCCTGCTGATGAAGCCAAACCTCATCGAGAACGTTCTGTCTTCAAACCTCGCAGCACTAAACACCCCGTCGCCATCACAGGTTGGGCAGACCATGAGTGCCGAGACCGCGGCGAGTGTTCGCGACATGATGATTGGCGCCGTTGCCCGCGGAGTTAGCTCTAACGCATCGATCAAGGGCGTCTCGGTTGCCGGCAAGACCGGCACGGCTCAGAACGGCGATGGCGAGCCTTACACGCTTTGGTTCACTGGTTTTGCGCCGGCCGACAACCCTCAGGTTGCCGTTGCCGTTGTTGTTGCAAATGGGGGTGGCATCGGTCAGGCAGGGCGCGGAAACACGCTCGCTGCACCGATTGCCAAGAAGGTAATGGAGGCGGTGTTGCGCAAGTGAAGCCAGAGGTAGACCAGCTGTTTGGGGGTCGTTATAAGCTCATCAG
>JBDLUE010000054.1:0-6282 GCA_039805505.1 Actinomycetota bacterium
GAGTCAATGACGATGATGTCGATTGAGCCTGAGCGAATAAGCATGTCGGCGATTTCAAGCGCCTGCTCACCGGTGTCTGGCTGGCTCACTAGAAGAGCATCGGTGTCAACACCGAGCGCCTTTGCATACTCAGGGTCTAGCGCGTGCTCAGCGTCGATGAAGGCGGCGATTCCGCCGTTGCGCTGTGCGTTAGCGATTGCGTGCAAAGCAACCGTGGTCTTTCCTGAAGATTCTGGCCCGTAGACCTCGATGATGCGGCCACGAGGAAGACCGCCAATGCCCAGAGCAACGTCTAGAGCGATAGAACCCGTTGGGATAACCTCAACTGGTGCGCGGTCGTCTGAACCCAGGCGCATTACTGAACCCTTGCCGAACTGACGGTCGATCTGAGCTAGAGCGGTGTCTAGTGCTTTTTCGCGGTCTGATGGTGATGGCATCTTGTGTCTCGTCTTTCTTTGAATGTTGCTTTGACACTAGGAACAGGCACAGACATTTTGTTTTGCACCGTCAAAGTTGTTGAAAACTGTTCGAAAACTTCGTTGTTAGTAGATTAGCAATATTCGAACAAGATTTCGATACTTAATTTATTCGGCGTGTCGAAAATTCGAAACTATTTCTTTGGCTTCGACTTGTTGATGCCGTGCCAACGCGCCTTAGGAACGCCGCTTTGGCGGCAGATGGCCAACCAGACATCCTTGGGATCTTCGCCCGCAGCAATCAGTTGCTCCCCCGATTTGTCACCATGTTCGGTAAGCACGAGGTCCTTGGCAATGACTTCTGCGTAGCCAGGCCCGAACTCATCATTCATGAGCTCGCGAAATTCGCTGAGACGCAAAAGCAGACCTTGGGGTTTTTGCTAGAAGCTTGCGAAAGATTCGCTGTTGGTCGACTTGTTGAAGTCGGCATAGAACTCTGCCGGGATGGTGTCAGGGATGACAACGCCCTCGAGAGCAGCGAGACGGTCGCTGACCTGACGCATGATGACCGAAATCGGAACCTCTAGGGCCTCGGCGACTGACGCGAGGATCTCTGAGGAAGCCTCTTTCTGACCGCGCTCAACCTCACTTAGATAACCGAGGGCAACGCTGGCCTTGCCAGCAACCTGACGAAGGGTGCGACCCTTCTGTAGGCGGAAGTCCCTAAGCACGTCACCAATTTCTTGACGAACTAAAACCATTGGAGCCTCCATTCTTTGCATCTGTTGTAGATAACATACCTGTTACCTGAGACAAACCATAACTCGCGCTACTGAAAGTTGCCTGAGAGTCTCTAGAGAGATAACCAAACCACTATTGGAAATGTTCCCCGAGGGCTTCTACCGCGGCGGCAACTACCGCCGTGCGTATTTCGCTGCGAGAACCATTCAGCTCGAGTTGGTAAACAAAATCGCCGGTTGGGCCGCTGATTCCAATGAAAACCGTTCCGGCTGGTTTGCCATCCTGGGAATCAGGACCGGCGACACCCGTGGTAGCCATGCCGACCACAGCGGCTTCATCCAAGCCAGACTTGTTTGCCAGCTTGGTTCGAATGCCGGAAGCCATTTGCGCAACAACTTCAGCGTCAACGGCACCTTGTTCTTGGAGCAACGGGCGCGAAACTCCAAGCAGCTGATGCTTGAGTTCTGTTTGGTAGGCCACTATCGAACCAAGTAAGACCTTAGAAGCTCCCGGGATGTCGACGAAAGCCGAGGTCAGCAGCCCGCCGGTGAGGGATTCGGCGACCGCCAGGTGAAGGCCTTTTCGCTCCAGCGCCTCGAGCACCGCAGCAGCGGCCGATTCGGTTGGACTAGCCACGTGCGCGAACGGCAGCGATGACATACTGCAGCCCTGAGTAGACGGTCAAAACTACCGAGGTGAGGACTAGGCCGTCTTCGAACAGAAAATACCAGTCATACGGAAACCAGGCCGTTAGCGGAGACACGATGAAACCGACCATGACGCCCTGAAAAATGGTCTTAATCTTGCCGCCGGATGAGGCCGCAATCACCTTTTGGTTGACCACGATAAGGCGATAGACGGTAATACCGAGTTCGCGAACCAAAATCACGATGGTCACCCACCAGGCAATTTCCCCAAGGATTGACAGGGTAACCAGGGCGCCACCGAGTAGTGCTTTGTCGGCGATAGGGTCCAGCAGTTTGCCGAGATCAGTAACGATGCCTCGCTTGCGAGCAATGGCTCCATCGACACCGTCACTTGCCATGATGATGATGAAAATCAAAACTGAAACCCAGCGCATTGCAGATTCGTCGTTCGAGACGCTGACCAAACTCCAGATGAAGAATGGAACAGCCAGGATGCGCGCCAGCGTGATTGCGTTCGGCAGGTTCCAAGGGTTGCTAGTGGCGGTTGCCTTCAGCATGTTGCTCATCAGTTTCGTCCTGTCAGTTGCCAAGCATCTTCGTCGCCATCATCTTCGTCACCTGTGATGATTGAGCGGTCAACTTGAGCTCGCGGCACGAACTCTTCGAAGCTTCCGGCAGCTAGGTTGCTGTCTGCTGGCTGGTCATCGAAATCGTCGATGATTGCTGCCGCGGTCTGAACTGGAGGGGTCGCACTAGCGCCCGGTTCTCCTCTGAGCTGAGCGAGCACAGTGCCAAGATCCTCAGGTTTGACCAATACGTCGCGGGCCTTTGAGCCTTCGCTTGGGCCAACAATTTGGCGAGATTCCATTAGGTCCATCAAGCGACCAGCCTTAGCGAAACCTACACGGAGTTTGCGCTGAAGCATTGAGGTCGAGCCGAACTGTGAATTGATGACAAGTTCAGCTGCTTGAAGCAGCACCTCGAGGTCATCGCCGATATCGGCGTCGACAACCTTTTGAACGGCCACTTCTTCGACGTCGGCTCGGTATTCCGGTTGCATCTGCGCCTTAACGTGCTCGACAATCTTGTGCAGCTCGCTTTCGGCAAGCCACGCACCCTGAACGCGGATTGGCTTATTGGTCCCCATCGGAGAGAAAAGAGCGTCACCCTGGCCGATTAGTTTTTCGGCTCCGGGCTGGTCGAGGATGACTCGCGAGTCTGTCACTGAGGTCACCGAGAATGCTAGACGCGAAGGAACGTTGGCCTTGATCAAACCGGTTACAACGTCAACCGATGGTCTCTGAGTGGCAAGAATCAGGTGGATTCCAGAAGCACGAGCTAGCTGAGTGATTCGAACGATGGAATCTTCAACATCCCGGGGCGCAACGATCATCAGGTCGGCGAGCTCGTCCACGACTACCAGCAGGTATGGGTAAGGCTGCAGAACGCGCTTGCTGCCCTCTGGAACCTTCACTTCACCGGCAACGATTGCGCGGTTGAAGTCATCGATATGTTTGAAACCAAAGCTGGCCAAGTCGTCGTAACGCATGTCCATCTCTTTGACGACCCACTGAAGAGCCTCGGCGGCCTTTTTTGCATTCGTGATGATTGGGGTAATCAGGTGCGGAACACCCTGGTATGCCGCGAGCTCAACTCGCTTTGGGTCAATCAAAACCATGCGAACTTCAGCAGGTTTTGCGCGCATCAAGATGGAGGTAATCATCGAGTTCACAAAGCTTGACTTACCTGCTCCGGTGGCACCGGCAACCAAAAGGTGCGGCATCTTGGCGAGGTTTGCAACGACAAAGCCACCTTCGACATCCTTGCCCACGCCAATAGTCATCGGGTGCAGACTCTTTGTGGCAACCTCGGAGCGCAGGACGTCACCGAGCGAAACAGTCTCGCGGTCAATGTTTGGAATCTCGATGCCGATGAGTGACTTGCCTGGAATCGGAGCAAGGATGCGAACCTCGTTGCTAGCGACTGCGTAGGAAATGTTGCTGGCCAAACGAGTGACGGCCTCGACCTTCACACCCGGCGCAAGTTCAACTTCGTAGCGGGTAACTGTTGGGCCACGCGAGAAACCGACTACGGCTGCGTCCACGCCGAACTCTTTGAACACGTTTGTTATGGCAACAACAATCTGCTCGTTAGCAGCCGACTTGGCCTTGGGTGGCGTGCCTGGCGCTAGGAAGTTTGCCGGCGGCAAGACGTATGGGCGTCGGGTTGGCACTGGGATGGCCTGGGTGTCAGTCGCCGCTACTGCGGTTGATGCCGGAGCCGAAGTCGGAGCTACGAAAACATGGGCGGCAGGAATGTTGATTGGTTCGGTGGCAGCATCTGCCGTGTCAACCGATGGCACATTCGGTTCAACCGGATCGCCAAACAAGGTGTCAAGAACGTCATCGTCTGGTTCGCCACCAAACATCGCCTGCGTGGTTGCAATCGGGGTGTCAAACGCTGGCTCATCGTCAGTCTTGCCCTTGCGCCACCATGGCACTTTGGTGCCATCAAAGGCGTCGAGAACGGCATCCCGGACTGGCTCGGCCTTTGGCTTCTCAGCACTAGCACCGAACAGGTAGGCAGCGAGCTGACGGAACCGCTCTCCGATGCGATTCGGTGTGGTCTTCGTGAGAATCAGCAGCGAACCGAACACGAATGCAAGCAAGACCAACGCCGTCGCCCAAACATTAAACGGTGCGCTTCCCAGTGTGTTCAAGAAGGCGACCGAAACCAACCAACCGAAAACTCCGCCGGCATAGGCAAGCGCCCACTCTCCGTCAGACGGCTGTGGCGGCTTAGCGGCGAACACATGGAAGAAGCCACTGATCGAAACCAAAAGCAAGAAGAGGCCAATGCCGATTCGCCCGTTATTGCGAGTCGAAGAAGGGTTGCGCATCAGATAGATGGCGAAAATCACCAACACCACCGGCAGCGCATAGGAAACGCGGCCAAACAACAAACCAAATGTGACGACGTTAAGACCCATGGCCGTTGCGTCCTTAGCCAGGAACCAGGTGAAAAAAGCTCCAGCTAAGCCAAGGATGAACAAGAAGAATGGCAAGCCATCACGGCGATCTTCCTTGGCGATCTTGTCTGGGCTGAGTGCGCGTGCACCAGCACCCACAACGTGAGCTAAACCCAGGTAAATCGCAACCAAAATGCGCACAAAACCGTTGGCACCTGAAGGTGCCGAATTTTGACGTGCCGAATTTTGACGTGCAGGTTGGCGCGAGCCGCTTGTTGCGGGCTTGCGCTTGGGTGCTGGTTTGCGTGGTGTAGCCATGTGACAAAACTAACAGCGACCATGGACAGAACCGCGAAGGCACGAGGCATTCAGGGGCAAGAAGTTATCCCTGAATGACCACCGGAATGATCATCGGACGACGACGGTGAGCTTTGTTGACCCAGGTTCCGATTGTGCGACGGATGACCTGTTGGAGTGCGTAAGTGTCGCGCACTCCCTCACCGGCCGCCTCGGCCAAAGCACGCTCAATCATCGGTCTGACAGCATCGAATACGTGGTCATCTTCAGCGAAGGCTCGCGCGCGAATCTCCGGGCCGACCTTAACTCGACCGTTTTCGTCGACGACACAGAAAATTGAGATGAATCCCTCTTCGGCCAGAACGCGGCGATCCTTGAGGTCTTCCTCGGTGATCTTGCCAACGGTCTTGCCATCAACAAAGAGCAAACCACACTCGACAGCGCCAACCACTTCGGCGACACCGTCGACGAGGTCAATGACCCAGCCATCCTCGGTAATCAGAACGCGCTCACTTGGAACACCGGTCTGCTCAGCGAGCTTGCCGTTCGCGATTAGGTGACGGTATTCACCGTGCACCGGCATCACGTTTTTCGGCTGCAGGATGTTGTAGCAGTAAAGCAGTTCACCGGCGGCTGCGTGCCCAGACACGTGAACCTTGGCATTGCCCTTGTGAACGACGTTGGCACCCAGCTTGGTTAGGCCATCAATAACGCGATAAACGGCATTTTCATTGCCTGGGATGAGCGAACTAGCCAGGATTACGGTGTCGCCCTCGCCGATTTCGATGTCGTGTTCGAGGTTGGCCATACGCGCCAAAACAGCCATCGGTTCACCCTGTGAGCCGGTGGACATGTAGACAACTTCGTTGTCCATCATCTTGGCAGCCTGCTTAAGATCTACGAAGTCTTCGGTCTCGGCGTTTAGGTAACCCATCTGAATGGCGATCTGCATGTTGCGAACCATTGAGCGGCCAACCAAAGCAACCTTGCGATCGTTTGCCTTGGCAGCATCGACGACTTGCTGCACGCGGTGAACGTGGCTCGAGAATGAGGCGACGATGACGCGCTTCTTTGAACGTGCAATCACGCTTTCGATGACCGGGCCGATGTCCTTTTCAAGAGGAGTAAAACCAGGCACGTCGGCATTGGTCGAGTCGCTCATGAAAAGGTCAAGACCTTCTTCGCCGATGCGCGCGAACGCACGAAGGTCGGT
>JBDLUE010000055.1:0-6628 GCA_039805505.1 Actinomycetota bacterium
TGAGTTGATGAAGTTCAACGGTTCGACGGTCACTTTGATCAAGGATGAGTTTGCGGGCGCTGGTTCATCGTCACCTTGGCACATGAATGTGTTCAACGGCAAGCTTTACTATTCGGCTCAAGACTCGATTGGAAGCCGCGAGCTTTACTCTTCGGATGGCACTTCGGTGGGCAGCGGGCTGCTGGCCGAGATCTTCCCTGGCTCCGTTGTCTGTGGTCCTATGGACTTCATGTGTTTTGGTGGCCCAAACTCAGGTGACCCTCGCTTGTTCACCCAGTTTGACGGCAAACTCATCTTCTCTGCCGTAAACGGAACCGTGGGCGGCGAGTTGTTCGCGATCACTCCTGCTGTAGTCACGCCTGCTCCTTCAGTCCAGCAAGTCGCGCCGGTAGTCATACATGTTTATGAGGGCCCGCTCTTCAACCCAATTGAGGCTCGTCGATTCGATGCCACGGTTGGTGGAAAAGTGGTGGTCACCGGCAAGCGCCTCGAGTCGGTCACGCAGGTTCTGCTTGACGGCAAACTTGCCGAAATCACTTCGGCAACCTTCAACCAGATTGAATTCATCGCGCCACCTTCAGCCCCGGGCACACCTGAGCTGACCATCAAGTTTGGCTCTGGAACTTTGATCTGGATCAATGCCCTCACGTACTTTGACGTAGTGGTTGAGAAGGCCAAGTTGCAGAACAGAATCCCGACGGCAACCAAACCGCAAAAGAAGCCGAAGCCTAAGAACTAGTTAGTCGATGTCGACGACCACGGGAACGTGGTCGCTCGGCGCTTCGCCCTTGCGTTCATCCCGGTCGATAACCGCACGAGTCACGCGCTCGGCAAATGGGTCGTTTCCCAGGATGAAGTCGATTCGCATTCCCTCGTTGCGCGGGAAGCGCAGTTGCTGGTAATCCCAGTAGGTGTAACCCTCAGGGATGCGTGGGCGGACCACATCGGCCAGGCCAATTTGCTCGAAGGCTTCAAATGCTTGACGCTCGGGTTCGGAGACGTGGGTTGCGCCGACGAAGTCGTTGATGTCCCAAACATCCGTGTCTAACGGTGCGATGTTGAAGTCGCCCATCAGCGCAAGCGGAACATCACCCGAGTGCTCTTGGAACTCAGCGGTGGTGGCTGCTAACCGGTCAAGCCATTCGAGCTTGTATGCGTAGTGCGGGTCGTCAAGCGTGCGGCCATTTGGAACATAAAGTGACCAGAGGCGAACGCCATCAAAGGTTGCGCCAAGTGCACGAGCTTCTTCAACCTGAGGCTTGCCCTCTTTGCCGAAACTTGGCATTCCGCTGAAGCCAATTTCGATGTCCTCAGCTGGAATCTTGGTCGCGAATGCAACGCCGTTCCACTGATCTAGGCCGTGCATGATCACCTGGTAGCCGGCGGCTTCGAAAGCGGCCACCGGAAACTGCTCAGGCTTGCACTTGATTTCTTGCATCGCGAGCACATCGGTTTTCGAGCGTTCGAGCCATTCGACCACGCGGCCGACGCGGGTGCGGATTGAGTTGACGTTATGAGTGGCGATGCGCATGGATAAAAGCCTAATCGCTGTCTCTTATTCGAGGTTCGCTGCGCCAGGGGCGGTTAACCGAACACTTCTTGCGCCCAATGTTCGGCTAACACGCCAGCAGCGAGCGACTCGATAATTCGCTGCCGTAGGTGCGAAATGGCACTTGCTTAGTCTTCTTTGTGACCCCACTTTTGTGAACAAATGCGGGCGATTCGAACTGAGGAAATTATGAAGAAGATCACATCAATTGGCGCCGGTTTAGCTCTAGTCGCGACCTCACTGGTCGGCTTCGCCGCGCCTGCCCAAGCAGTTGTCCCAACCACCGACATTCAGGCAACCCTGAACAACGCAGGCGACGCTGTCTTGTTGAAGTGCCTTGCAGGCGCATACACTGCTGCGACGACAGCGACTTTGAACGCATACTACGTGACCGTTAATGGCAACAGCAACATCTCAAACACCAAGACTCTTGCTGGCGACACCATCACTCTTGGAATTCTGAGTAACGGTTATCTATCGAGTGATACTTTGACGGTTGAGGTACGAGACCAAGACATCCGTTGCAACGGCCGTGACTTTGCTTGGGGGGCGGCCTATTTGGTCGTCATGAACAAGACCGTCTCTTACGACGCTAACCAGGGTGCTGGTTCTGAGACGGCGACTAGTGGCACTGGTGCTCTAACGGTATCTTCCGGCGCAGGCCTAAGCCGAGCCGGCTATACCTTGGCAGGCTGGAACACTGCGGCAAACGGAAGCGGCACTGCGATTGCACTCGGAGCGAATTACACCCCAACTCAGAACACAACCCTCTTCGCTCAGTGGAACCTGATCCCGGTTGCCACCGGTTACACCGGCCCTCTCTTCAACCCAATTGAAGGCCGAGCAATCAATGCGACCACCGGTGGGAAGGTTGTTCTTACTGGCCGAAACCTAGCCAAGGTTACCAAGGTCTCGATCGCTGGTAAGGCTTGTGAAATCAAGACTGATTCAGAAGGTCGAATCGAAGTCACCCTGCCAGCTGGGCAACCTGGCCAGGGCAACCTTGAGGTTGCATTTGGAGGCAGCGCCCTTGTCTGGGAAAACGCTTTCACCTACTTCGACCCAACCAAGGTTCGCCCAGCCTGGGTCGCACCTAAGGCCGTGAAGGTCAAACGCAAGAAGTAACTAAAACAGCAGAAGTGACCTCGGCGATAATCGCCGGGGTCATTTCTATTTCTGAAACCTATAGATATCCGCGGATATCAACAGGTTGACTTTGACGCCTGCAATATCCTTGCGACTATGCGTTTGAAACTGGGGGTTGCTGTTGCGACCATTGCCGCCACTTTTGCGAGTCTCACGTTCACGGCTTTGCCGGCTGCCGCCGCTACGTATCCCAACAACATCACTCTCACCGGTTCAACCTCCAGAACCGACATCACAGATGCCGAGTTGGGCGTTCTTTCGAGTTTCAATGCCAGCCGTCAGGCAATCCAAAACTCACACAACGGAATCTATTACTACGGTGCCGACCCAGCCAACAGTTCGCGAATAATCATCAGAAGCTACAAGGATGGCGCACTCGACACAGGCTTCGCATCGGCAACAGGGCAGACCTCATTCGCGACACAACTCAACCCGGGTTCGAGAGCGAGTGTGAACATGGCTACCTATGACAATGGCGCCAAGTGGATGATCCTCGAACAAAACTCGACCGCCGGATCAGGCTTGAACTATCTTCACCTGGGAACATATGCGGGTGGTTATAGTTCGACACTGACTTTGCCGATCGGCAACGATTACTACAACATTTATTGCCAAAACAAGCCGGCTGCTGGCTTCGACCAACTCGGCGGAAAAATTGCGCTCATCCAGGAATCGGGCTATTCGACCCCGGTCCTACTGTTCAGCTGCTACTCGTCGAACACCACCGTTGGTACTGGATACAGTTACTACGACTATCTAGTCAGCGTTTCGGGCGGAACAACGCTCGGAACCCCGGGGACCTATTCCTTCCTGTCAACCACGACCCTTTCCCCCTTGGCCAACGCGACTCATCAGTCGGTAACCTTGGGCGGTTATTCATCTTGGGCTGGCGCGACCACATCGCAGCCAAAAATGACATTCTTCTACTACCGAAGCAGCAACATGAGCGAGCAGGCGTCTCCAAGCTCAATTTCGGTCACGAGCTGGACCGGAAGATCTGTCACCCGAATTAGCGCTGGCAACGCAGTGTCGACAACTTCGGATGCCTGGGTTGGTGCCACCAACGGGATTCGAACTGGAACACTGATGGTGCCGACTCGAAACAACGGCACGATTTATGCTCTCGCCCACGCAAGCGATGGAGCTACCTCCGTCATGAACGTCGTGACTTTTGGCCAGTCTGGAGTCGCATCATCGAACGTTGCGGTTACTGGTGCGACGGGGGCAACCGGCCCACTTATGCGTGCCGAGATTGTCGCTCCGGCTACCCCAAGCACAACCCTCAAAGTGGCTTTGAAAGACGGTGGCACCGGAGGCTTCTGGGAGGTCGATGCAACGACAGCTGTTGCAACGGCAGGCAGTAAGTTCTCATCTAGCGGCATTGGCAGCATCGAAACGCTCTACTGGCAACCGAGCGAGGATTCAACTGGCATCAGCATGTATGCCCGAACCTCAACGACTAACCTGGTGCGCCTGTCATTCACCAACGCACCGGTGGCGCCATCGACTCCCGCCGCACCAACGGCAACTCTTGGAGATGGTCAGGTAGCGCTGACCTGGACCGCGCCGGCCAGCGGCGGTAGTGCAATCACCGATTATGAAATCGACTATTCGAGTGACAACGGGATGAACTGGTCAACTTTCTCGGATGGACTTTCGGCTACCGCCTCAGCCACAGTGACTGGTCTCACAAACGGAACCTCATACAAGTTCAGAATTCGTGCAGTAAACAGCGCGGGCACATCTTCTAGCAGCGTGGCATCATCCGCAGTCACGCCTGCTGCCGTTGCCGGTGCACCTACCAACGTGGTCGGAAACTTCGGAAACGCTCAGGCTGCGATTTCATGGACGGCACCGGCCACCAGCAACGGTTCGGCGATCACCGACTACACGATTCAGTACTCGAGCAATGGCGGCACCTCGTGGTCAACCTTCGCGCACACCGCCTCGACGGCAACCAGCGCGACCGTTACCGGTCTCACCAACGGCACTTCATACACGTTTAAAGTTGCCGCGGTTAATGGCGTGGGCACGAGCTCGTACTCAACCGTGAGCTCGGCAATCATCCCGGCCACATTGCCCGCGACAATCAGCGGCGCTCCAACTGCCCAGGCTGGCGACCAGGCGGTGACCGTTTCTTGGACGGCTCCGGCGGCAAACGGCTGTGCCATCACCGATTATGACGTTGAAGTAACCGGCGACAACGGCGCCACCTATTCGACTTTCACTCACTCGCCATCTAACGCGACCAGCCAAACTGTGACAGGTCTCACCAACGGAACCAGCTACCGATTCCGTGTGGCTGCCGCTAACTGCGCTGGAACCGCAACATTTTCGTCACTTTCGGCCGCAGTGGTTCCAAACCCCGTGCCATCTCAGACCACCGGTCTAACCGTGACCACAACCGGGCTATCAAACGAGTTGGCGCTGACTTGGACTGCCCCGAACAACAACGGCTCGGCAATCACCGACTACCTAATTCAGTACTCAGCCGATGGTGGCCAAACCTGGCAGACCTATGCGGATGCCATCTCAACCGCGACGAACGTGACATTGATCGGTTTGACCAACGGCGCTAGCTATTCGTTCCGAGTCTCAGCGATTAGCGCAATCGGAACCGGCCTTGCTTCGACCAGTTCGACATCTGTGGTCGCAGTTGCACTACCTGGTTCCATCGCTTCGGCTCCAACGGCAACCGCAACCCCGGGCCAGATCGTGCTCAACTGGTCGGCGCCATCGAGCACTGGTGGCGCTGCAATCACCGACTACACCATCGAGTATTCGACCAACGGCGGCTCGACTTGGCAGACATACTCGGATGGCGTCTCGGCCTCAACCACCGCAACCGTCACCGGTCTGACCAGCGGCGCGAGCTATACCTTCAAGATTTCGGCTACCAACAGCCTTGGCAGCGGAACCGCTTCGACGGTGTCGACTGCGGCCATCGCTCAGCCTGCCACCGCGCCTGCTGCGATAACCCAGACCACAGCAACCGCTGGCTCAAACCCTGGCGAGGTAGTTCTAACCTGGACTGCCCCGGCTGCAAACGGTTCGGCAATCGCCGACTATGTGGTCGAGTACTCACTCGATGGCGGAGTCACCTGGGTCACCTTCACGGATGGAACCTCGACCGCAACCACCGCAACCATCACGGGCTTGACCTTCGGCACCTCATACGTGTTCAGAGTGACCGCGATAAACGGTGTTGGCACCGCTAGTGCCGGAACCGCATCTGCACCGCAGGCTCCGGCGACACAGGTTGTAGTCAACTCGGTTAGCTCAAACGGCTCGAGTAGCGCGACTGTAAACCCACGCCAGATTCCTGGCGAAGTTACCTTCACCGCGCAGCGTTCGATTCCGGTGGGCGGAACCATGTCGATCACGGGCAACAACCTCGATATGGTTGTTGCCGTGTTCGTAGGCAACCGCACTGCACCGATCACACTTCAAACCCAGACGCTACTCGAGTTCCAGGCTCCTAAGCAGGTCATCGGCTATGCCGACCTAACGCTGGTTTATGCGCTCGGAAAGATTCACTTCCACAACGCAATCGAAATCGCTGAGCCTGGCCCGAAGACAATTTCGCAGCGTTCGGGGGCGGCACTTCTCAAGGTCTGGCCTTCAACCGTCGGGGCAACCGAGGTAACTTGTGTCGCACGCTATTCGAAGAACAAGGATCGCGCTCTGGCTCTGTGGCGCGCGAAGCGCACCTGCGCAAGCCTTCAGGCAGCTCGAAGCACAGTTCGTTATTCGGTTGCCGTGGCTCGCATCGCCAAGCTGCCTCAGGTTGAGCTGCGAATCAAATATTAAGCGACCGTCATAACTTCGGCCTGATCCATCCAGAACGGCTCGATGATGTGGCCGTCGAGGTCTTCGAAACCCCAACCGAACATGAAGCCGTGAACCTCGGGTTCTTTGTAGTTTCGGGCTCCT
>JBDLUE010000056.1:0-6266 GCA_039805505.1 Actinomycetota bacterium
ATGTTTCCGTCGATCCACTCCATGGTTGCACCTTCGTGGCAGATTGCACGCTTGGTGACCAAGTTGTAGACGTTGTTTGACCAGTTCTGGATGGTCGTGTAGCGAACGCGAGCACCCTTCTTGATGATGATTTCGACCACTGCTGAGTGCAGCGAGTCAGAGTTGTAAATCGGCGCGGTGCAACCCTCGATGTAGTGCACGTATGAATCTTCATCCGCGATGATCAGGGTTCGTTCGAACTGACCCATGTTTTCGGTGTTGATGCGGAAGTAGGCCTGTAGTGGAATCTCAACGTGAACGCCCTTTGGGACGTAAACGAAAGAGCCACCAGACCAAACGGCGGTGTTCAGCGCTGCAAACTTGTTGTCGCCCGCTGGGATAACGGTGCCGAAGTACTCCTTGAAGATCTCCGGGTGCTCTTTCAGAGCGGTGTCGGTGTCAAGGAAGATGACGCCCTGGGCCTCTAGGTCTTCACGAATCTGGTGGTAAACAACCTCAGACTCATACTGGGCTGCAACACCGGCCACTAGGCGGCTGCGCTCAGCTTCAGGGATTCCAAGACGTTCGTAAGTGTTCTTGATGTCGTCAGGCAGGTCTTCCCAGCTGGTGGCCTGCTTCTCGGTTGAGCGAACGAAGTACTTGATGTTGTCGAAGTCGATGCCCGAAAGGTCTGAACCCCAGGTTGGCATTGGCTTCTTGAGGAAGTACTCATAGCCACGCATGCGGCGCTCGAGCATCCATTCTGGTTCGCTCTTCTTGCCTGAGATGTCTGCGACGACTTCTGTGTTGATTCCACGACGCGCGTTGGTGCCCGCTGCGTCTGAGTCTGACCAACCAAATTCGTAGACTCCTAGGCTGTCTAGTTCTGGGCGGTCGATGATGATGTCGGACAAGCCGGCCTCCTCTATTTTTGGCGGATACGAGTGGTTCTCTCGCCCCGTTAATTCTTTGTTTTCAACTGAGCCACAGCGTGGTTCATTCCCCGGCTGAGGTCCGAAAATGAAGAAGATTTGCTGTGTCAAACTAGAAGTGTTTGATTCCGGCATCTTTGCCGAGAAAATCGATGAATCTAGGCATAAGTTTAGTTCGCAGTCGGTTGGAATGTAAGACCCAAACGCCACGAAAGGTAGAGACCCGATTGATTAGAAGCCTGTTCTCGGCAGCCCGAATCCCCTTCTATGTATGGGCGTCTCTAGTCAGCCAGATTCTGATTGTTGTGACCGGTGGTGTGGTGCGTCTGACCGGCTCCGGTCTTGGCTGCCCTACCTGGCCAAAGTGCACCGCTGAGTCGCTGGTGAACACCCCTGAGATGGGAATTCACGGAATCATCGAGTTCGCCAACCGCCTTCTCACCTTTGTGCTCGCGCTGGTAGCGCTGTTGACGTTCATCACCATCGTTCGTCTGGGTAAGCGTCTGCGCAAGGGATTGTTCGCTCCGGCACTCATCCTGGGCCTTGGCATTCCTGCTCAGGCCGTACTGGGTGGCTTCACCGTTCTGTTCAACCTCAACCCTTGGTTCGTCGGTGCTCACTTTGTCTTGAGCGCATACATGATTTCGATGGCTTCGGTTCTTGTATGGCGCGCCATCAAGTCTGAGCACACTCCGGTCACGCCAGCAATCTGGTCAATGGTCAACCCGATCGCCGTGAGCGGCATAATCACGATTTTGGTGGGTGTGCTGGTAACCGGCGCAGGGCCTCACTCTGGCGACGCAGAGAGCCCACGAAACGGTTTGGACCTAGAGGTGTGGCAGCACTTCCACAGCTACCCGGGCTACGTGATGCTCGGACTCATCGTTTTGCAGCTGGCCTTGATCGTTCGTCGCGACGGTAAGTGGCTGGGGAGCTTCCAAGCCAAGGTAGTCTTCGGTTTGCTGGTCACCTCGATCTTCCAGGCAATCATCGGAGTGGTTCAGGCTCGTCTGGGTGTGCCGCCGCTATTGGTGGGAATCCACATGCTCGGTGCCGCGTCTCTGTGTTCGTTGCTCACCTTCCAATGGTTGGTTATCCGCGGTAAGCAGTCAGTCAAGGCCGAATAGCAGTGGCAAGGCTCTTCTGGTTTAGACGCGACCTCCGACTAAACGACAACCCGGCTCTGAATGCCGCTATCCGTGGCAGCGTCGCCGACGGTGACAGCAAGGTGGCGGCGGTTTACGCGGTTGACCTGGATGCCTTCCACTCATTGAGCGGAATTCGCCAACACTCACTCGTGGCGTCGCTAGATGCGTTGGGTGCATCGATGGAGCGAATGCTGACCATCAGACATGCTTCAGCCGCCGCGGGAGTGACTGTCGCTCAGGCACTGGTTGCCCAGGCGCTGGCTGCGGGTGCTAAGAAAGTTCACGCAACCCGAGCATTCGACCCGGCCGGTGTAGCCGAGCAAAACGCAGTGGGGCTTGCGCTCGCCGAAGTGGGTGTGTTCCTCGAGTTGACCGGCAGCTATTACGCAGTAGACCCGGGATCGGTTGGCAAACCCGACGGAAGCCCGTACAAGGTCTATACGCCGTTTTTCAAACGTTGGTTTGAACTCGGATGGTCTAAGCCAGAGGCGCTCGCCGAGGGGCACACCTGGTTCATCGCGGATGCCTGCCAGGGTCTTCCGACAACATCCAAGGAAAGCCCTTTTCAGATCAAGGCCGGTGAGGCCTTCGCTTTGCGAACCTGGGAGCGATTCAAAACTCGTGCGCTCTTCGACTATGACGAAATGCGCAACCGTGCCGACCTGAGCGGCACTTCGCACCTGAGCCACGCTCTTGCGTTTGGTGAAATTCACCCTAGAACACTGCTTGCTGAGCTTGCCGACTCCCCCGGTCACAACGTTTTCCGTAAGGAAATCGCTTGGCGTGAGTTTTATGCCGATGTGCTGTGGCATAACCCGCACACGGCAACCGACTACTACGAACCTCGCTTTGCCGCGATGCGTTACGACACCGGCTCGGAAGCCGAAGCCAAGTTCGAGGCCTGGAAGCAGGGCAAAACGGGTTACCCGATGGTCGATGCTGGAATGCGTCAGCTGCTTGCCGATGGCTGGGTGCACAACCGCGTTCGCATGATAGTTGCTTCGTTTTTAGTCAAGGATCTTCACCTCGAATGGCAACTTGGCGCGGCTTGGTTTGAGGAGAACCTCACCGACTTCGACCCTGCCTCAAACGCCCACGGGTGGCAGTGGACCGCGGGTTGCGGCACGGACGCCTCGCCCTACTACCGAGTCTTCAACCCGATTCTTCAGGGCTATAAGTTTGACCCCCGCGGCGACTATGTGCGCAAGTATGTGCCTGAGTTGGCTCACATCCTCGACGACGGCATTCACGAACCGTGGAATCGCTTGGATGGGCTAGTTCACGGTTACCCAGCGCCGATTGTCGATCACTCGGTTGAACGCGATGAGTCATTGGCTCGATTGGCCGAGATTAAGAAAGCCTAAGTAAGCGCGGCCCGAAGAAAAAGTTCTTTAGAACGGCAAAAGCGGGTCGATGGCAATAACCACGAATAGCAACGTCAAGTAAGTGTTGGCCATGTGGAACAGGCGCATCGGGTTTTTGACCTCGCCCTTCATTCCCTGGCGGTAGAGACGGTAAGCCTCGAAAACGAACCAACCGCCGGCGACAACCGAGACCACGATGTAAGTCCAGCCCATTTGAGCCACTGGGATAAGCAGCAGCGCTGAGGTGACCATCGCCCATGAGTAAAGAATGATCTGGATGGCCACGGTAGAAGATTTGCGGACCACCGGAAGCATTGGAACACCGGCGTTTGCATAGTCTTCCTTGTAGCGCATCGACAGTGGCCAGTAGTGCGGTGGTGTCCAGAGGAAGATCACCAAAAAGAGAACCCAGGCTGCTGCGTCTACTCGGCCGGTGACCGCTGCCCAACCGATGAGAACCGGCATCGCCCCCGCAGCCCCGCCCCAAACGATGTTTTGAGGAGTGCGGCGCTTGAGAAGCAGCGTGTAAACGAAGACATAGAAGAGAATCGCAGCAAGCGACAGAGCGGCTGCTAGCCAGTTTGTGAAGACTCCCAGCCACACAATAGAGGCGACACCGATTACCCAAGAGAAGACCAGAGCTTCGCGCTTTGAAAGCTCTCCGGTAACCAGCGGGCGACCCTTGGTGCGGCCCATGATGTTGTCGATGTCAGCATCGATGTAACAGTTGAACGCGTTTGCCGAACCAGCGCTGAGCGCGCCACCGACGAGTGTGGCGAGGACTAGCCAGAGACTAGGAATGCCCTGCTGAGCCAGAATCATGGTCGGAACCGTGGTAATCAAAAGCAGCTCAATCACGCGTGGTTTGGTGAGAGCGATATAGGCCTTGATTTTGTTCATTTCGTCTAAGTCTAAATCAATGTCGCAACCGCGTATTCCTTCGGCCATTCAAAAGCCCGAAAACCCTCATCGGGTATAGACTTTTTGCATTGGGAACAAGGCGCGATTTTGCGAGGTTTCCAACCCAACGATGGCGACGGCGCCGAAATCTAATTGACCAAGTCTCACGACTTACATAATTCGAAGGAGCTGTCTTGTCAGCATTCCAATGGACCGATCTTGATTCACGCGCGGTTGACACTGCCCGAGTTCTAGCGGCAGATGCAGTTGAGAAGGTTGGCAACGGCCACCCTGGAACAGCAATCAGCCTCGCGCCAGTCGCCTACCTGCTTTTCAACAAGGTCATGCGCCACGACCCGAAGAACGAAAAATGGCTCGGCCGTGACCGCTTCATCCTTTCGGTCGGGCACTCATCCCTGACCATCTACAACCAACTTTATTTACACGGCTACGGTCTTGAGCTTGATGACATCAAGGCTCTTCGTACCTGGGGTTCAGCAACTCCTGGTCACCCGGAATACGGCCACACCAAGGGTGTTGAAATCACCACCGGCCCGCTCGGCCAGGGTCTAGCATCGGCAACCGGTTTCGCCTACGCCGCTCGTTTCGAGCGCGGTCTTTATGACCCAGCCGCTCCGGCCGGCACCAGCCCATTTGACCACTTCGTGTATGTAATCGCCGGAGATGGCGACATGCAGGAAGGTGTAACCGCAGAGGCCGCGTCACTTGCCGGTCACCAGAAGCTAGGCAACCTAGTTGTCATTTACGACTCGAACCAGATCTCAATCGAAGACGACACCAACATTGCCTTCACCGAAGACCTCTCTGCTCGCTACGCGTCATACGGTTGGCACACTCAGACGGTTGACTGGAAGAAGACTGGCAACTACGTCGAGGACATCGAAGAGCTTTACAACGCAATCGAGAAGGCCAAGTCGGTCACCGACAAGCCATCTCTAATCACCCTGCGCACCATCATCGGATGGCCTTCACCGAAGAAGCAGAACTCAGGCAAAATCCATGGTTCAGCGCTTGGCGCTGAAGAACTCGCCGGTTTGAAGACCGTGCTTGGCTTTGACCCTGAGAAGACTTTCGAAGTTGCACCAGAGGTCATCGCACACACCCGCGACACCGCTCGCTTCGACCGTGAGCGCGCAGCCTGGGAGGCTTCTTTTGACGCCTGGGCTTCGGAGAACGCTGACAAGAAGGCGCTCCTCGAGCGCGTTGTTGCTGGCGAAACCCCAGCAGAACTTGAATCAGCGCTGCCAGTATTCGAAAGCGGTTCATCGGTTTCGACCCGTGTTGCATCAGGCAAGGTAATCAACGCTATCGCAGCGGTCATGCCAGAGCTATGGGGCGGTTCAGCCGACCTTGCCGACTCAAACATGACCACCATCACCGGGGCGAAGTCATTCGTTCCTTCGGAATGGTCAACTCACGAGTGGACAGGCGACTCATACGGCCGCGTTCTGCACTTCGGCATCCGCGAGCACGCAATGGGCTCGATCTTGAACGGCATTGTTCTGCACGGAAACACCCGCGCATTCGGTGGAACCTTCTTGATCTTCAGTGACTATATGCGCCCAGCAGTTCGCTTGGCTGCCTTGATGGGCATCCCGTCGATCTTCGTTTGGACTCACGACTCGGTGGCTCTTGGTGAAGATGGCCCTACCCACCAGCCAATCGAGCAGCTTGCAACACTTCGCGCGATTCCAAACCTAGACATGGTTCGCCCAGCAGACGGTAACGAGACCGCATTTGCCTGGAAGACCGTTCTAGAGCGTCGCCAGGGCCCTGCAGGTCTTGCGCTAAGCCGTCAGAACCTTCCTGTTTACGCACGCGGAGAAGCAGACGAAACTGGCGCAGTTTATGCCGGTGCCGAGAACACTGCTAAGGGTGCCTACACACTTCTAGAGGCTGCCAACGGCAAGCCTGAGGTGATT
>JBDLUE010000057.1:0-7763 GCA_039805505.1 Actinomycetota bacterium
TCGTGAAACGGAACGTATTTATGAACCGGCATGCCCGATGGGCGCTGGGTGTTTTCCATGAGAAGTTCTTCCTTGATGAGTGTCGAGTCAGCCAGCAGAAGGCTCCGCGACGAGGAAGGCCGGTTTAGGCCTCGTCGCGGCCACTAAGAAGTAGACCGAAGAACACCCTGTCAGATTAGCACTAGAAGCCGAGCTTGCCCAGTTGTTTAGGGTCACGCTGCCACTCTGAAGCCACTTTGACTCGAAGCCCGAGGAACACTTTGTGCCCGATAAGCTTTTCGATTTCCAGACGCGAACGCTTGCCAACATCGATTAGTCGAGAACCTTTGTGCCCGATGATGATGCCCTTTTGGCTGTCACGCTCGACAAAAATGTTGGCGTGGATGTCAGTCAGATTCTGACCCTTACGGCGCGACATTTCGTCGATGGTCACAGCAATTGAGTGAGGTAATTCATCGCGAACACCCTCGAGCGCAGCTTCACGGATTAGCTCGCATATGCGGTTTTCGAGCGTCTCATCGGTAACTGCCTCTGGTGGATACAGAGCTGGTGATTCAGGCAGTAGATCGATCAGGACCTTGGTGAGCACTTCGAGCTGATCTTCTGCGACGGCAGAAACCGGCACAATCGCGCGCCAGTCCCGCAGGCTAGAAACCGCAACCAATTGTTCGGCGAGTTGCTCAGGTGAGACCAGTTCACTCTTGGTAATAACTGCGACTAACTTCGCTCGACGAAACTCGTTCAACTGTTCGTTGATGAAGTTGTCACCGGGGCCGATTTTTTCGTTGGCCGGGATGCAGAATCCGATCACATCCACATCACCGAGAGTCTGCTCTACGAGGTCATTCAAGCGCTGCCCAAGAAGCGTTCGAGGGCGGTGGAGACCGGGCGTATCCACCAGAATCAGCTGACCAAATTCTCGGTGAACAATTCCGCGGATGGCACGTCGGGTGGTCTGCGGTTTCGCGCTCGTGATGGCAATTTTCTCGCCCACCAATGCGTTGGTTAGTGTCGACTTTCCGACATTCGGTCGCCCTACGAAGGACGCAAATCCAGATCGGTGCTCAGCCATTTATTTCTCCTGCTCGATTGAATCGAAGGCAGACAGGCTGTCGGCCAAGTTTGAATCCTTGCTCACTAACACTGTAACCAAGTGCTTGCGTCGCGCTTCGATTCGATCTGCGGTCAGGCGCAAACCGCTGATAATGACGCTGTCGCCACGTTTCGGCAACTTCCCTAGTTCCTTGGTTAGCAAACCACCCACGCTGTCGACATCTTCATCCTCGAGATCGAGTTCGAACAGTTCGCCCAGCTCAAACAAGGGCAAACGCGAGCTAACGCGGAGTGTGCCGTCTTCGAGGTTCTCGACGTCAGGAACCTCACGGTCATACTCGTCCGAGATGTCCCCCACAATCTCCTCGATGACGTCTTCCATAGTCGCCAGGCCGGCAACGCCGCCATACTCATCGATGATGATGGCGATGTGTCTAGAGTTGGTTTGCATTTCACGCAGTAGGTCGTCCACCGGCTTTGATTCCGGGATAAAGATCGCGGTTCTGGCGACCTCTCCGGCAAGCGTGCCGTCCATACTGGCAGGGTTTTCGTGCAGCAGCCTAGCAACATCCTTGATGTAAAGAACACCTCGAATGTCATCTACATCGTCACGTCTACGGCAACCGTAGCCATGTCGATTCGAGGGACCATAATTTCGCGAACAATGGTCTCACCAAACTCTTCAACCGAGTCAAGAAGTTCCTGCTCAAACTCCTCGGGCTCATCCTCACGAGGCAGCGACAGTGGCGTGAACAGTAGGTGAATCGAGTTCACCACTGGTTTGATGATTTTGGTCAGTCTTGTGGAAAACCGACGATGCCCCAATCGGCTACTGGCGAGCTGAGTTCCGAGGAGGAGCGTCAACATTAGCCCGATTGAAATTGTTACTGACCACCACCAATCGAGACTCAGCGGTGCAAGCAATTCACCGCTTAGAACGCCGAAGATGCCGGTAAGTGTAAGACGAACAAAGCTTAGGGACTCAGCCTTTTCGATCTCGTCAGGGTCGGCTTCGAGAGCACCTTTGGCGATCGCAGCGACGAAGGTCAGCAACGCTAGAGTCAGCGAAATCCAGAGCGCAACTAGAGACAACTATGCTCCTAGCTCAGCTGAGTAGAAGGCTTCGAGAATCTCGCGCTGGAGCCCGAACATTTCCTTCTCTTCCTCAGGCTCTGCATGGTCAAAGCCGAGTAGATGAAGGACACCGTGGGTGGTTAGCAACAGGATTTCGTTGATGGTTTCATGCCCAGCGGTCTCGGCCTGGGTTGCGGCGACCTGCGGGCAAACCACGATGTCACCTAGTAGCCCAGCAGGGGTCAGTTGACCTTCGGAGCCGGGGCGAAGTTCGTCCATCGGGAAACTGAGCACATCCGTTGGACCCGGCTCATCCATCCACTGGATGTGCAAGACCTCCATGGCTGGTTCGTCCACGAAGACGATCGCGAGGTCGGTGTCTGGGTGCAGATGCATGTAGTCGAGTGCGAAGGTTGCAAGAGCCAAAACCCTAACCTCGTCAACAGACTCGGTAGATTCGTTGTTTATCTCGATGCTCATTTTTCACTCGCCTTCTTAGCAATACGATTTTGGGCAGCCTCGTTGTTTGCAGCCTTTCTGGCAATCTTTGCGTCATCGTGCTTTGAATAGGCGTCGACGATCTTGGCTACTAGCGTGTGGCGCACCACGTCATCCGAGGTCAGAATCGAGAAGTGCATGTCTTCAACCTCGCTAAGCACCTCGGTTGCCAACTTGAGGCCCGAGGTTCCATTTGGTAGATCGATCTGAGTGACGTCACCTGTGACAATCATCTTCGAGTTGAACCCTAGTCGGGTCAAAAACATCTTCATCTGTTCGGGGGTCGTGTTCTGCGCCTCGTCAAGAATGATGAATGCGTCATTGAGCGTTCTTCCGCGCATGTAAGCCAGTGGAGCGACCTCGATTGTGCCCGAAGCCATTAGCTTTGGAATGGATTCAGGGTCAAGCATGTCGTGCAAAGCATCAAATAATGGGCGCAGGTATGGGTCGATCTTGTCGTTGAGAGTGCCCGGAAGGAAGCCAAGTTTTTCACCAGCTTCGACAGCTGGGCGAGTCAAAATGATTCGACTGATTTCTTTTCGCTGCAACGCTTGCACCGCCTTGGCCATCGCCAAGTAGGTCTTTCCTGTACCCGCCGGACCGATACCGAAAACTATTGTGTTGTTGTCAATCGCGTCGACATAGGTCTTCTGGCCAAGAGTCTTCGGTCGAATCGTCTTTCCGCGCGAGCTAATGATGCTCTGACTTAGGACATCGGCCGGCCTCGCTGCGCCATCATGAATCATCCGAGCAGAACGGGTTAGATCCTGAGGTAGAAGATCCTGCCCCGCTCGAATGAGTTCGATCATCTCTTCAACGAGCTGCTTTGCAGCTGCCACCTGCGCGGCCTTTCCCTGCAACACGATTGAGTTTCCACGCGCATGAACGTCAACCTCTGGGTAGGTTGCTTCGAGTGTCTTCAGAAGGCGATCCTCAGATCCGAAAAGCGCCACCATAAGAACGCCCTCAACTTCGATTCGAGTCACAGATGCACCCTCGGCAGAAGACTTAGACAAGTTCACCTCTCGGGGTGCGAGAAGTTAGATGACCGTGTGCATGAAACACGGTCTGCCCCGCTGCTGCGCCGGTGTTGAATGAGAGCCGGAAGCTCTCTTCAGCGTGTTCGTGCGCGAGTTCGCTACCAAGCTTCATGACAGCCAAGAGCGATGCTTCATCATTGAGCGTCAACTCGGCAACATTTGAGTAGTGCAACTTTGGCACCACGAGAATGTGTAGGGGCTGACGCGGAGAGACATCCCAAAACGCGATAGCGAGTTCACTCTCGCCGACCACCTTGGCGGGGACCTCTTTGCGCGCGATCTTGCAAAAAATGCAGTTGTCCATTGGTTCCTCCATGTCCAGGCTAGCCCCAGAGACCTAGCTTTGATTGAATGACCGAAATAGCCGCAACACCTGCGGTTGAGGTGCGAAGAATTGGCTCACCGAGGTGCACACGGACAGCACCGGCATCTTCTAGTGCCTCGAGTTCGTGATCACTAATGCCGCCTTCAGGGCCAACCACAATCGCGATCGACTTCTGATTCGGCCTGAAATCCAATGAACCCAAACCGGATGCGGCAGTTGGATCGAGGACTAACACCAAGTCGAAGGTCTTGACCGCAGCAACTAGTTGCTTTGACCCTAAAGGTTGAGCAACGACCGGTTCATAAACCCGAAGCGACTGCTTGGCCGCCTCGCTCACGATGGTCTGCCAGCGATCAACGCTCTTTGCGATCTTGGCGCCCTCCCACTTGGAGATTGAACGCTCCGCCTGCCAAGGGACAACGCCCCAACAACCCAACTCAGTTGCCGCCTGGATGGCCAGCTCATCGCGGTCACCCTTCGCCAAGGCTTGGATGATTGTCAGCCCAACTGCAGGAGCAACCTCCTGGGAAACCTCGGAGACCTGAACTGTGAGCGAACTGTTGCCAAGCGCAGACACCTCACCGCGAACTCGAAGGCCCTTGCCATCGGAAAGCTGAATTCCCTCACCAACGCGCATGCGCCTGACATTGACCGCGTGCTTGCCTTCAGACCCTCCAAGGGTCACGGCTAGGCCGACCGCGGGTGGGCTGGCAAAAGTTGTTCTAAATAGCGGCTCAACCATTAGCGACGCTTTCCGGCAAAGAAGCCCTGCTGGTGTTTGACCAACTTGATGGTGTCGTTCTTGCGGAGCTTAGCTAGGTTTCGGAAAAGCTCTTTCTGCTTCGAGTCAAGCTTGCTAGGAGTAACAACCTGGAATGCAATCTTCAGGTCACCGCGGCCCGAAGAGCGAAGACGGCTAACTCCCTTGCCCTTAATGGTTAACACGTCGCCAGTCTGCTGACCAGAGGCAACTTCAATTTCGATCTCACCGTCGAAGGTTTGAATCTTTGCAAAACCACCCAAAACGGCATCGTGCAAGGGCACTTCAACTGTCGCGGTTAGATCATCTCCGGCACGACCGAAAACCTCATGTGGCGCAACAGCAATGTCGACGTATAGATCACCGTTGGGGCCACCGGCAAAACCGACCTCGCCCTGACCGCTAAGTTGCAAGCGCAACCCATCTTCAACACCAGCCGGAACCGCTAGATCAATGTTGCGGCGAGCACGAACTCGACCTTGACCACGGCAGTCGAGGCATGGGTCTTGGATGACCTGGCCGAATCCGCGGCAAGCGGAACACGGCTGGGATGTCATAACGTTGCCAAGGAGCGAGCGAACCTGTCGCTGAATCTGACCAGAACCACGACAGACATCGCAGACGCTCAAGTTGGTTCCAGGACGGCAGCAGGTACCCTCGCAGGTGCCACACAAAATCGCGGTGTCTACCTCGATGCTCTTTTCTGCTCCGAAGACCACTTCTTCAAGTGTCATCTCAACGCGCAAGAGCGCATCCTGGCCGCGTTCTGCGCGTGAGCGCGGACCGCGCTGGCCACCGCCGCCAAAGAACGTGTCGAAAATATCGCCGAACCCACCAAAGCCCGAGCCTCCGAATGGGTCCTGCCCACCCATGTCGTATTGTCGTCGTGAATTGTCGTCGCTGAGAACTTCATACGCGTGGGTTACCGCCTTGAATCGTTCTTCTGAGTCTGCCCCCGGGTTGACGTCTGGGTGCAACTCGCGAGCAAGCTTGCGGTAAGCCTTTTTGATTTGATCTGCGCTGGCATCTCGAGCAACGCCGAGAACCTCATAGTGGTCAGCCATTATTGCCTCAGTTCCCTAGTGCTTTGGTCAGATAGCGTGCTACCGCTCGGACCGCTGAAATGTTTGATGAGTAATCCATACGAGTTGGGCCAATGACGCCTAACTTGGCGATTTCGTTGCCCTGGTTTTCATAACCCGAAACCACTACCGAAGCGTTAGCCAGGCTCTCAAAGGGGTTTTCGCGACCGATGCTCAAGCTGACACCGTGACGCTCTGACTGCATCTCTGTGATGAGTTTGAGTAGGACCACCTGCTCTTCGATCGCCTCCAAGACAGGTGAGATGCTGCCTGGGAAATCCTCTTCGCGTCGAGCGAGATTAGCAGTGCCAGCAAGGATGATTTTCTCTTGGCGATTGGCGTCAACCTGATCAAGCAAACTTTCGACTATTAGCCCAACTTGGACGCGATTGCCGATTGGGAACCCCTCAGCAAAGACAGTTAGTAGGCCGGCGACTTCGGCTAGAGCGATGCCCGACAGCGCCACATTTAGCTTGCTTCTAATTTCACCAATCAGTTCAACATCTACTGAGTCATTTAGTTCAATCACGTGTTGTTGAATACGCCCACTATCCGTGATGAGAATCAGAAGAACTCGCGTGTCAGCAGATTGAATCAGTTCGATGTTGCGGACCTTGGCGCGGCCCAGACTTGGGTATTGAACCATGGCAACCTGATTAGTCAATTGTGAAAGCAATCGAACTGTTCGGCCGAGGGTCTCATCGAGGTCAACACTGCCAACCATGAAATTCGAGATTGCCGCTTTCTCACTGGCTGAGAGCGGTTTTACTTCACCAAGGCGGTCTACGAAGAGGCGGTAACCCTTGTCGGTAGGCACTCGGCCCGAAGAAGTGTGCGGAGCATGAATCAACTCTTCCTCTTCAAGCATCGCCATCTCATTTCGGATGGTTGCCGAAGAAACACCGAACTGGTGACGCTCAACAAGAGACTTGGAGCCAACCGGCTCTTTAGTCTGAATGTAGTCCTGCACGATTGCGCGAAGCACCTCGAGACTCCGTTCGGGAATCATGAGCGCCTCCTAGATGATCGTGTCAAAGCGCCGTTGGCACTCGAACTACCTGAGTGCCAATATTACCCGCAACTCGACCTTCGATAGGCTATGAAACGACTAAGGAGAAGCATGTCCGACCAGAATAACTATTCAGGTGCTCCGGCACCGTTCACGCCAGACCAAGAACGCCTCTGGGCTATTGCAGTCCACGCATTCGGCGTCATCTTCGAGTTCTTTGCGCCGCTGCTGGGATACCTTTTGCTCAAAGAACGCGGGCCTTTCATCAGGCACCACGTAACCGAGTCGCTGAACTTAGGCATCACCATGGTTTTGCTCTACGTGATCCTGGCAATTTCAATCGTGGGTTGGTTGTTCTTCTGGGTTCCGCCAGTCATTTGGACAATCATGCGAATCTACGCAGCCTATAAGGCAAGCCTTGGCGAGTTCTACCGTTATCCGTTGACGCTGCGTTTGATCAGAGGTTAGGCAGCTGCTCTAAGCAAGAATTTGACGCACAAGCGAGTCAGCTAATAACCGACCTTTGAGCGTCAGTCGCAGGGTGCCTCGAAGAGCCGACAAAGGGTCAACCAGTTCGTCGGCGATGAACCCGGCAATCAGCTTTGCGGCATCTGGGTTGACAGACTTGATTTGTTCTACTGACAGCCCGCTCTCGACTCGAATCTCGAGCAAAATGCGCTCCTCTAATCGTGTTCTGTCACTCAAGGTTTCACGACCTGCAGCAGGAGAAACGCCTTCAGTCAGCTTCCCGGAGTAAGCGCTCGGGTGCTTCACGTTCCACCATCGAACACCCCCGACATGGCTGTGGGCGCCCGGGCCGTAACCCCACCAATCTTGAGATTGCCAGTATGAGATGTTGTGAGCAGAGCGATTGTCCGAAATTTCAGAGACTTTGGCCCAGTTGCTTACTTCGTACCAGGCA
>JBDLUE010000058.1:0-6146 GCA_039805505.1 Actinomycetota bacterium
GGTAGCTCTCGTCGAATGAACGAGGTGACCAGCGCTCTGCAAGAAGTGGCAGGATTGGCGCGGCGGTGACTGCAGTTTTTGACATGCTCTATACCTTTTGTCTAGTGGGGGTTTACTTATCATAACAGGTAGGCTGGCAAAATGTCACGTCGCGGTCTATTTCTATTTCTTGCCATCGGTTTTGCCTGGGGCATCCCCTACTTCTTTCTCGCCATCGCCGGTAAGGACTTTTCGACTCCGAGCGTGATCTTCTCTCGCGTCGTTATCGGCGCTGCGATTTTGGTTCCTTTTGCCATCAAGCGTGGTGAGTTCAAGGCCGCTCTCAAGGCATGGCCTTGGGTTCTAACCTTCGCGGCAATCGAGATGATCGGCCCGTGGTTCCTGCTGACCGAGGCCGAGCGGCACGTGCCATCCGGGCTGGCCGGTCTGATGATTGCAACCGTGCCGATCTTCGGAATGTTGATCGCCTACTTCTTCCAGGGAGATAAATCGGTACGTCACCCGAAAACTTTGGCTGGTTTGGCGATTGGTTTCGCAGGTGTGGTTTTGCTGGTCGGAATCGACTCGATCACCGGAGCCCACGAGCCGATTTACCTCTTGATGTTGGTTCTTGCGGCCCTTGGTTATGCGGTGGCCCCGGCGATTGTGAACACCAAGATGAGAAACGTGCCAGCAGCCGGCATGATGAGCCTTTCGCTTTTGGTCGTGGCTGCGTTCTATGCGGTTCCTGCAATCGGCTCTTTGCCGGGCGAGTTTGCTGCCGGCCCGAGTGTCGAGTCGGTTTGGTCACTGGTCGGCCTTGGAATCATCAGCTCAGCGCTGGCTTTCGTGATGTTCTTCGAACTGGTCAAGGAAGTCGGGTCGGCACGTGCGACTTTGGTGACCTACCCGAACACCGCCTGGGCGCTAATGCTGGGCATCGTGCTGCTTGGTGAACCGATCACGATCGGGCTGTTGGTCGGCCTGCCGTTGGTTGCCCTAGGCAGCTACCTAGCGCTGCGCAAACACGCGTAATCTTCGTTCATAATCTGTCACGCAAGGTCACAAAAGAGCGCGACTGAAATCTGGAAACTACTCTCGTTTTCATGACTATTCTCAACGAAGTTCTTCAAGCAAATGAACAGTACGCAGCAAGCTTTGGCGCCAAGTCAGAACTCGCTCTTCCACCAGCCCGCGGTTTCGCAATCCTCACCTGCATGGATGCCCGCCTAGACCCAGCCAAGTATGCCGGCCTCAGCGAAGGTGACGCTCACGTCATCCGCAACGCGGGTGGCCGCGCGTCTGACGATGCGATCCGTTCGCTGGTCATTTCATACAAGCTGCTCGGCACCAAGGAATGGTTCGTCATCCACCACTCAAACTGTGGAATGGAATTCTTCACTGACGAGGTTATCCGCGGCCTGTTGGCTAACAGCCTGGAGACCGCAGCACTTGGTGCAGAAGGTTTCTACGACGTCGGCACCGGGCCTGGCTCGGCTGAGGCGAAGTACATCGACTGGTTGACCATCTCGGACCAGGCTCAGAGCGTCACCGAGGATGTCGCTCGCATCAAGGCGCACCCACTGGTGCCGAAGGGCATTCCGGTTTACGGCTACATCTATGACGTAACCACCGGCCGTTTGGTTGAGGTTCCGACCGCAACCGAAGCTGGTCGCGCAAAGTAAGTTCGGTCGACCCGAAGATTCAATAGAAAATCCCCCGACCGAGAGGTGCTGGGGGATTTTTTATTTGCTCAGGAGCTCGTCGACGATTGCTTGGATGTTGGCACGCCGGCCATAGAAGAAGTACTCATCGACGGGATTATGTAATCCGTCAATTCCCGCCACCAAATCGGCAGCACTGTCGAACGCCGAGGCGTAACCTCCGTCGATTAGTGGAGCGAGGTGCTCCCATCCTGGCAGCTTGATGATGGCGACCTTGGCGCCGAGGCCGGCAGATTCAATCAGGGCGGTAGAGAATACTCCGACCGAAATCTCAGACTCGGCGATCACTTCGAGCGAAGATTTTTCGAACTGCATCAGGGATAGGTTTGCCGGCGCAGGCGTGCCGCTGGCCGCCGCGTTGGACTGACCTCCGCCCCCCGATTCGCGATTGAGGTAATTAGCGAATTCATCAATCTCGTTGCGCGGGTGCAACTTGAAAATGACCTTTAGATCTGGGCGAGCTGCTGCGAATTCGATTGCGGCTTGAAGAATGTCTAGGCCAATCAACGGCTGTGACAGAACGACAACCTGGCCGGCGACCTTCGGGATGTGGCGCTCGCGAATCGACTCGAACTCTTCGGTTGAACCGATGACTCGCACCGACTGCCCGCCGGCACGTTCGATGCCCGAGGTCCAATAGTCACCCCAGGTCCAGATCTCATCCGGGATGTATTCGATCTTCGGTGAGCCTGGCCAAGAGAACTGCAGTGAATACTTCGAGAAGACGCCGCTCTGGATTTCGATGACCTTCATGCCGAGGCTCTGGGCGGCAGCTTGGAGTGGCATGCGGGCGGCGTTGACGGCAAACACATACTTGGCGTTGGTGCGCTTGAAGATTTTGCGGTAGCCATATTTCTGGATGAAGAAGATGCGGAGCATCCAGCGCGGGAAGGTGCGGAGTGGGTCGAGGCTGAAGCCTGTCTGGGCTTCTAGTGCTGCGACCACGCGGGCATACTTGGCGAGGTCGGCCTTTTTGACGCCTAGGCGAACAATGGCGGCGGCCGGGTAGTGCCAGCGGCGGTTGAAGAATCCGTTCAGGTCTTCCACGCGAGGGCGATTGGTGATTTTGTCCCAGGTGCCAACACCGAGCACGAGCGCGCGGTCGCCAAGAGCGTCGATTACCGGCTGTGCGAACTTTTCGATGTGAGGTTCGTGTCCGTCGCGAGTTGCGAACGGCACGACGATGGCCTGCTTCGAACGAAGTTTGCGATAGTCAGGTTCGCCGAGGTGAGCTGCTGCGCCGGCGATTTTGCGCGGGTAAAACGCGGCAGCGGAGAGTGGGCCCAGCCACCCAAAACGAACCGCGCGCCACAGCAGCAGCGATGGTTTGCGGCCACGGTATTGCTCGACGTCATCGTAAAACTCGACCTGCTTGCCGGCTCCAGAGGCGAAAAGCCCCGAGTTGGCCATCAAAGCCTTCAGCATTCGAGAGCGCATCACCGGCCAGATTTGCACGCCCATAACGCGCCAGTTATAGAGGTCTTCGGCGGCTTCTACGGCAAAGAATGCCTCGCCGATCGAGGCGATTCCGGCTTCACTGCGAGAGTCGTCGTTCGACGCGTCTTCAGCGGATGGCTCTAGGGAATTGCTCACTCAGCAATCTTAATCGCAGCCCAGAGCTCTGCCTCGGATGCCGGCTTCGCATAGTAAAAATCGGCGCGCACTCGGTCGGCCGAGACATCCTTGCCACTGTTCAACTTCAAGAACTTATCGAGCTCCGCTAGGTCCTCGATCAGAGTCGCGTCGGCGCGTTCAACCAGGGCACGGATGTGCTGCCAGCCCGAAAACGCCAGCACGCCAACCTTGCAGCCGAGCGCGAAGGCCTCGAAGAGCGCGGTGGTGTAGACGCCAAGCACGAACTCAGAGCGGGCCATGGCCTCGAGAGTGTTGACCTTGGGGTCAGCCAGCAAGAGGTTCGACGGCACTCTTGGTGAAGACAGCTTGCCCTTGCGGAAAGCTTTCTCAGCCACCGCTTCAAAGTCGACCGGAGCCTCCTGAGGGTGCTGCTTGAGCGTGAAGAAGAAGGTCGGGTGAGCGGCCGCAGCAGCCAGCAAGAACTTCGCGATCTTCTTGGTCGCGTGTGCCTGCGAGGCGACGAAAACGGTGTTGGTCTGATGAGCCTGATCTGCTGCGGCAAGTTCACGCTCGCGGGAAATCGCCTCAACAATGGCAGACGGAGCCCCGATGACCTTGCGCTTGGTGCCCGCCGGTAAGTCGGCGATTTCACCCCAGTATGGCCCCCATTCGAGAAGCTCATCCGGTTGGTAGGCGACCCAATCCTGCCCGGACCAGGTCAAGTATGGGTGGATGCTCGAGATTGCACCGTGCATCGGTTCGACCACGGTTGCACCGGCGGCCTGAGCACCCGCGATCATCGCGCGCTTCCAGGCGTTGACGATAAAAACCTTGCGAACCCCGGCGGTCTTGAAAAACTTCTTCCAACCCAGTCGCTGTGCCGCGAATTGCACTAGCAACCAGCGTGGAAAATGACGATAAGGTCCGGTGATACTGGCGGGCGAGACCTCGGCACGCTCGGCGTTGTCAGCCAAGGAGTTCTCGATGTGGGCGATCACGCGGGCGTACTTCGCAGTGTGTGCGGACCTAAGAGTTGGCGCAACCAAAACCTTGGCAAGCAACCCGTAACGGGCGATGAATTCGCGCTCGAGTTGCTCAACCTGTGGGCGACCCGAGCCGACGTCATCCGGGCCCATGCCCAAAATCAAAGGCCTCTCACCGTGAGCCACCAGAGAGTCGATGATGTAGGTCGAGAAAGGGTCAAGCCCGGCCGAGTTGCGGCGAACAAACGGAACCACCGCATAGTTCGCAGGCGCAAAGACGATGTCTGCAGCCGGAACATCGGCGACAGCTGCCTGCGGTGGGCGAACCTCGAAGACGTTCAACTTCTCGGCGACTTCGCGCATTAACGATGCGCGAATCAGTGGCCAAATAAAGATTGAACCGACCTGCCACGAGACCAAATTCTCGCGCGCCTCGATTTCGGCAAACACCGACCAAAGGCGTTCAATCGTGAGCTTCGATTTACGACTCAAGAACAGCCTTCGCGCGCTCAAAATCTTCACGGGTGTCGATGTCAACCGACTCATCGCGGTTCATGATGTAGGCAGCGGCGTTAGTAACCGGCACAGCTCCAGCGGCAGTGAAATCGCTCAATTTGAAAATGTAGATCGCGCCGTTAGGAATGTAAGCGGCCTGCAAAGACTGACGATTCGACTCGAATGCCTGAGGAAACAGCGGGGTCAACTGCCCGCGCTCGTTGATGTTCAAAGTCCAATACGGGCTCTTCTCAGGCGTGGTCACCGACACCACCGAGCGCACGCCCGGAATGATCATGTTGAACGCCTCTTCGACGTGCAAACCGGTGCGAGCAGGTGAGGTTGGCTGCAAATAGACAATCCAAGGGTCGCGGCCGTCAAGGTCGATCATCACATCTGGCGAACCAAAATAGTCACGGATGACATCCGCGGCGGTTGCTTCATCCGAGGCAGCGAAATCTGAACGCTTGAAGGTGACCGCGCCGGCAGCTTTGGCCTCGGCCAATATCGCCTCATCGTCAGAGGACACCACTGTGACATCCACCTTTGAGCCGGAAATCCAGTCGGTCGCCGAAGCAACGGCACGCTCGATCATGCTCTTGCCGGCAATCTTCATGAGGTTCTTGCCAGGCAAGCCTTTGGACCCTCCGCGGGCCGGGATGAAAGCGATAACCAGGTTGTCGTCAAGCATTCGCGTTCTCCGTCCGCCTTAGTTCAGCCACTGCTCGATGTTGTTGCGAGCGTCGTTTAAATCGTCGTGACGACCAATGTCGAGCCAAGACTCGTGAATCGGGAAGGCCGAAACCTTCTCACCCTCGCCCTTGATCTTGTCAAGCAGGGTTGGCATGTCGCAATACTCATCGGCTGGAACAAGGCTCAAGGCCCATGGGTCAAGTGCATAAATTCCGGCCGAAACCATCGAGCGGTGCAGCGGCTTCTCAGAGATCGACTCGACCTCGGTGCCGTTGATGTTCACGACGCCATAGGGAATCTGGAATGAATACTCGCGAACACCCAAGGTGCCCTTCGCGCCGGTCTTCTTGTGAAAGCGGATGACCTGGCGGAAGTCGCAGTTGGTGAGCAAGTCAGAGTTCATCACGATGAATGGCTCGTCGAGCTTGCCATTCAACTGGCCCAGTGCACCGGCGGTGCCGAGTGGCTGAGATTCGTGCAGGTATGTGACGTTCAGGCCGAGCCAAGCGCCATCCTTGACGTGCTCTTCAATGACGTTGCCGAGGTAGTTGACCGAGATGAAGATGTTCTTGAAGCCCTGAGACTTCAACTTGCGAAGAATGATCTCGAGAATCGGCATGTCGCCGATCTTGAGCATCGGCTTCGGAACATCCTTGGTCAATGGATAAAGGCGAACGCCCTTGCCACCGGCCATGAG
>JBDLUE010000059.1:0-7652 GCA_039805505.1 Actinomycetota bacterium
GGTCGTCCGGCAGGGCGCCAATCGCCTTGATCCAAACCGCTTGGTGCGCAACCTGCTCACCTTCCACTTTGAAATAGATCGGTGAGGTGACGTATCTCATGTCGAATGGCCTTGCCTTTGCCCAGTATTGAGCAACTGGGTGCGAGCTTTCGCCAATCAGGTCGGCTGCAGATGGCAAGGACTCTGGGTCTGGAATGTTCTCAGGAAACACATCCTGGTGATCGAGGCCCGAGTCTCGAGTCTGAAATGACGCAATCATCGAGAAGATGGCTTCGCCGCTTTGAAAGGCCTGAACACGCCTTGTGCTGAACGAGCGACCGTCTCGAAGTCGGTCTACCGAGAAGGTGATCGGCAGCTCAATGTCTCCAGCGCGCAGAAAGTAACCGTGAAGTGAGTGAGCTGGCCGGTCATCCGCGACGGTGCGCTGGGCGGCAACGAGGCACTGGGCCAGCACTTGTCCGCCAAAAACTCGACCATGGGGCATCCACTGGGATGGGCCGGTGTAGATGTCCTCGGTGGTTCTAGCGCCACCTGCGTCGGTCAAATTGAGGGCATTTAGGAGCTCCGCCAATGGTTCTGCTGGGATAAATGCGTTCACGACTCCGCCTGTTCTGTCGAGCAAGAATGCCCCACACAGGTTAGTTTAGAAGGTGAGATGAACGATACCTTCACCCTTGCCGACGCAGAGACCGTCAACGATTTACGAGCATTCCTTCAGCGAGCCAAACGACTCGACCCTGATGGTCTGGTGCGACTTCGTGCCTTTGGCCCGGTTCTCGCGGCTTACGTTGCGCCAATTTTCTCTGGAAACCTGATGGATTCAGGGCCAACCATCCTTGGGCTGCGCACCTGCGAGCTGAAAGAGACCGCAGAGGTCGACGGCGTTGTCCCCATCGCCGCAGTTCTCGAACGCTTGGCCAAGGTAATCAACGAAGATTTCATCGATCTCACCGTGAGTATGCCGGTTTCACAACGTGCGGTTTGGGCTGGCATTTCACCACCTCGACAGGGATGGTCGCCGGTCGGAACAATCAACGAATCGCGATTGACTCAGATTGCTCGTGACGGAATCGCCGAAGTTGCCGGCAGTCTCCCTGAATCTGTAGGTGGCCCGATTGCCGCGCGCATTCGCGGCGAGATCTGGGGTCGAGGAATCGACCTAGAAACTCGAGTGCCTACCGGAGCTGCTTTTGTCGCAGCCGGGCTTGGCTTCCTAACCGAAAATGAAGAGGTCGGCCTATTTGAGGCAGAAGGTTGGGTTCGTCTAAGTAGCGAACATGGTCACGTGCTAGCCAAGGCGTCAACTAAGTTCTAGGCCGAAGTTAGTCCTCGTAGGTGTTCAGCATCGCCGTGGCAGCACGGTCAAGGTAACCCCACAACTCAGCTTCGAGTAGGGGAGCGAGTTCGAGAGATTCGACTGCAACCCGCATGTGCTTTAGCCAGCGCTCACGAGCGTCGGGATTGATCTTGTATGGCGAGTGACGCATGCGCAGTCTCGGGTGCCCGCGCTGCTCTTGATAGGTCGATGGGCCACCCCAGTACTGCTCGAGAAAGAGTTGAAGTCGCTCAGCAGCCGGCCCCAGATCATCCTCTGGGTACATCGGCTTTAGAACCTCATCGCCTGCAATGCCCTCATAAAACTTGGCCGAAAGGCGTCTGAAAGTCTCTTTGCCGCCCACCAACTCATAAAAGTTGCCACCTACCGCTTCGCCACTCAACCCCTTGATGCGAACTGGCTCGATTTTTGCCTCTTGCTCAAAACCGTTGGACATTAGCTGAGTGCCTTGCCAGAAATCTCGACGTGAATGGGCGTTGCCGTCGTTGCCATGGAAATCTTGCTCTTATCTAGAGCTAGCTTTATGCGCGAACGCAGCTCTCTCGCAATCGCATCGGCGTGGCTTGGGCCAACCTGCTGAACCAGACGCAGAACAACTTGTTCTCCAGAAAGCAGTTCGATGCCCCAGATCTCTGGCTCACCCATTAGTTGCTCGTTAAACGCTTGGTCAGCGGAGACAGACTGTGCCGCATTCAAAATCACTTCGCGAGCTTTATCTTGCGGTGCCGAGTAGGCCAGTGGAATGTCCAGGACAACCCGCGACCAACCCTGAGACTGGTTGCCAACGCGGACCACTTCACCGTTGCGCACATACCAAAGCACTCCAGAGATGTCCCTGACCTGGGTGACGCGAAGACCGACCGACTCAACCACTCCGGTGGCCTGTCCTAAGTCGACGCTGTCGCCAACGCCATACTGATCCTCAAAAACGATGAACAGACCGCTGATCAGGTCTCGAACCAGGCTCTGAGCACCAAAACCAACCGCGGCCCCGAGAATACCTGCACCGGCAACCAAGGCGCCTACGGCAACACCCAGCTCACTGAGCACTGAACTCAAAGCAACTAGAACGACTGTCCAGGTGATGAAGTTATTCAGCACCGAGCCAAGCGTCTGAGCGCGTTGCACCACGCGAGCGTTCTGAACTAAGCCCGACGCAACTACGGCTTTGCCGTTCATTCCTGAAATCACGCCACGGATGACTCGCTTCACTGAGAGCAGCAGCAGGCTTCTAGCGATTACCGCTCCGAGAATGATTGCGACAATCCGGATTGGCGTGTGCCAAACATCCCAGACGGCACTCCACCAGGTTAGAAAACCGTCCATTGAAGCCCCTTAGTTGCTCTGAGTTTGGCACTTGAGCGCACGCTCAAGGTTGTCTAGATTCTCCACCAAAATGCGGTGCAGCGCAGGGATTGCCTTGAACTTAGGGTCGGCGATTGCCTTGCGAGCGGCCTCGGCGGTCGACTCATCAGCCAACTGGATAGGGAAGAGGTTGACCAGCAGATACTCGGCAATCTTGAAGGTGTGCAGCTCCCAGATCGCTAGCGCGCTGTCGAAGTACTTCTCCACGTATGGACGCAGTAGCTCGGTGTCGATGACGCGGTTGAAGGCCATGCTGGCCGACTGCACGTGAGCATTTGAAAGCTCCTTGGTTTCAGTCAGCAAGCGCCAGGTTGCAGCCTTGTTCTCAGCGTTTGGGATAGCGGCACGTGCTCCCGCGGCGGCTTTCTCGCCATTCGCGGTTCGGTCCTGCTCGACAAGTGCGTCGATCTCAGCGTGTCCGGCAGCCCCCGCCACTACTAGGCCGGTTAGAAGCTCCCACTTGAGATCAGCATCGATGGTTAGCCCGGCGAGTGTCTCTTCGCCCGACAAAAGAGCGTGGAGCGCCTGAACCTGCTGTGGTGATCGGGCGAACAGTGCAAAGAACTTCGTGAACTGAAGTTGAGCGTCGCTGCCCGCCTCAGCCGTGCGAGCTAGACGCAGCAATCCGTCGGCAATCTGGCTCAAGGCGTTTTGGCGCTCTGCAGCGTTCACGTATAGGTTTCCCGTGGTCACCAACTGGCGAAGCAGAGTCATCATGGTGGTTGACTCGGTTTCGGTTGCGATGTGTGCCAAAACCAGACGAATGAAGTCTGCTGGGTCGGCTTCTGCATCTCGCGAAGCATCCAGGGCTGCACCCCAAACGATTGTGCGGGCAAGAGGGTCTTCAATGTCGCTCAGGTGCTCGAGAGCGGTTGACCATGAGTTGTTGTCCAGGCGGATCTTCGCGTATGCGAGGTCGCCGTCGTTTAGCAAGATTAGGGCAGGCTGCTTCAAGCCGACGAGCTGTGAAACATGAGTGCGCTCTCCGTCAACATCCAGCTCAATCTGGCTGGTGCGTGAAAGCTTGCCGTCAACTAGGTCATAGAAACCAATCGCCATACGGTGAGGGCGAATAGTTGGCTGACTTTCGATTGCCGACTGCTGGATTACGAAGTGGGTGATTGTTCCATTCTCAGAAACGCTGAGCTCTGGCTTCAAGGTGTTCACGCCTGCGGTTTCTAGCCAAAGCTTCGACCAGCTCTTTAGTTCGCGACCCGAAGTTTTCTCGAGTTCAACCAAGAGATCTTTCAGCTCGGTGTTCTTGAAGGCGTGCTTCTTGAAATACTGCGAGACGCCGGCCAAGAACTTGTCTTGCCCCACCCAAGCAACAAGTTGCTTGAGCACTGCTGCGCCCTTGGCATAGGTGATTCCGTCGAAGTTGACCTGAACATCCTGAAGGTCATTGATTTCGGCAACAATCGGGTGCGTTGAAGGCAGCTGGTCCTGTCGGAAAGCCCATGACTTCTCGAGCGCGGCGAAGGTTGACCAGGTGTTCTTCCACTCAGTGGCCTCGGCAACCGCGAGGTGCGAGGCGTATTCTGCGAAGGATTCATTGAGCCACAGGTCGTTCCACCACTGCATGGTTACGAGGTCACCGAACCACATGTGCGCGAGTTCGTGCAAGATCGTGATGACGCGGCGCTCACGAATAGCGTCGGTTACCTTCGAGCGGAAAACATAGGTTTCCGTGAAGGTTACGGCGCCAGCGTTTTCCATTGCGCCAGCGTTGAACTCAGGCACAAAGAGCTGGTCATACTTGTCGAACGGGTACGGGTACTCGAATGCCTTCTCGAAGAACTCGAAGCCTTGGCGGGTCTTCTCGAAGATGTAGTCAGCGTCCAAGAACTCGGTCATCGAAGCACGAGCAAATACACCCAGCGGGATTACGCGACCATCGCTGCTGGTCAACTCGCTGCGAACCTCGCTGTACGGGCCAGCCACAAGTGCGGTGATGTAACTAGAAATGACTGGAGTCGGTTCGAAAGCCCAGGTTGCCTTGCCTTCGCCGATCGAAGTCGCGGCCGGGGTGGCCTGGTTCGAAACAACCTTCCATGCCTCCGGAGCTGTGATTGTGAACTGGAAGGTAGCCTTCAGCGATGGCTGCTCGAACACTGCGAAAACTCGGCGTGAGTCTGGGACTTCGAACTGAGAGTAAAGGTAGACCTCGCCATCGGCTGGGTCGACGAAACGGTGCAAGCCCTCGCCAGTGTTCATGTAGAACGCGTCAGCAACAACGGTCAGTTCGTTTTCAAGCTCAAGGTTGTCGAGCTGAATGCGGATGCCGTCTGAGACCTTGCTGACATCAAGAGATTCACCATTCAGAACCACCGAGTGAACTTCGGCGGTGATGGCGTCGATGAAGGTGCTGGCTCCAGCCTGGTTTGAGTTGAACTTGACAACAGTTGTCGAGCGGAAAGTCTTCTCGCTCGTGGTTAGGTCGAGTGCTACTTCGTAGCTAGCAACGGTTAGTAATTCACTTCGCTCGGCAGCTTCAATGCGAGTTAAGTTTTCTCCTGGCACAACAGACTCCTATGTCTCGGTTCTTCTATTAGCCTAATAGTGAAGATTAGACACAAGAGTTAGACGAGATGAGGGTCCTATGTTGCTTATCGAAATAGGGCTCGTGTTGTTGGTTCTTGGTTTAGCGGCTTTCTTGGCTGTGAAAATAAAGATCTCTGTTGTCCCGATTTTTCTCATCGTCGGCTTGGCTCTCGGCAAGGGCGGCCTGCTACCTCTTGACATCAGCTCTGAATTTCTCGAAACCGGCGCTCATTTTGGTGCCATTCTTCTGCTTCTCATGCTTGGTCTCGAACACTCTGCAAAAGATCTCGCCGGGGCGTTCACGGAACGTAGGTTTGTTGGATTGGTAGACCTGTTGGTCAACGGTATTCCTGGCGCGGTGGTTGCGTTGCTTCTTGGATGGGGGCCAGTCGGTGCGGTGGTGCTGGGTGGCATTACATATGTGAGTTCCTCCGGAATCGCATCCCAGATGATGCGCGAAGCTGGCTGGCAGCGGTCCGAAATTTCACGGCGAGTCACCGGAATCTTGGTCTTTGAAGATTTGGCCCTAGCGCCCTACTTGCCCTTGCTCACAACGATTGTGGCGAATCTTGGAGCTATAACCGGCTTCGTTTCCGTCACTTCCGCCGTGCTGATTACAGCGGTCGCGTTGCTAGTGGCCCTCCGTGGTGAAAATGCGGTTAGTCGACTGTTCAATATCCAAGCGCCGGGTGGCCTTCTTCTCACGGTTTTCGGTGGTGCGTTATTCGTTGCCGGTGTCGCCGAAGAAGTCGGTTTTTCTAGCGCGGTTGCCGCCTTCCTGGTAGGTCTTGTGCTCACTGGTGAAGTCGCGTCGGTAGTTAGGCTTAGGCTTTCTCCGCTGCGTGACTTATTTTCGGCAATTTTCTTTTTGTTCTTCGGTTTACCCAGCCGAAATATTGTCGGTGTGGCCGCTCGCGCTTCTGCTGGGTCTTCTTGGTGTTGCCGGAAAGATGTATGTTGGTTGGCTTGTGGCTGGCGACATGTCTGACAGGTCAGCTTGGCGGAGAGCTGGTGCGTTCCTGATTCCACGCGGCGAGTTTTCTATCGTTATCGCAGGATTAGCTTCAGTTACCAGTTTTGGTTCTCAACTTCAGGCGATCACCGTGACTTACGTCTTGATCACTTCTATTGCCGCGTCTTTGGCCTTGCGCTACTTCCGCAGCGGTTTCGATAAAATCTAATAATGCGCATTCACATTGCAACAGACCACGCGGGCCTAGACCTGAGTCACTTCTTGATTCGAGAACTGACCAAGCAGGGTCATGATGTTTTCGATCACGGGCCAAGTTCATACGACCCGCTCGACGACTACCCGAGCTTCTGCATCAATGCAGCTCTCGCTGTCGTGGCCGATCAGCAGGCTGGCGTCGCAGCACTGGGAATCGTCCTAGGCGGTTCTGGAAACGGTGAGCAAATAGCAGCAAACAAGGTCAAGGGAATTCGCGCTGCCCTAGCCTGGAACGAATCGACCGCCAAGCTTGCCCGCGAGCACAATGATGCCAACGTGATTGCCGTGGGAGCTCGCCAGCACACCCAGGACGAAGTTCTTCACCTAATCGAACTATTTATTGCTGAACCATTCAGTCACGATGAGCGCCACATTCGTCGCATCGGCAAGATCGGTATTTACGAGCAAACCGGCGACATAGTCGAATAAATGCCTGAAGGACACACCGTTCATAGGACGGCGAACCAGTTCAACGAGTTCTTTGCAGGCAAACCGATATACGTTGAGTCACCCCAGGGGCGATTCACCGATAGCGCGCAACTCATCAGTGGCCGAAGCCTGCAAGAAGCGAGAGCCATTGGAAAGCAGATGTTCCTGCTCTTTGATAATCAACTCACACTGCGCATTCACCTAGGTATTTATGGCAAGTGGAACTACCACCAGCTAAAGAACGCCGATTCTGCATTTCCAGAACCGGTCGGTCAGGTTCGAGCGCGCTTTAGCAACAATCAGACAGCCGCCGATTTGCGAGGGCCAACTGTCTGCGAGGTCATCACCAAGGATGAAGTTCAAGCGGTCGAACGACGCCTTGGGCCGGATCCTCTGAATCCGAACCCAGGCAATCGCGAGGCCGAACGATTTATTGAGCGTGTCACCAAATCGCGCTCCTCAATTGGTCTTCAGCTGATGAACCAGGATGTGATTGCGGGCATCGGAAATGTCTATAGAGCAGAACTGCTGTTCCGTGCTGGAATCAGCCCCCATGTTCCGGGAAACACGTTGACGCGTGAGCAACTTCAAGCAATCTGGGATGACTCTGTGAAGCTGTTGAAGGTTGGCGTCGCCACCGGAGTCATGATTACGCGCGACGAGCTTTTCAAGAAGAGACCCAAGAAAGCGGATCGATACTTCACCTATAAGCGCGAGGGACTACCTTGCCGGGTTTGCAACACAAACATCAGC
>JBDLUE010000060.1:0-6084 GCA_039805505.1 Actinomycetota bacterium
GCCTTCTTTATCGCGCGCGAAAATGCCGAACTTCCGCCGACTTAGCATCCTGTCAATGTCAGGCCTCGCTTTGCTCGGAATGGTCATCGTAGGCAACGTTTTTGCCCCGCCCGTTCAAGCGGTAACGATTCGATCTTCGAGTGGTTCTGATGCCTGCACGGTTGACGTGGGCAACGCCTCTAACGCGTCGGTCGCGTTGAACAATGGGTACTGCGTCGTAACGGTGACGAACTCAACGTCAGTCACCTTCCCCTCATACGTGAACTCGATCGGCATAGTCGTAGTTGGCGGTGGTGGCGGTGGTGGCACCGACGGTGGAGCGGGTGGTTCCGGTGGAGAGACTCGCTATTCAGCTGCGCAAGGTGTGACCGCTGGCGGAACGGCGACCGTGACGATTGGTGCCGGCGGTGCTGGCTCAGTTTGGTCTGGAGCTACCGGTGGGAACGGGTCACCTACCTCTGTGTCGGGTGCGGGTCTGAGTTACACCGCCAATGGAGGTTACCTGGGCGGCGGTTGGAACAGCTGTTCCATTCGCTATGGATCAGCGGGTGGGTCAGGCGGAGTCGGTGGAACATCGGCAACGGGTGGCACAGGAGGTAATGGAACCCTGAACGGTTGCCCAAACGCCGGAGGTTTCAGTTACGGTGGCGCCGGCGGAGATGGTCCTTACATTTCAACAATCTCGGGCATTAATGCTTCTTATTACGCCGGCGGTGGCGGTGGTGGTACTTGTCTCGGTGTTGGAACGACCTATTCGGTGACCGGTGCTGCTGGAGGTGCTGCTGGTGGTGGCCGCGGAACGAGTTACACCGCCAACATTGGTGCAACTGCTGGTTTTGCTGCAACGGCGAACACCGGAGGTGGTGGCGGTGCTGGTGCAGCCTGTGACTGGAGCAACTCTGACTACAACGGCTCCACGGAGCGTACGCCTGGTGGCGCCGGTGGCTCCGGTGTGGCTGTGTTCTCATTTCTCTCGAACAAGTTGGCGTTCAACCAGGTGCCAGACGGTTGTCTCTCAAACGCAGCCGAGGGATGTATTCAGCCGGCGAAGGTTCAGGTGCAAGACTCAAACGGCAACAACCTGAGCACCTCTGGCCTCACCATCACGCTGGTCTCGGCATCATCAGGAACTCTCGGCGGAACCCTAACCGCAAGCACTGACTCGTCAGGCATCGCAACGTTTAGCAATTTCTGGATTACCGGATTGTCTCTGGGAAATACGACGACGCTCACATTTGAGATACCCGGTTGGCGCAATGTGCAAACGACGATAACCATGAAGGGTTATGCCGAAAATTTGACGGTGGTCTCGGGTTCGACTGACACGGCGGGTTCATTCTTTGGCAACACAGGAACTTGGTTGGCAAGCGCGAGCTCTTCGAGTATCTCAATCACCTCACTTCAAAATGAGCTCGCAGTTCGCAACGTAAAACTTCGCGCAACGGCAGCAACGTCATCCACAACTTTGGGCAGTGTGACTTTCGCCGCAAATGCTGTTATGACCTCTGCCGCATCCTCGGCTCGAACTATGACTGTTGTCGCAAGTAGAAATGTGCTCTTTGATTCCACTGCGCGACTAACTACCTCTGGTCAACCGCTGAACCTTGTCTTTAACACCGATTCAGATGGCCTAAATGGTGGCGTGTTTTTGTTGCCGGGCAATGCGGCAAACTACCAACTTGACACCAATGGCGGCGCTGTCGCTGTCGGTGGTGGCAACGCAAACATCGCTTGGAATGGGCTCAGTATCCCCGCGTATTACTCGGCAGGTTATAAACAGTTCACCGGATCCTGGTGGGGTGTTGAGCTTGGAACAAACACAGACACTGCCAACCTCAAGTTGATTCGAACCAGCAATGGCCAGCTCCGCTTGTATGGCTACGCCTGGGCTGATGCGGGCGCCTCAGCGCTCTATGGCATCGCCTGGGAGTCTGGCGCCATAGACACCGGTTCGGGTGCAATCGAACTAAATGGCGTAACGAACGGCAGCCCCTCAACTGCAACAAATGACAACTGGGGTATTGGAATTGGGGCCAACCATGGAACTTCTAATGATGTGCCCAAGTTAATCAGTTCGGCAACGGCCTCTGTAACCGGCTCCGTGACCACCCCAGGCACAAGCAACTACTGGGCGGTTGCTATGGGATTCGCCGACATCACAACCGGCTCGGGTGGCTTCAATGTCACTACTACTCAACGAAGTACGGCCTGGAACGCAAACACTTTCCGATCGCCAGTCACATTCACCTCTGGCGAGACCTGGTTTTCAGGAACCAACGGTTATCAAGACGACGTAACCCTAGTTTCTACTGCTGGCGATTTGAAGATTGGCGGCACGCAGACCATTGTTGGTGCGTCGGCACCATTAACCCTCAAGTCAACCGCCAACATTACCCTCGATGCAAATACGGCTATCTCCGCTGATGCCAATGACATCCTGATTTGGTCTGACACTGACGGCAACACTTCTCGCGGTGGCGGAATCAAGACCGGTGCAGGATCCTCGATTACGACCAACGGTGGTTCAGTAACTCTTTCAGGTGGTCAGGCTTACAGCAGTTCTTGGGCCAAGGGCACCTCGGTAACGGGTGACGCCGGCATCTACCTCGGTGGATCAATTAGCTCAGGTAGCGGAAACATCATCATCCGAGGTGAAGAGGCTTCAAGTACCACAGGTTCCGCTGACCGCGCGGGCGTCTTCGTCGACAAGGCTGCCTCGATTACTGCTTCGGGTGCGGGAACCGTAACCATAGATGGCAAGGTTGACGCGGCAAACTCGAACACTGCCAACTATCACTACGGAGTTTGGCTCGGCAACGCAGATTCAGCGAACCTCGCCACCGTGACAACCGCTTCGGGCGCGATTTCGATTAAGGGTGACGCGACCGGAAACTCGGGTCAGTATCGTCGCGGCATTATTTTCAACAAGGCAGCCGTTACCAGCACCAGTGGTGCGATCACCTTGGATGGCCAGGCAGGCACCGCAACAAACTGCCTCGACTTCTACATTTTCTCTGACTCGAACACCATCTCGAGCGCCAGCGGCGCTGTCTTGCTCAAGGGAAAAGTGGGATCAAACTCAGTCTTTGAGACCGGAACAGCAAGCTCAGGTGCGGGTGTGACGCTCCAGGTATCCAAGTTGAGCGTTAGCGCAGGCAAGACATTCACGCTCGGAGGCGCAAGCGATAAGGTAATCGAAAGCCCTGAAACCGCAGCTAACTTCGCGGCGGCGGTTGACCTCACCGGAATTGGGGTTTCGTCAAACTCAACCTCAGTTCGAGTGGGAAAGACGACAAATGGCTCGGCCGTTACCCTAGGCACAACGTGGACAACCGCTGGACCGATCTCTGTCTATGGAGGCACGGTTGCGGTGAACGGAAGCATCACCGTGACTGGCTCTGGAAACGCGTTCCTTGCCAAGGCGATGGGTGACATCACCACCGGCAACTCGGTGACCGTTCAAACTAATGGCGGAAACATCATTTTTTGGCCAAACAGCGACAAGGTTGCCGCAGTAGCAAACAACAGCGGTCGATTTGCATCTGGCACCAACTTGACCCTGCGAAGCCAAGGTGGGCAGATTCGTATTGCCGGTGGCCTTGACGATGGCGGTGGCGATGCGACCATCACATCAGCCAAGGGAGCTTGGTCATCGATGGCTGGCGGTGACGGTTTGCCTGATGGTTACGGTGTCGGAAACTCAACCTCGGGTCAGTCTGCCGGTGTTCTTCTCTCATCTGGCTACACACTCAGCTCTGCTGGCGGAGACATTTTCATCGCCGGTATGGATGCACCGACGACTTCAGACACTTCGCGAACTGTTCAACTGGTTGATGGCCTCATCGACAGTGGCACCGGCCGCATTGCTCTGTGGGCCAAGGCCTACGCCAATGCCACTCTCAATGAGGGAATGGTGCTTCACACCACCAACGGCACCGCCGGTTCAATCATCACCTCGGCAAACCGCACGGCACAGGCAATCACGCTTTACAGCGACACCTCGCCAAACACCAATGGCTCTTCTGATGGAATCAATGTCTACGGCCATGGCACTAACACCACAGCTTTCGGGTGGCAGGCCCTTGCACTAATTGCCACGGGCGCAAAGGACACCAACGATCTAGTCAACTTCCCTGGTGGTGGCATCTCAGTAACCGGCATTGCCAGCGGCACTGCCAGCAACGGCGGCCACGGCATTGTTTGGCAGTGGGCGGATGCTCTTGCCAAAGACGGGCCGATTACCTTCACCGGTCAAAACAACGAGGCAACTGGTGGATACTCGGGTGCCGGAATTTACGTGGGTAATGACAACTACTCAACCGCTAACCACTGGGGTGCTTGGCACACGAATTTTGTTTACACAAATTTGGCTGGCACAGTTACCGACTTTTTGACCAGCTCTTCGAACATCACCCTCAACGCAAACAAATTTGTCTTCTACGAACCTTCGAGCATCGGCGCGGGCTCTGGCTATTGGTTCGCCACATCTGGTGACGTAACAATTCAGTCCGTCGGCAATACATTTACCTCAGACCAAGGTTATTCTCACTGGCAGTTCAACAACATCAAGGTAACCGGCAACCCGAGAAACTTTACCGTTGGAAAACCTACCGAAACCTCTTACTACCTATGGTGGGCCGACCTCAATGTCACTGGGGAGATTAAATTCTACGGTCGCTTTGTATTTATCGTGGCCGGAACAGATCTCAAGACCACTCAGGCCGCTTCGGGCACTGCATCACGCAACACCGGTGTTTTGATAAAGACGACCGAGAAGACCTACTTCCAAGGCACTAACGTTTTGCAAACCGGCGGCGCTGACATCACAATTTGGCAGGACCGAGATAACGACGGCGTCGGCGCAATGTATTCGGAGACGGGGCTCCAACTTAAGTCGAATGGCGGAAACATCACTATCGCCGGTGGCTTGGATGATGGCGCGGCAAGCTTTAGCGAGATCACTGGCCGAACCGCAAACGATGGTGCACCCGACAACTACAGCGCTGGATTTAGCGGTTGGGGCGCAAACGGTGGAGTTGACATCACCGGTGGCGCCTATCAGATCTTGTCTGGCGGTGGCGACATTTTTATTGCTGGTCGCGGTTCGGCTGCTGCCGGAGAGGATGACTACGGAGTCTTGCTTCGTGGCGGCCTGATGTATTCCGATGCCGGAAAAATTGCAATCTATGGCAAAGCTCCTGCCAGCTGTGCCACAAATTGGCACCGAGGAATTGGCCTGGGCTGGAATGGAGATGGAGGTGTAGCCGACAACATAATCTCGAATTCCACGGCAGCCGACGCCATCAAACTGTCTTCTGACATGGCATCCTGCAACAGCGGAGCATCGGTCGCTTCATTCGCCATTCAGGACTATTACAGTGCAGGTAGCTACATCGCGACGCCAAACGGCGGTGGAATTACTGTTTATGGTCAGCAGGGCAACGCAAGTGCTTCAGGCGGAGTCTGGCAAGACAGCAACCAGGAATCGAGCATTCTGGAGCTCAACTACACAAACATCGTTTCAAACAGCGGTCCTATTAACATCACCGGCGCGCGAATCTCAGGTTCAGGAAACCATTCAGTTCGATTCAATACCCGTGGCACAGCCCAGGCGAACAGCATTGGCGCCCTAAGTTCAGCCAGATCCACGGGTTTTGCCGCGTACCCGACCATCAACATCACGTCGAGCACCTCTGACGTGACTATCACGGGCGACTCTGTCATTCTCTATTCAACGACGCTTCGAAACACCGGTGATTTGGTGATTCAGCCATACGCCGCTAACTTCGACCGACGTCAGTATTTCAGCACCGACTGGGCGGCATATTTCCCAGCCACTTTCGACTCGGTGCGTATTGGCAAGGCCGGAACGAGCGGTGCGACACAGAGTTCGGCAGACATCGACATAGACAGATTCGCTTCACGCGGCGACCTTGCTATTTATGGTGGCAACATCAACGTCAAGGATGGCCTCACTACGAGCGGCACCAGCGGCACTGGAATCCTTGTCAAGGCAACTAACACGATCACGTTCACGGGTGGAAGCACCGGCGCAAATAAGACTGTTCAGGTCACCGGTGCTAA
>JBDLUE010000061.1:0-5964 GCA_039805505.1 Actinomycetota bacterium
CGGGCGGGCAAGGCGAGTGCCCATTCCTGCGGCGAGGATTACGACCTGTTTAGACATGGGTCAAGTCTATGGAATGACTAGCTTTTGCCCGAGCTGAATTGAGTTCGCGTTGGTGATTTTGTTGGCTGCCATCAACGCCGCCTGTGTCACGCCAAATCGATTGGCGATTTTGGTGAGGGTGTCGCCTGAAACCACCGTGTAGGTGCTTGGTTTAGTGGTTGCGGTCGGCGTCGGACTAGGAGTAGGAGTAGGCGTCTTCGTGGCCGTTGGGGTTGGGGTTGGCGACTTAGTTGGGGTGGCTGTTGGCGACGGAGTTGGTGAGGTGGTTGGGGCTGGCGTGTTTGGCCCAATCACGGTTCCACCGAGCACAGCCGGTGCCTTAGCCCCGATCGGGAGTCGCGCAGAGAACGCAGCGTCGACTGCAACCAGCGGGAATCGGTCACCCTTGAGAGCCAGGTACTGTGCCATGGTCGCGATAGCGCGCTTCTTGCCACCGGCAACGAGCCAGATCTGCTTGTCGGCGGTGCGAATGAAACGACCAAGTTGAGTAGTCGAGCGTGGCAACTGCGCGCAGGTAAGTGGGTCAAGGGCCGTGATGGCGCCAGGGTAAGCGGAGGCGTCAATCGGGTGCACGGCAAGGAACTTTCCGGCAATCGGAATCAACACTTCTGCCTCGCAACTGAACTTCACTCCGTCGGCGTTGGCCTTCTTGTTGTAAGCCTTCAGGTACTCCGGCTTAAGCACTCGAGGTTTCGTCAAGCCCAAGGTCTTGGCCTGAGTCTCAGAAGAAACAACCAGAGCACGGTTGAAACCGTCGATGAGGTAGGTCGTGGTGGCGTTATTTGCCTTTACGAAGGCTCCAGGCGCGATAACTGCATCTGCCAGAGCGATCTGATCAAAGGCAGAGACAGGCACGGTCTCGATGGCGGTGTTTGCCAATCCGAACTTCGACCGGTCGGCAGATGAAATGGTCAATCTTCGCTGCGCTGAGCGCACTAGGTAGACCATCGGATCATCAGCTGACTTAGCGAGCATCGGGGCAACCAGCGGTTCTTGGTTGGTGTTCGGAATGACCTCAAAAATCGCGTCGGCAACGGCCGGCACCACAAGAGTCAATGCCTCTACGTTTGAAATCTTGCGCTTGCCGGTGGGGCTGAGCAGGTATGCCTGACCGCCAGTGCTCGCCGCAATCGTGCGAACCGGAGTCATCGCGTTGATTTGGGAGACACCTTCGGTAGACAGGGTTCCGGTGCTCACGCCAAACCACTGACTGAAGTCGATGTCGGTTGCCGTGCGGGCGTTTAGTTCGTAGTAGGTTCCATTGACAATCAAAGCCTTGCCGCCGGTGGTTCGGTTAGTTACCAAAGAGTTGTTCTTGGCGATCGGTGCACCCCAAGGCAATGATTTGAATGCCTTGACTGGCACGCTGCTCAATGCTGGCAGCGCTAAACCGGCTGCCTGCACCGAGGCCTGGTCGAGCACCTCGCGCTTAGCGCCATCCTTGATCAAAAAAGTTGAAGAGCCATCACCGGGAAGATACGTGGTCATCGACCCGCCGTTAGCGAATGCGGCCAACTGCGATGCGGTCAGCTGAACCGCCTTGGCACAGTCAAGTGCAAACTGGGCAACCAGGTCACAACTGCTGAATGTGAACTTCTTGCCGCCTTCGACAAAGTAATACTGCCCAGTCACAGACTTCACGACTCGGCTGAGCTCGCCAGATTCGACGAAGGTGTTCAGGTATTCCTGCGAGATGGTTCCGACTGGCCCCAGCGGCGAGATGGCAGCGAGCAGATCAGGGTCGGTGACGAGGTATTTATTGTTGTCGACGATGAGATAGGTGCCGCTAGTTGCGCTCTTCAGCAAGAAGCCGCCGCCGATGGTGCTGCCGAACCAGTCGGTATAGAAGCGCCAGAAGTTTCGGTTTCCATATGCGCTGCACGAGTCACCGGTTCCGTAAAGGTTCTTTAGAGCAGCGGTGTTTGGCGTGTACGGGGTGTAGTAATAGAGCGCGGTGGTGGCTACGCTTTTGATGAGCACGGGCTTGGTGCCACAGCTGGCATTCGGGTGATAGCGGACGTTCGAAGTACGCCCAACCTTCATGTAGGTAAACGAGCCGCGCGGGTCTCCGTACCACTGCAACTGGCCGGCCGCTTTGTACAGCTGGTTGAACAGTCCCGAGTGCACCTTGCCACAGATCGCAGGGTCTGAGTCTGGGCAGCCAAAGCCCATGGCCGCTCTATACATGTATGGAGTCGGGTTCACCGACTGAATCAAGCCCTGCTCTTTTTGAAGGGTTACTAGGAGCACCTTCGGGTTGATGCTGCAGGCGCGAGCAACCTCATAAATAATTTGGGCCGCAGTCTGAGCCGGCTTAGCTGCCATTGGCAAGCACTTGCCATCCTCGCCCTGCTTTTCCACGATGTCATCGACATAGTTTTTCAGGCAGGTTGGGTCACCGGCCTTTGCCTTACAGGTTGGCACCTTGCTTTCGAGGAAGCGCTGGATGTCGGAGACTTTCATGGTGCCGAAGTCGTAGAATACGCTGTCGCTGATGATTAGACCTGGGTCGAATCGAGAAGCATCGGCTGCCGAAGCGGCTGGAGCGGTGGTGTCTAGAGCGGTCACGCCGATAAAGGCCAGCAGCACAGAAGCCGCAAGCCCAATCAGCTTGTTTAGACCGCGAAAAATCAAGGAATTACGACTCCAACTGCTGTCGAAGTGCCGGTGTGGGTTGGTGAGTCATAGGTCATGGTGATTAGCCCAGCACCCTTTGGTAGCCCAGCAATCGATAACTCGAGTGGGTGACACTGCGTGCTTGTGACGTTGGCCTCGGCCTTACCTGTCACAGTCTTGGTCTTTCCGGCACCGATGAAGGTGAGGGTGCAAAGACCGCCATCCTGGACAACGCTTGAGACCGAAGCGACCGCGTAGATCACACCGGCTGTTGCGTCGACCCCAGAGTCGAGAAAGTTAATCTGAGCCTTTGCCTTGGCTACGCTTGGGCTGCTCGACGGCGTTGCTGATTCGGTGTCGCTTGGAGCCGGCGAACTGCTGCTCGGCGTCGTTGCCGGGTCGCTCGGGTTTGCTGTGGTCTCCCAGTTTGGATACAGCAACGCACAGCCGGTGAGGCTGATCGCGGCCAATGACGCAGTTACGGCAGTTGAGACTGCCGAGCGAATAGTTTTCAACTTCATGCTGTTGCCTCTCCTAGAATTTTCAAGGTTTGTTCACGCGAGCCATGCATGGCCGCCCAAACCACCTTGCGGTATTTGCCGTTGCTGGCTGCCCAATCTTCGCCCGTGGCTTCACTGAGCAACGCGTTGGCGCTTGCCTTGTAGGCAGCGAAGAAGTCTTCGTCGGCTCGAGCCAGCTCAGGCGCGAATAGCTCGAAATCGAGTGCGATCATGTGACGCAGGTATGAGGTCTGCACGGATGGCTGGACAAGCCCCTTGGCGACCGCCGCACGCACATACTTGTCGACCAGCGTGATTGCGTGGAATCTGTCTTTGAGGCTCTTCAACTCGGTCTTGCGCTGCGAGAGCGACTGCCCCTCGGCTCGCACGCGCCAGAAATAGGAACGCGCTGAAATCAGATCGAACTGCCCGGCGGCCAGGTAGGCGCTCGCCATCAGAGCCATGTCTTCGTATGCGACACCCTCGGGGAACCGGAACTTATAGGTCTTCCAGAAAGTCCAGTCGAAGAGCTTGTTCCAGGCGGTTACGTCGCCGAGGACCTCGGGGAACTCATCCACCGAGGCAGATTCCGAATCGGTCTCGAACAACACTGCCGAAGATGCGCGGTCGAAATAACGAGCGCCGTAGAAGCAGACGGTCTTGCCAACCACAAGCGGGTTGCCACTGGCCTGAGCCTGGCGAACAAAGCGTTCGATTGAACCCACCGGCAACAAGTCATCCGAGTCGGCGAACATTACGTAGTCGGTGTGTTCGATGGCATCCAGGCCGGTGTTGCGAGCTGCACCCAGGCCGGCATTCTCTTTTGTGATGATGCGAAGGTACGGAGTGCTCTCGGCAAACTGCTCGAGAATCTCTAGCGAAGAGTCGGTTGATCCATCATTGACAGCAATGATTTCCAGGTTCGGCCAGCGCTGAGCACGAATGCTGAGCAGGCAGTCTTCGAGGTATTCCTCAACGTTGTAAACCGGCAGAATCAGCGTGACCTTAGGCGCGGTTTCATCGGTCTGTCTGGCCTGGTACGACAGCCTCCAAAGCAGACGTAACGCGCCATACTTGACCTCGGGAATGGGCCCAGTGGCAAGCATTTTTCTGGCGACTGAAACTAAACGTGAGCGCATTATTTGCCCTCCGAAAAGACCTTGGCGATGACTCTAGAGGCGGCTTTTCCATCCTCGTGTGCATCAAACTTTAGCCGCCAATTCCTGTAATTCTTCTGGTAATTTCGTTCGATTTCACCCAGATTCTGCAGCGCAGTAACGACCTCTTCCTGAGTGTTCAAAATCGGGCCAGGAGCCTCGGTTTCGAAGTCGAAATAGAAACCGCGTTCGGCACGATAACGTTCGAGATCAGGTGTCATGAAAATGATTGGCTTACCGGTCACGGTGTAGTCGAACATCACGGATGAGTAGTCGGTGATCAGGACGTCGGCAGCCAAGTAGAGGTCGGTGATGTTTGGGTAGCGCGTGACATCAATGAAGCGTTCGCTGCCCCCATCCTTGTGCGCCTCGTGGGTGTTCGAATGGCCGCGATAGATGAGCTTGAAACCGTCAGGCAGCTCAAGGTTCTCATCAAGATAGAACACCGACTGCCAGTTTCCGGTTGCGGTGCGGCTGTAGTCTCGCCAGGTCGGCGCATACATGACGACAGTCACGGATGGGTCACTCACGCCGATTGATTCACGAATGCGCTGGCGCTCAGCTTCGGTTGTGTTGGTCAACTTATCGTTGCGCGGATAACCCGTTTCGAGAATCTGACCGTTGTAACCAAAGCAGGTCGGAAAAATCTCGGTGCAAAAAGCATTTGGTGAAATCAGGTAATCCCAGGCCTTGGCTTCGCGATCCATGGTGTCGAGGTAGCTCTTGGTCAACTGGTTGTTGGCGATGTCGCGGCCGAGCCGCTTCAGAGGAGTGCCGTGCCAGGTCTGCAGGTAGGTCTGGCCTGCGGCTTTGCGGAAGTATGGCGGGAAGTTCGAGTTGTTGACCAGATACTTCGAGGTTGCCAACGCGCGTAGATAAGCGGACGAGCCGAACGCAACTCCGGTGCTGCCGGCCGGAGCCTTGGTTGCTGGCGCGGTCACCCAAATGAACTGCAGGTCAGGGCGCGCATCCTTGAGACCTAGGTAGATGTCGTAGGGGCTGTCTCCGATGACCTTGCCCTGGAATGATTCGAACAGCACGGCGTTAGCCAACGGGCGTTTGCGATCGAGTTGATACTGAAACGCACGAACCTTGATTGCCGCGCGGCGCTTGGCCGCACCGACCAGGCGCATCGGGGCGAACTTCTTGAGGCTGGTCAGCGAACTCACTTGCCCGCCGCCTTGCGCGAAAGTCGACCCTGATCGATAGTGGTTCCGGCACCGACCAGTGCACCCTTGATGAAACCGACACCCCAGCTAAGGTGCATGGTTGGAAGTGCAATCATCAGTGCGATTCGCGACTTCAAGCTCAAGCCGCTGGCGCTAACGGCAAGCGCGAGAATAGCCGCCGAGTAGGCTGCCCAAGGCAGAATGCCGAGGATGTTTCCGAAAGCCAATAGTGCCAAACCGGCCACTAACCCCAGCACCAAAACCGGTGGTGCGAAGTATCGAGTCGAGGCACCGCGAACGTCACGACGGGTCAGGTCTCCGCGCCAAATGCCGGTCGAATAGAACTGCTTGACCAGGTTCGAAAATCTGCCGCGCGGCCAGTAGGTGACGCGAAGTTCTGGCGAGAACCAAACCAGCCCGCCGGTCTTCTTGATGCGCTGGGCAAGATCCCAATCCTCACCA
>JBDLUE010000062.1:0-5897 GCA_039805505.1 Actinomycetota bacterium
GAACCAACTCTCGGCCGCCAGCACCGCGCTCAGCCGTGCCGGCTTCACCATCATCTCTTCAGGGATGAAGGCCTGCGCAACCGCTGAAGATGGCGACCCACAGCGCAAAGCGCTCGAAAAAGCATTTATGTCGCTCGCCTAAACTCACCCCCCCGCTTCTTTCGCATCACAAACTTGAGGACCAAATGAAGGTAGTAATCATCGGCGGAGTCGCCGGAGGCATGTCAGCAGCGGCCCGCTTGCGCCGCCTAGACGAGAACGCAGAAATCACTGTCTATGAGATGAGTGAGCACGTCAGCTATGCGAACTGCGGTTTGCCATACTTCGTCAGCGATGTGATTTCGCGCCGCGACAACCTATTGCTGCAGACCCCAACGGCACTGTGGAATCGCTTCCGCATCAAGGCCAAGGTTCAGTCGAAGGTTGTTTCGATTGACCGAGCTGCCAAGACCGTCAAGGTTCACAACCTGGCAACCGACGAAACCTACGAAGACAACTACGACAAGCTCGTCATCTCAACCGGTGCGCGTCCTCGCCATCTAGACATCCCTGGCATCGAACGCGCGATGTGGTTGCGCAATGTGACCGACGCTGATGAAGTCAAGGCCGCGCTCCAGAACGCCGAGAACAAGTCGGTCGCCATCCTTGGTGCTGGTTTCATCGGCATCGAGTTGGCCGAGAACATTCGCCACATGGATATCCCGGTGACGATTATTCAGCGCAGCAACAGCATCCTTGGGCAGTTTGACCCTGAGATGGTTCAGCCACTGCACGCCCGCCTCGAGAAGCACGGTGTGCGCATCGAGCTCAACATCCAAGCCGACCACATCACCGACACCCACGTGGTGCTCAAGGATGGTCGCAAGATCGAAGCCGGCCTAGTCTTCACTGCTGCCGGTGTTGACCCAGACAACTCGCTCGCTCGCGAAGCCGGGCTGAAGATTGGTGTCACCGGCGGCCTTTGGGTCGACGACCAGCAGCGCACGAGCGACCCAGACATTTTTGCCGCTGGCGATGCCGTTGAAAAGAACGGTGTGCTAACCGGCGAGCAGACACTTGTGCCATTGGCCAACTTGGCTAACCGTCACGGACGCTTGGTTGCTGACGTGATCGCGGGGCGTGAAGTGCGTGCGCACGCGGCGGTCGGGACTGTCATCCTTGGTGCTTTCGGTTTCGCCGTTGGCATCACCGGCCTCAGCGAGCGCGCGGCCATCAAGGCTGGCATCAAGCACCAGGTCATTCACATCCACCCGAACAACCACGCCGGTTACTACCCGGGTTCATCACGCGTTTCGATGAAGGTCTTGTTCGACCCTGAGTCAGGGCGCATTCTTGGCGCGCAAGCGAACGGCGAGGATGGCGTTGACAAGCGCATCGACGTCATCGCAACCGCAATGCACGTCGGCGCGAGCGCGGGTGCCGGCTATGGCGGGCTGACCATTGACGACCTAATGGACCTCGAGTTGGCCTATGCCCCGCAGTTCGGTTCGGCCAAGGATGCCATCAACATCGCCGGTTACGTCGGCAACAACGTGTTCAACGGCACCACCCCGACCCTGCAGTGGCACGAGCTAGAAACCGCACGTGCGGCCGGAGCCCAGGTCATCGATGTTCGCTCTGGTGGCGAGCACGGGTTTGCCAACATCCCTGGCACCTTGAACATCCCGGTTGAAGAACTGCGCGATCGCTTGGATGAAGTTCAGCTCGAAGACGTCGTGGTCTATTGCCAGGTTGGTCAGCGCGGTCACATCGCGACCCAAATCCTGAAAGCAAACGGCGCTAATGTGCGCAACCTTGACGGCGGATTCCTCACCTGGTCTGCTGGCGAAGCTTCACTCTCAAAGTAGTGCGGAGCGCCTCGAGCTGTTGATATCGCGAGCCTGATTTCTCGGCGACTGCGAAAATCACTGCGCTGGCAGAAATGCGCGGCTTTGTTTAGCCCAGTTAAAGCCAAAACCCCCGGCAGACACCGAGGGTTTTAGCTTGAAGCTCCGGAAAGCTTCGAATCGGAAACATACTCCGAAGAGATCTCTCCACGAGTATAAAACACAAATTGGAATTGAAAGATAACGATTTGTGCTCCGATTCGTCGCTTGGTTCGCGCCCGAGCGAAGGAGAAGGACATGTCTAAATGGCAAGTCTTGGACCTGGTTCTAACAGTGGTGAAAGTGGCGATTTTGGCCATTGAAGCGCTGTTCTTAATCAGATAGTTCCGAATAGGCCCTGCAGCAGGAGACTGTTGCAGGGTTTTCTAGTAGCAGATATTTCGCGATAAAACAGAACACCCACTAATTGAGGGATGTATTGAGCGAGTAAGGACCCTCAGAGTCCGCGGACGTCGACATAAGCGAAACCATCCAAAATGCTCCGAGAATGACCAGAGCCGGGCCTGTTTCTAGTCACTTTCCCGCGAACTTGCCCTAGCAAAACGCAGGGGCGTGAACCGTTGGGTGCGCAAATGGGTGTCAAAATCACGCTTTTTGCAGGTGCAAATTGGGGTCAGGGTGACTAGAAATTCGGGTGGAAGCCATCATTTTGGGCTCGATTTAAATGGTTTTACTTATGCGGCTAACCGACGCACCTAACCACCCACCCACGGGCTAGACGAGACGGGCGAGGCACGACGGGCGCGACGGGCGAGGCGCAAACGGGCCACCCGCAAAATCCGCTAAAATAAAAGGGTTCGCCCAGCCAATGACGCTTGATTTCAAGCCGAATGTGCGCCGAAAGGCGCAGCAACCAGCGCGCCCACCTGCCGCCTAAAAATCAGGAGTTCCTGTGCCAAAAATCATCGTTGAAGTTATGCCTAAAGAGGTTCTTCTAGATCCAGCCGGAAAATCAGTGAACAACGCGCTTCACCGCTCGGGCCACAGTGAAATCACCGCAGTTCGCATCGGCAAGCGCATCGAGCTTCACTTCGACCGCCCAGTCACCGACGCAGACCTCGCAGAGGCGCAGAAGATTGGCGAAAACTTCTTGAGCAACGCAGTTATCGAAGACGTTGTCTCGGTAACCGTTCAGAACTAATCGGCGGCCCCCATGACTTTCAAGATTGGTGTTGTCACCTTTCCTGGCACCTTGGATGACCGCGACGCACAGCGCGCAGTTCGTCTAGCCGGCGGCGAAGCCGTGCCACTATGGCACGCCGACGAGAACCTCCACAAGGTTGACGCAGTTATCCTGCCTGGCGGCTTTTCATACGGCGACTACCTTCGCTGTGGCGCAATCGCAGCTCAGGCTCCGGTTATGGACTCAATCATCAAGGCAGCCAACGGCGGTCTTCCGGTGCTCGGCATTTGCAACGGCTTCCAGGTTCTAGTTGAGTCACACCTCCTCCCTGGCGGCCTAATCCGCAACGAGAAGCAGCACTTCATCTGCCGCGACCAGACCTTGGTTGTCGAGAACGTGAACACACCGTGGACCAACCAGTTCACCCTGAACGAAGAGATCGTTATCCCGTTGAAGAACGGCGAGGGCGGCTACATCGCCACCGACGAGACCCTCAAGCGTCTCGAGGGCGAGGGGCTGATCGCCTTCCGCTACAAGGATGTAAACCCAAACGGCTCAATGCACGACATCGCCGGCCTGCGCAACGAGCGCGGCAACGTTGTTGGCCTCATGCCTCACCCAGAACACGCAGTCGAGGCCGGCTTCGGCCCTGACATGCCAGGCACCATGCGCTCAGGCGTCGACGGCCTGAAGTTCTTCACCTCAGTTCTCAACTCACTAGTCAACGCTTAATCGCGACGCGCAAAGGCATAAACCTCATGGCACTTTTCAAGAAGAAGAAACCAGAATTCGTACCTTCTGGCGTTGACACCACCGCGAACGCAGCGGTCACCCCAGACAAAGAGTTGCCATACGCGCAGCTTGGCCTCAAGGATGACGAGTATGCCCGCATCCAAGAGATTCTTGGCCGCCGCCCAACTGCATCCGAGTTGGCTATGTATTCGGTCATGTGGTCTGAGCACTGCTCATACAAGTCTTCGAAGATCTACCTTCGCCAGTTCGGCGAGAAGGTCACCGATGAGATGAAGAAAGACCTCATGGTCGGCATGGGCGAAAACGCCGGTGTTGTCGACATCGGTGAGGGCTGGGCTGTCACCTTCAAGGTTGAGTCACACAACCACCCTTCATACATCGAGCCTTTCCAGGGCGCTGCAACCGGCGTCGGCGGCATCGTCCGCGACATCCTGACCATGGGTGCTCGCCCAATCGCCGTGATGGACCAGCTTCGCTTCGGCGCACCTGAAAACCCAGACACCGCACGCGTGGTTCACGGTGTGGTTGACGGCATCAGCTTCTATGGCAACTGCCTCGGCCTGCCAAACATCGGTGGCGAGACCGTTTTCGACAAGGTTTACCAGGGCAACCCACTGGTTAACGCCCTATCAGTTGGCGCACTGCGTCACGAAGACCTAAAGCTTGCCAAGGCTTCTAACCCTGGCGACCTAGTTATCTTGTTCGGTGCTCGCACCGGCGCAGACGGCATCGGTGGCGTATCCGTTCTTGCATCTGAGACCTTCGATTCAACCGGCCCAAGCCGCCGCCCAGCAGTTCAGGTTGGCGACCCGTTCGCCGAGAAGGTCCTCATCGAGTGCTGCCTTGAGCTCTATCACGCACAGGTTGTGGCGGGCATCCAGGACCTAGGTGGCGCGGGCATCTCTTGCGCAACCAGCGAGCTTGCCTCAAACGGTGGCGCCGGCATGCGCGTTCAGCTTCAGCACGTTCTCAAGCGCGACGAGTCACTGACCCCTGAAGAGATTCTGATGTCAGAGTCTCAGGAGCGCATGATGGGCATCGTCCCGAAGAAGCACCTGAAGGCTTTCGAGGCAATCGTCAACAAGTGGGAAGTCGAATATTCAGTAATCGGCGAGGTCATCAACGAAGACCGCCTATACATCAACTGGGGCGAAGAAGAGATCGTAAACGTTCCACCTCGCACCGTTGCTCACGACGGCCCGGTTTATGAGCGCCCAGTTGCCTACCCGGCATACCAGGATGCCCTAAACGCCAACACCGTTCACGTTGCAGCAAACGGCAACGGCCTGCACCGTCACAACGACAATGGTTCAGAGCTTGCCGCGCAGCTTGTGCAGATCGTCTCGAGCCCAAACCAGGCTGACAAGGGTTGGATCACCGACCAGTATGACCGCTATGTCGGCGGCAACACCGCGCTTGCTCAGCCAGACGACTCGGGCATGATTCGCGTTGACGAAAAGTCAGGCTTGGGCATCGCCCTGGCCACCGACGCCAACGGTCGCTACTGCTATCTAGACCCATACCAGGGCGCAAAGCTTGCGCTTGCCGAGGCATACCGCAACGTAGCCGTCGGTGGAGCCCGCCCAATGGCCGTCACCAACTGCCTGAACTTTGGTTCACCTGAGAACCCAGAGGTCATGTGGCAGTTCAAGCAGGCAACTGCAGGTCTTGCCGATGGCTGTCTAGAGCTTGGCATCCCGGTCACCGGCGGAAACGTTTCGTTCTACAACCAGACCGGCGACGTAGCGATTCACCCAACCCCGGTTGTTGGTGTTCTCGGTGTGATCGACGACGTTGCTCGCCGCATTCCGTCAGCTTGGCAAGACGAGGGCAACAACATCTACTTGCTTGGTGTCACCAAGGATGAACTCGATGGCTCAGTTTGGTCAGAGGTGATCCACGGCCACCTGGGCGGCCGCCCGCCAGTGGTTGACCTAGCCTTCGAGAAGCAGCTTGCCGAGGCAATCGCTGCCGCCAGCGAGCAGGGTCTAATCGCCTCGGCTCACGACCTATCTGAGGCCGGTTTGGCTCAGGCTGTTGTTGAGTGTTCACTTCGCTTCGGCATGGGTGCCCGCATCTGGCTTGGCGAGATCTGTGAGCGCGACAACGTTGACCGCACCGCCGCTCTGTTCTCA
>JBDLUE010000063.1:0-5872 GCA_039805505.1 Actinomycetota bacterium
CTCGGGTGGTGCATTGCTGAACCAGCAGGGGCAACTCATTGGCATCAATGTTGCGATCGCCAACGCCGGCGGAACCTCGGGCAGCATCGGAGTGGGTTTTGCAATCCCGTCAAACGTTGCCAAAAGAATCGCACAGGAGATTATGGCAACCGGCACAGCCAGCCACGGCCTTCTCGGAGCCATGGTCAGTGACTCGGCAAACTCGGATGCTGCCGCTAGCTTTAGTGTCGGCGCAAAGGTCGTCAAGCTCACCGCGGGTGGAGCGGCTGAAAAAGGCGGTGTACGTGAGGGTGACATCGTCACGAAGTTCAATGGGGCAGCAATTACTTCGGCGAGTGAACTAACCGCCGCGGTCCGTCAGGAGCGAGCCGGAGCAAAAGCCACGCTCGAACTCATACGTGATGGCAAGACTCTGACCTTGTCGGTAGTCTTGGGTGACGCTGGAAACCAGTAACGAGGAGTTTTTCATGGATGATTTTGGACGCGAAGGCATTGGCGGTCAGACCGCCGGCTCGACGCTGCTCGAAGAGCAGGTTCAAAATGTTGACCCGGGTGATCATGAGCGCAACTCTCACTACGTTCGCAAAGAGAAGATCGTTGAATCCGCAGTTCTAGGTACGCCGGTTATCGCTCTTTGTGGCAAGGTTTGGGTGCCAGGCCGCGACCCTGAAAAGTTTCCAATTTGCCCGACCTGCAAAGACATTTATGACGGGCTCCGACCAGAAGACCCGAAGAGTTCGAACCCAGAGAAATAGCCCGAAGGTAGACTCATCCTTGTGAATGATGCACCTATCGGTATTTTTGACTCGGGCGTTGGCGGCTTGACGGTTGCGCGAGCGATCATCGACCAGTTGCCGAACGAATCGATCATTTACGTCGGAGACACAGCCAACACCCCATACGGCCCCAAGAGTATTCCGGAAGTTCGTGAGCTAGCACTCAAGGTCATGGATCGCCTAGTTGATGAAGGAGTAAAACTCCTCGTAATCGCCTGCAACTCGGCCTCGGCTGCCGTGCTGCGTGATGCTCGAGAGCGTTACACCGTTGGCCGCGGAATCCCGGTTGTCGAAGTTATTCAGCCCGCGGTTCGACGCGCAGTTGCCTCGACTCGAAACCGCAAAGTCGGCGTGATCGGCACCAACGCGACCATCACCTCTGAGGCCTACGATGACGCCTTTGCCGCCGCCGTTGACCTCGATATCAAGAGCGTTGCTTGCCCAAGTTTCGTTGACTTCGTCGAGCGCGGAATCACCTCTGGCCCCGAACTTCTTGCATCAGCCGAGAACTACCTGGGCCCACTTCGCGATTCTGGAGTAGACACACTTGTGTTGGGTTGCACGCACTATCCACTTCTTACCGGTGCGATTTCATATGTGATGGGCGAGGACGTGACCTTGGTCTCAAGCGCCGAAGAGACCGCCAAGGATGTCTACCGCACTCTGGTTGCTCACGACCTACAGCGCACCTCGGGCACCGCACCGAGCCTCAGGTTTCAAGCGACCGGCGATGCCGCAGCTTTTGGCAAACTCGCCCGCCGCTTTCTAGGCCCAGAGGTCGCTCGCGTCGAGCACCTCGGCTAAACCAGTTTTTACCAATAGGAGAATCATGACCCTTCGTGCCGATGGCAGAACCGCAGACCAGCTTCGCACCGTAACCGTCGAGCGCGGCTGGAGCGAACACGCCGAGGGTTCGGCGCTGATTTCGTTTGGTGGCACCAAGGTGCTCTGCACCGCATCCTTCACCAACGGTGTGCCACGCTGGAAGGTTGGCAAAGGCGAAGGTTGGGTTACCGCCGAGTATGCGATGCTGCCGCGCGCAACCCACACCCGCAACGACCGTGAAGCCGTGAAGGGCAAAATCGGTGGGCGAACCCATGAGATTTCTAGACTGATCGGCCGCAGCCTTCGCGCGGTTGTCGATGTTCGCGAACTTGGCGAGAACACAATCGTGATTGACTGTGACGTTCTTCAAGCCGATGGTGGCACTCGCACCGCGGCCATCACCGGAGCCTTCATCGCCCTGGCTGACGCAATTGAATGGGGCAAGAAGAACAAGTTCATCTCCCAAAAATCAAAGCCTCTAAGCGACAGCGTGGCAGCAATCTCGGTCGGCATCATCGACGGTGTTCCATTCCTCGACCTGGCTTACAGCGAAGACGTTCGCGCCGAAACCGACATGAACGTCGTCGTCACCGGCAGTGGCAAATTCGTTGAGGTTCAGGGAACGGCCGAGGGTGTGCCTTTTGACCGCGATGAGCTCAACGCATTGCTAGACATTGCTCTCAAGGGCACCTCTGAGCTGACTCAGATTCAGAAGGCCATTCTCGCCGAGGCAGCCAACTGATGAAGATTGTGCTGGCCACGCATAATTCGCACAAAGTAACTGAACTCGGCGCCATCCTGGGTGCTGCGGTTCCCGGCCTCGAATTGGTCGGTTACGACGGCCCTGAGCCGGTTGAAGACGGCACCAGTTATCTCGCGAATGCTTTGATCAAGGCTCGTGCTGCCTTCGAGCACACGGGTGTGACTTCAATGGCCGACGACTCAGGAATCGCTGTAGAGATTCTTGGGGGAGCACCCGGAATCTTTAGCGCTCGGTGGGCCGGCGGTCGCGACAATATCGCCAACCGACAGCTTTTGTTGGCGCAACTTTCTGATGTTGCTGAAGAGAACCGCCAGGCAGCATTTGTTTGCACAATTGCATTGGTCGGACCGGATGGTGAGGCGAGTTTCACCGGAATCTGGCCAGGTCGAGTTGCCACTGAGGAACACGGAGAGCATGGTTTTGGCTATGACCCGATTTTCATCCCAGAGGGTTTTGAAGTGACTGCCGCAGAGCTCGAGCCAGAGGTTAAGAACTCGATGAGTCACCGGGCGCTGGCACTCGAGCAGCTAGCCGGTTACCTAAACCTAATCTCCGAGTAATCGGAGGGGTTATTTGCCCAGCAGTTGGTCCTGCTGGTGTTCGCGACGCGCTTTGACAACCTCGATGACAATCGGAATGGTCGAGAGGATCACAAAACCAATCGTGAAGTACTCGACGTGCTCGGCGACAAATGGGATCTTGCCTAGGAAGAAACCCAGCAAAGTAACGCCGGTTCCCCAGCCGATGACCCCGATGAAGTTGTAGCGCAGGAACTTGCGGTAAGGCATCTCGCCGACACCCGCGGCAACCGGAACGAAGGTTCGCATCACAGGCACAAAGTGGGCCAGGATGATGGCTCGCGCGCCATAACGCTCAAAGAATGAGTTGGTTCGAGCGACATTTTCGTGGCTGAACAATTTTGACTCTGGCTTGTTGAAGATTGCGGGGCCAACTCTGCGGCCAATCCAGTATCCGGTTTGGTCGCCAAGCCACGCCGAAGATGAAATCAAAACACATGCGAGCCAGATTGGAACAGCGAAACTCGATTCGCCCCAAGGAATCTGGATAGCTCCAGAAGCCACCATTAGGCCCGTGACGAAGAGAAGCGAGTCTCCTGGCAAGAAGAAGCCGACCAAGAGTCCGGTTTCAACAAAAACAATCAGCATCACCCCGATCATTGCGAACGCGCCGAACGATGTGATGAGAGTTTCTGGCTTAAGCCATTCCATTCCAAACATGTGCCCCTAGCAGGATTCGAACCTGCGCACATGCCTTCGGAGGGCAATGCTCTAATCCCCTGAGCTATAGGGGCTTAGGTTGCCTTAAGCCTAACAGCGGGCGGTTATCATTATGGCTCGGTACAAAGCACGGAGGGCACTGATGGCACTGAAACTACCTGGGCAATGGGTTTGGGACTCATGGTTTGTTTTTGATGGTGAGAACCACCACGCGTTCTATCTGCAGGCAAGTCGTGCGCTGGGAAACCCAGATCGTCGCCACCGCAACACTTCGGTCGGCCACGCAATCAGCAAGGACCTCAAAAACTGGACAGTCCTGGCCGATGCTCTCGCCCCAAGTGAATCGCCCGCCCCAGATAGCTGGACCACCTGGACCGGTTCTGTCGTGCGCGAAGCCAGTGGTGCCTGGCGAATGTTTTACACCGGAACGAGCCGCGAGGACGCTGGCGCTCGCCAGACGGTTTGCGCGGCAACTTCTGATGACCTGATTACCTGGACCAAGGTTGAAAACCTGCCGGTCTTGGCTGCGAATCCGCAGTGGTACGCAACTCTTGAAGAAGGCTTTGAATACGAGGCTTTCCGTGACCCTTGGGTTTATAAGATGGCCGGCGAAACGGGCTGGACCATGTTGGTTACCGCCGAACTCAAGTACGCGAACAACCCGCGCCAACGCGCTGCCATGGCCATCGCGAAGTCGGATGACCTGGTCAACTGGTCGCTGCAGCCGCCTACATCCCAGCCGGATCAAGGGTTCTCGGAGACCGAGGTGTTCCAGTATGAAGTGGTCGACGGGGTTCCGATTCTGTTGTTCTGCACTGCTGGACCGAATATTTCTGAGGAGCGAAAAGCGGCGGGGGAGGTCGGTGGTGTTTACAGCCTTCCGGTCCGTGAAGATCTCGAAGATGTGAACTTCGAAGACGCAACCCTGTTTCCTGACACATCGCTCTACGCCAGCCGATTGGTTCAAGATCGCGAAGGCGGCTGGAACCTAATTGCGTTCCTGAACTATGTGAACGGCGAGTTCGTCGGTGAACTTTGCGACCCAATTCCGGTTACCGCAGACCCGATTCTCGGCTTGGTGCCAAAGGCATAAACAGGCGTTATCTAGCCATTTTCGGTATGATTTAGGGGTACCCATCCGAGTTTGGCTCCGTCGAACCGCAGCGGGAACCTCCATCACTTCGGTTAGGCAAGATTTTGACTCCAGCAGAACTTTCTGCAGCGATCATTCGCATCCTCTCGGCCCTTCAGTCGAGCGGTCGACTAAGTGCGGCCGACCTGCCTGCCGAAGTAGTGATCGAGCGTCCAAAAAATCGCGAACACGGCGACTGGGCAACCAACGCAGCCATGCAGTTGGCAGGCAAGTTCGGCATGAACCCGCGAGCATTCGCAGAGATGCTGGCCCCCGAACTCGAAGTCCTAGATGGTGTCTCAAAAGTAGACATTGCCGGCCCCGGGTTCATCAACATTACGTTTAGCGCTGCTGCCGCCGGTGAGGCCGCAAAAACCATCGTCGAAGCGGGCGCTGCCTTTGGTCGCGGAACCGACATGGCCGGCATCAAGCTCAACCTCGAATTTGTCTCAGCAAACCCAACTGGCCCAATCCACCTCGGTGGAACCCGTTGGGCAGCCGTCGGTGACTCGCTAGCCAGAGTCTTGCAGGCTCAAGGCGCTGAGGTGACCCGCGAGTACTACTTCAACGATCACGGTGCCCAAATCGATCGATTTGCTCGTTCGCTCATGGCAAGCGCCAAGGGCGAGGAAACTCCCGAAGATGGCTACGCCGGTGCTTACATCGATGAGATCGCGAAGCGCATCCTTGATGAAACCGCGGTTGATGTTCTGGCTTTGCCCGAGGCCGAGGCGCAAGAGACTTTCCGTGCCGCCGGCGTTGAACTCATGTTCCAGGAAATCCGTGAGTCACTTCACGACTTTGGCGTCGACTTCGACGTCTACTTCCATGAGAACTCCCTATACGAGTCAAAGGCCGTTGACCGCGCTATTGCCCGACTGCGTGAGCTAGGCCACATCTTCGAAGCAGACGGCGCGGTTTGGTTGCGCTCAACCACGTTTGGCGACGATCGCGACCGAGTCATCATCAAGAGCGATGGCGAAGCTGCCTACATCGCCGGCGACCTTGCCTACTACCTAGACAAGCGCTCACGGGGGTTTGACCGCTGCATTTACATGCTCGGTGCCGACCACCACGGCTACGTCCCTCGAATGATGGCACTATGCGCGGCATACGGCGATGAGCCTGGTGTGAACCT
>JBDLUE010000064.1:0-5773 GCA_039805505.1 Actinomycetota bacterium
GGGCCGCGCTCGTAACCGCGGAGGGCTACGGGGAATTCGGTCTCTTCGACAGACAAGGTGCTGCTCCTAGGCGCTTCGTTAGAATGGAATAAGGCTTTTAACCTGCCTCAAGTTTACCCTGATTGGATATCGCATGCGCCTGTTGATCGCCGCAGCGGTGTTTGTCGTGTCAATCACTTTGGCCGGTTTAGGGTTGGCCCAGCGAACTCTTTGGGCGCCTCCGCCGAGCGTTTCTATGTCAGCCGAGTTTGATCACCTAAGCCCTTTTGCGGTCATTCCAAATTCGACTTTGTCGCTGCACCCAGGAAAGCCGACGATTACCGTGACTGGCTCAACCTCCGGCGTCTTTATCTCAAGTGGCCGCGAGGCCGACATCCTGGCATTCGTGGGTAAGAGCTCAAAGACCGAGTTGGCGCTCTCCAAGAATGAGCCCAAGATCGAGCCCAAGCAAGAACTGGGCACCGCCGGCGGATTCTCTCCCGTCGGTTCGGATCTTTGGCGAGACTCTGTGGTCGGCGAGGAATCCGCGAAAATCACCTTGTCGACTCGCGATCAGGCTGCGGTCTTGATTGCTAGCAATGGGCTCAAAGCTGCTCCAGGCCAGGTGCAAATTGTGTGGCCGATCTATTTCGACCTCACGATTTCCAATTCACTACTAATCGCCGGCCTAGTGCTATTTTTGGTGGCCGCTATCTTGGTTATTTGGCACCTTAGTGAACGCCGCCGCAAGCTTGGGCCGCGTCGCCGCCTGCCGAAAGCGCCTAGCGGGCCAAAGTACAAAGAACGACGCAAGGTTCGTTTCGCTCCGGCTAAGGGGCGCCGGGCGGCAGGTCGAAACGCCATGATCATCCCAGCCGGTCTAGCGACTATTGCCCTGCTTAGCGGTTGCACAGTAGGCCAGGGTTCTGCGAACCCAAGCTCGACTCCAACGGAAATGGTCGCAGAAATTGCGCCGCCAGTCGTGACGGATGTTCAACTGAAGCGCATCCTGGGTGAAGTGGCGGCTGCGGCCACCAGTGCAGATGAGGCCAACGACAAGAAGCTGTTGACACCTCGTTTCACGGGGCCCGCGCTGAACTTGCGCACCGTGCACTACTTCTTGCGCTCGAAGGACAACAAGATTGCAAAACTCCCGACGATTGTCGCGACCCCGTTGTCGTTCAGCCTCCCCGCTGCATCCAGCACCTGGCCGCGAAACATCATGGCGGTCACTGATGAACCTGGAGATGCTGCTCTTCCGCAGATGATTGTTCTGCAGCAAAGGTCTCCGCGTGAGAACTATCAGGTTTGGTACACGGTTCGACTGATGCCGGGAGCCAAAATCCCAGCAGTTCCATCAGCGGAAACAGGTGCGATTCCAGTCGACCCTAAGTCGCTGTTCCTGAAGGTCCCACCTATTTCGATCCCGGCAACATACGGAGACGTGATCAACAAGGGTGCCAGCAGTTTGAGCGCTCAGTTGTTCGACATCAGCAAGGATGAGTTCTACAAGCAGGTCTCTTCGAGCCAAGTTGCTCAGGTGCAGAATCTAGAAAACGGCAAGATTGCTTTCACTCACAAGTTGGGTGACGCGAACGTAATCAGCCTGTCGACTTCTCAAGCCGGGGCACTTGTCGCCGTCTACATGACCGACACGTATTTGATTCGACCGACTCAGGTTGGCACGGCAGTAGGCGTGTCTGGGCAAGAGGCGCTCATCCTGGGTGCAAATGGTTCAACTCGCGGGGTTCGGTCTATTTACGGCAACATGATGCTGTTCTTTGTCCCAGCGCTATCGGAAACTTCAAGAATTCGTCTTATTGGCGTCACCCAGGGTCTAGTTAGTGTCAGGGGTCTGTAATGGCTGATTTCATGTCTCGAGCAAGTCTCGCTGGCGCGGTTGATCTTTCCTCGCTGCGCAGGCCAGAGCCAACTCCTGGAGCAGTCGCGTCACCGTCAGGCGCAAACCCGGGCGCACCAGCCGACCTGCTGAAGCTGCCCTCACTCGTAGCCCAGGGCAACGAGACGAATCTGCGCAACTTCATCGAGATTTCGAATCATCTTCCGGTAATCATCGAGTTCTATGCGGGTTGGAGTGAGCAGAGCAAGACCCTGACCGTCAAACTTGCCAAACTCACAAATGCCTTCGCAGGCCGCGTTCTTCTTCTCCAGTTCGATCTCGACTCAAACGTGAACGTGGCGAAAGCGTTCAAGGTTGGCTCAGCACCAACTGTTCTCGCCTTGTTGCGAGGGCAACCTGTGCCACTCTTCGAGGGCGACCAGCCGGAAGAGAACATCCAAGTTGTCTTTGAACGTGTGCTTGAAATCGCTGCGGAAAATGGCATGACCGGTGTGATCTCGATTGAGGAGCCGACGGGGGAGCCGCTTGCACCAGCGTTGCCTCCGCGACACCAGGCCGCATACGACGCAATCGATGCCGGCGACTATGCCGAGGCGGTGGCCCAGTATGAGGCTGCTCTCAGCGAGAACCCTGCAGACAGTCTTGCATCGGCTGGTTTGGCTCAGGCCAAGCTATTGATTCGAGCCTTAGGAATCGACTTTGAAAAAGTGTTGAGCTCCGCGCCGACAACCGCTGACGAGACCATGTTGAAAGCTGATGCTTGTATGGCTGTGGGTCACCCTGCTCAGGCCTTCTCGACTATTCTCACGCGTTTTGCTACGGTATTCGGCGACGAACGTGAAGTGCTTCGCAAGCACCTGCTCGAACTGTTCCTAATTTGCCCGCCAGACCAGCCAGAGTTGGCTGACGCCCGTAGACAACTGGCCGCACTGCTTTACTAGTCGGGTTTATCAGTCGCAAACTCCGGGTTGCCCTGAACCGCTTAACTCGCTGGCTTAAACCAGACCGCACCTAGTGGCGGAATCGAAATGCTTGCCGAGTGTGGCTGCCCGTGGCTGCCATCTCCGTTTGCCTCAATTCGACCGAAGTTGCCAACACCCGAGCCGCCGTAAACCTCGGCATCCGTGTTCAAAATTTCGAGCCAGGTTCCAGGCTTTGGAAGACCCAATTTGAAGTCGTGATATGGGTGGCCCGCGAAGTTGATGACCACCGCAATCGGGTTGCCCGCGTCGTCGTAGCGCAAGAAAGTGAGCAGGTTTTGGTCTGCATTTCCGCCGTCGATCCACTGGAAACCGCTGTAGTGGTGGTCAAGCTGCCACATCGAAGCGTGGTCGACATAAACCTTGTTCAGCTCAGAAACTAACGTCTGAAGGCCACGGTGGCTCGGCTGATCGAGAATCCACCACTCAAGACCGCGTTCTTGATTCCACTCAGATTGTTGACCGAACTCCGAACCCATAAAGAGCAACTGCTTGCCGGGATGAGCCCACATGAACGCTAGGTATGCGCGCACGTTTGCGAGTTGCTGCCATCGGTCACCGGGCATTTTGGCTAGCAACGAGCCCTTACCGTGAACGACCTCGTCGTGGCTAATCGGAAGCACGAACTTCTCGTCATAGGCATACAGCATCGAGAAAGTCAGCTCGCCGTGGTGATACTTGCGATAGGCAGGGTCTTTTTCGATGTACTGAAGGGTGTCGTTCATCCAGCCCATGTTCCACTTGAAGCCATAGCCCAAGCCGCCGCCATCGGTAGGCGAGCTCACGCCGCCCCAACTCGTCGATTCCTCGGCAATCATCATCACGCCCGGGTTGCGGCGATAAGCAGTGGCGTTTACCTCCTGCATGAACGCAATAGCGTCTAGGTTTTCGCGGCCGCCATACTGGTTTGGGAGCCAGTTGTTGCCTTCGCGAGAGTAGTCGAGGTACAACATTGAGGCTACGGCGTCAACGCGAAGGCCATCGATGTGGAATTCCTCGAGCCAATAGAGCGCGTTAGCAACTAGGAAGTTTTTCACTTCGTTGCGACCAAAGTCGAAAATCAAGGTTCCCCAGTCAGGGTGCTCGCCGCGACGCGGGTCGGCGTGTTCATAAAGCGGCTGACCGTCAAACTTGGCAAGCGCCCATTCGTCCTTGGGGAAGTGGGCAGGAACCCAGTCAAGGATGACGCCGATGCCGGCCTGGTGTAGGCGGTCGATTAGGTATTTGAGGTCGTCCGGAGACCCGAATCGTGACGTCGGCGCGTAGTAGCCAGTGACCTGGTAACCCCAAGACGGCGCATAGGGGTGTTCAGCGAGCGGCATGAATTCGACGTGGGTGAAACCCAGTTCGAGCACGTAAGGAATGAGCTCGTCTGCCATCGCTCGATAGTCGAGCCCTTGACGCCAAGAGCCAGCGTGGAGTTCGTAAATCGACATCGGCGACTTGAGTGCATCGCGTTTGTTTCGCGCGTCTAGCCAGGTCTGGTCAGCCCATACGTGGTTCGAATGCGTGACGATTGAGGCGGTCGATGGCGGCACCTCAGTTGCCTGAGCGAGAGGGTCAATCTTGGTGATCCAGCCGCCGTCACGAGTCAGGATTTCATACTTGTACTTGGTTCCCGCGCCGACGCCCGGGATGAAGATCTCCCACACGCCTGACGAACCCATGACGCGCATTGAATGGGCAATGCCGTTCCAACCATTGAAGTCGCCGACTACGCGAACTGCCTTGGCGTTTGGCGCCCAGACTGCGAATCGGGTTCCCTGACTGATGCCGAGGTCGCCTTTGACGGCATGAACGTGAGAGCCGAGTGCATTCCAAAGGTCTTCGTGGCGGCCCTCGCTGATCAGGTGTAGGTCCAGTTCGCCGATTGTCGGCACGTGGCGATATGAGTCGTCTGCTCGCCACTCCGAGCCATCCGGGTAGTTGGTCAGGATGCGGTAGTCAGGAACCTTCTTGCTTGAGACATAACCCTGCCAAAGACCGTTTTCAACGTGGCTGAGTTCGATGTTTTCGGAGCCTAGTTCGGCCACAACGCTCTTGGCAATCGGCCGCAAGACACGAATCACCCAGCCCTTTTCGTGCGGGTGAACGCCAAGCAGCGAGTGTGGTTCGTGGTGCGCTCCAGAGCTAACAGACCAGAGTAGCTCGGGTGAAATATCTGGCAACACTTCGACGCTCTTCTTGCGGATAGCCATGCGATTTCTCCTTAGAGCACTTTGCCGATTTGGAAGATGTGCGCCGGGTTGGTGAATGAATCGAGTCGAACGTAGTTGTCGCTTGACCACTCATACTTGTCGCCGGTTAGCAAGTCAGTAACTTCAAAGGTAGCCCCTTGTGGCAGCCCGAGTTTCTCCAGGTTCAAACGCACCATGGTTTCGCGAACCGCGTGTGGGTCGACATTCACGATCACCAGGATGGTGTCGGACTTGCCGCTCTCGGTGTGCTCGGCATCGATGTGCTTCGAAAAGGCCAGGATGGCTGAGTCATCGGTGTGCTGAAGTTCGAGGTTGCGGAGTTGGCGAATGGCCGGGTGAGCGGCGCGAATCTCGTTGAGCTTCGTGATGAAGTCGGCGATGCTGCGGCCACCCTTCTTGGCGGCCTCCCAATCGCGCGGGCGATATTCAAACTTCTCGCTGTCGATGTGTTCTTCAGCGCCAGGCCGGGCAACCGATTCGCACAGTTCATAACCGGCATACATGCCCCAGTTTGGTGTGCACATTGAAGCCAAAACCGCACGGATCTTGTGGGCTGCCGGCCCGCCAAATTGAAGGTATTCGGTCAGGATGTCAGGTGTGGAAACCCAGAAGTTAGGTCGGAAGAAGTCGGCGCTGCCGTGCACCAGTTCGGTCAGGTAGCTCTCGAGTTCCTGTTTCGTGTTGCGCCAGGTGAAGTAGGTGTAGGACTGCTGGAAGCCCACCTTTCCCAGGGCGTGCATCATCGAAGGGCGAGT
>JBDLUE010000065.1:0-5672 GCA_039805505.1 Actinomycetota bacterium
CTAGTGCGTGACCCAGCGACAAACACTCGATTCGAGATGTTTATGACCTCGCCTGGCCTTCACGCCGTCTGGCAGTTCCGCGTAAACCACTGGCTTTGGAAGCTGCGCTTGCGCACACTGTCACGCGTTCTTTCTAACTTCACGCGTCTCTGGACTGGTGTTGAAATTCATCCGGGTGCAACCATCGGCCGTCGCCTCTTCATCGACCACGGCATGGGCGTTGTTATTGGTGAAACGGCCGTTATCGGCGATGACGTTCACATTTATCACGGGGTAACCTTCGGCGGAAAGACCCTCGAGTCAGTCAAGCGTCACCCGACAGTAGGCAACCGAGTAACCATCGGAGCCGGCGCCACCTTGATTGGCAATATCACCATCGGTGACGACTCGGCAATTGGCGCAAACACCACTGTGACTCGCGACGTGGCCCCGGGGTCAGTTGTCGTGGGCCAAGCACCGCGCACTCTCTAAAACGTAAAGAAGTGCCAACCTAGCCACCACCAGACCACCACGATTGCGATTCTGGTGTTGCGGTGGTGCATTATTCGGGCGATAAGGTCACCAAAAGGCGAAACCCAATTTGGTCGGACTCGGCCAAGAATCCACAAAATCAGCCCCGCGACGATGACGCCTAAATACTCCCATTCAGGGATGGACAAGCTCACTTCTTCCTCCACGGTTGAATCAAGCCGACACCGATCAGCATCCAAACCAAGAGGAAAATGCCGCGGCCATAAGGCGACTCGAGCACTGGGTTCACGATGATCGAAATGGTTGGATAACTCTCGTCATCCTTGAAAGCATTTGCCCAAATATAGGCAAAGAGTTCACTCACGCAAAGAATGGTGGCTAGGGTCAGCCACAGCCAGCGCGTTCGGTTCATCAGCTTTGTTGAAGACGGCTTGGGGCCGTGATCGCGGTAGTAGACCATGAACAAGGCGATTGGAGCCAGCGCCAGCAAAAGCACGGTGTCTTGCCAGCCGCCTCGCTCAGAGAAGAACAGGATCGAACTGGCTAGCAAGATTGCCAAAAGCACCGGAGTCTTGCTTAGCTTTGGTCGTTCCGGCATTTCCCAACGAAACCACTTTTTCCAATCGGCGATGACCAGCAGGGATCCGATTGTAAAAATAGCCGCATCGACCCAGGATTCGCGCATGAAGTGAAAAATGGCGACGTAGACCATTGGCGGTAGCCAAGGATTCATCCCAGAGAGTGCTCGCTTCACAGCCCTAGCCTAAAGCCAAACTAAACTGAAGCAATGCTTAGCGTTAGTGTGGTCATCCTGACCCAGGGAACCCGAAACGAAGACCTGCACCACATTTGGGCAGACGTTCTCGGCCAGACCATCAAACCAAAGAACATCGTCACCGTAATCAACTGCGAAACCGTTGATTTGGGCAAGGTTCCTGCCGGCATCAATGTGGTCGAAACCGGACTAAACCTGGGCATCCCGGCCGGTCGCAACTTCGGTGTTCGAGGCCTAGCTGCAACTGCCGGTCTCGAATCAGACCTAATCCTTTTTATCGACGATGACGCTTACATCCTCGGCTCTGATTTCATCGAGCGAGCGATCGCGATTTTTGAGGCGAACGACAAGTTGGGTCTCGTGCAGCCGAAGGTGGTAACCCGCATCGGCCAGAGCGACCAAACCGAGGAATCTGGACCGCGCTATTGGATTCCGCGCGCTGACAAAACCCCCACCATGGAGTCATTCCCTGCTTTCTCGGTATGGGAAGGAGCAACCGTGATTCGCTGGCAGGCATTTATTCAAGCGAACGGCTGGGCAGAGCCGATTTTCTACGCCCACGAAGGCACCGATCTAGCCTGGCGCGTTTGGAACAGCGGCTTCGAGACTCGCTATGAGCCTCGCCTAGTGGTCAGCCACCCGCCAGTAGGCCCTGAGCGCCACGACAAGAGCATTTGGTTCGGCATGCGCAACAAGGTCGTAATGGCTCGCCGCAACCTGCCGGTGCCGTTTCTAGTGATTTACCCGCTCGCGTGGTTTGCGCTCGACTTCGTCAAGATCATGATCGGCAAGATTCCTCACCCATCGGGCAAGTATGCAATCAAGACTCAGTTGCGCGAGCTGTTCAAGGGCTTGTTCGCGGGCATTCGCATGGATCTAAGCGACCAGGGTTACGTTTTCGACAAGGATGCGGTGCGCCGCAAGCTGTCGTGGAAGACCATCGGCGTCATGACCAAACACGGCCGCCCGCCGATCGTCTAAGCGGTTCTAATAGGCCTGCACCCCTAGAAGGCTTGAGCCAGGCGCACTTCAATCAGGCGCTTCACCAACGCTGGGTTCAAAGGTTTGTCGAGCGCAAAGTGCAGCGCTCCATCCGTGGTCACGTAATCTGCAACTTCATCAGGAATCGCCTTGAACACTTGCCCGCTGAACGGGAAGTAGGAGTTGTGCTTCTTGTATGGCGCGAAGCCAGCGATGCCCTTACCGTTCACCTTGAAGCAAGGCACCTGGTAGGAAATGACCTCTTCGGCCTCAGGGATCAGCTCGAGGATGGTTTTGCGAAGCTCGAGTAACACCGAGCGCTGGGGTTCGGAAACCCCGGCGAGGTAATCATCGATTACGGTCATAGTGCGAGCGCTGAGCTGAGGTTTAGCGCCAGCCGGCGAGAATCAGGCCCATAACGGTGAGGCTCAGGATGTCTTGGCCAACCTCGAGGATCCAAACGCGGAAGCCCTGGCCGCCGAACAAACGGTGCCCAATCGAAGTCATAGCGCCGATGCCGAAACCCAAGAACGCGCCAGCAAGGCCGCCGTTTAGAACTCCGTAGTTTGGGTCAACTTTGAATGCATACTCGAGGAAGATCGCGAGAGTGATTGCCATAACGAAGGCAGCGGCGAATGTCGAACCGAAAACTGCACCCATGTTTGCGCCACCGGCGTTGTCTTCCGGGCTCTTGCCCTGAAGCTTCCACCAGATTGGGAAGAAGGTCTTTGGCCCAAACCAAACGGCTCCGATAGTGATGCCGGCAAGGCCAGCGACTGCAATTGCAGCCCAGTTCAATTCAGTAAAAATCATGCCTAAAGACTAGCTGCGTGGGCGCAAAGTTGCCACCATTGGGCAAACAAACGGATCGACATTGTTGCTTAGGCCGACCTTGCTCAAATACTTGATGATCACGACATAGCTTGCAATCAGGTTCATCTCGATGAGCGGGATGTCGTTCTGGCGGCAGTACTCCCCCACAATCGCGTGAGCCTTGCGAAGGTTTGGTCGTGCCATCGACGGGAACAGGTGGTGTTCAACCTGATAGTTGAGGCCGCCCATGAGGTTGTCTTTCAGCCAGCTGCCGCGGATGTTGCGGCTAGTCAAAACTTGACGCGAGAAGAAGTCGAGCTTGGCGTCTTTCGGCACTAGTGGCATACCTTTGTGATTTGGTGCGAAAGCGGCACCCATGAAGAAGCCGAAGATCATCATCTGGAACAACCAGAGGGCGATCGCCCAAAGCCAGCCGAACATGAAACCCATCGCCACGTATGGCGCTGCCTGGCGAACGGACATAAGCCCGAACTCGAGCAGACGGGTCTTGAGCGGCTTTTCCTTGCGGACTAGGCCGGCGAAAGAATCGAGCAGAAGGTCGAAACCAGTCAGGAACAAGAGGAACGGGAACAAGTAACCCTGGCGCTCGCTTAGCCAGCGTTCAATTCCCTTTTTTGCGTTGCGCGACTCTGGGGTGAAGCTCAGGATTCGAATCGCGATGTCTGGGTCGGCATTTATTTGGTTCGGAGTCTTGTGGTGCTGGTTGTGCTTCTTCATCCAGAAGCCATAGCTAAGACCGGCAAACAGATTGGCGAGCACAAGACCGAGCGCGTCATTTGCTTTATTGCCGCGGAAAACCTGGCGGTGGGCAGCCTCGTGGGCGATAAACCCATACTGGGCAGAAAGGACGCCAAGAAGGCCCGCGATGCCGAAGCCGGCGATGATCCAAACCGGGTTTTCGTTGAAGGCCTGGCCGATGAAAGCACCCGCGGTCCAGAGACCTGCGGCAAGAACTGATATGACTGCAAGGCGAATCATGTAAAAGCTTGGCTTTTTCTTCATCAGGCCAGCGGCTTTGACTCTCGTCAGCACCTCGTTGAAGTTGGTAACGCTTTTGGTGCTAACTGCAATGCTCATCTTCTAAGACTAGGCGTGGGTTGAGGCAATCCTGACCCATTCACGGGCGATTCCCAGACTCGTGCGGACTATTCGAGAAACGAGCCAGCAAGCTCGGCAAAAACATCTTCAACAAGCTCGTCGAAATAGGTTCGAGCCACCGGAGTCTTAGCGTCGTGCACCATCAGGGTTGCGGCATCGCGAAGCTCTTGGAGCGAGCCACCTTCGACCTCTAGGCTGCGGTCACGGCCGACAAAGTGCAGCTCGAGTGAGATTAGAAGATTGCGCAGGTAATACTTCTGCTGAAGCTCAGTCATAGGCTGCTTGTCCAGCGCCTCGAGCTGAAGCTCAAAACTCTCTTTTGCGTTCCAGACGTAGTCGGCCGGGAACCTTCCGCCCTCGAACACTAGTTTTCTTCGAAGAAGTTGGCTAGCGACTGGAAGTAGCTCTGCATGCCAACCGTGGTGGCTTCGATCTGCTCGGCTGGCATTTCGCCAAACTGGGAGAACTTGACCCAAGAGCTGTCTCCGCGCGATTCGAACTCAAGAACGACCTTGTGGTGTGGAGCGTTCTCGTCGAGGGATAGCCACTCATCCTTGTCTTGGGTGTAAGACATGGTGTGCTCGAGGCGCTCGAGTGGGGTCACGTGCTTGTACCAGCCGAAGAAATAGGCGACGAACTCGTATGCCGGCACGTCAACCGCAACGGTCCATAGGCCGCCTTCAACCGGCACCGAAGTTACGGTGCCAGGCACAACCTCTAGGTCGGTCGGGTGATACCACTGCTCAAGCTCGCTCGCGGTGGTCCAGGCCTGCCAAAGTCGCTCGATGGCCACCGGATACTCGCGTTCAACCGAGTAAAGAAATTCGTGCTTCACAACTCGCTCCTTCTTGCTAACAACTAAACGTTAAAGCGGAACTCGACTACGTCGCCATCTTTCATGACGTAGTCCTTGCCTTCCATGCGAACCTTGCCGGCAGCCTTGGCATCAGCCATCGAGCCTGCGGCCATTAGGTCGTCATAAGAAACAATTTCAGCCTTGATGAAGCCGCGCTGGAAGTCGGTGTGAATTACACCTGCAGCCTGAGGTGCAGTCCAGCCCTTGTGGATGGTCCAGGCACGAGCCTCTTTAGGGCCAACGGTTAGGTAGGTCTGCAAACCAAGAGTGTCGAAACCGATGCGAGCAAGCTGGTTTAGGCCCGACTCATCCTGGCCAAGTGAAGCGAGGAGCTCTTCGGCTTCTTCAGGTGAAAGATCGATTAGCTCTGACTCAACCTTGGCGTCTAGAAAAACCGCCTCGGCAGGGGCGACCAAGTCGGCGAGCGCCTTCTTCTTGGCAGCATCGGTGAGGATCGACTCATCCACGTTGAAAACATAAATGATTGGCTTTGCGGTTAGCAGGCCGAGGTCCTTGATCGGGGTCAGGTCGACCTTGCTTGACGACAGCGGCTGGCCACCATCCAAGACCTTCTTGGCTTCGTCAATGGCTTCAAGAGCCGCTGGCTCCATCTTCTTGCCCTTGACTTCCTTCTCGATGCGTGGGCGAGCCTTGTCC
>JBDLUE010000066.1:0-5809 GCA_039805505.1 Actinomycetota bacterium
GCGCTCGAGCTCCTGTTGCAACATCGTGAAACCAACGGCATCTGCTGGGACAACGGCCTCGGTGTCTTCGATTAGGTCACCGAACTCGCTGTCGCCGTCTTCGCCAAGCGGAGTAGATAGCGAGATCGGCTCGCGGCCGTACTTCTGGACCTCTACGACCTTCTCAGGGGTCATGTCCAATTCGGCAGCCAATTCCTCAGGGGTCGGTTCGCGACCCAGGTCTTGCAGCAACTGGCGCTGAACACGAGCCAACTTGTTGATCACTTCAACCATGTGGACCGGAATACGAATGGTTCTGGCCTGATCTGCCATGGCACGTGTGATTGCCTGGCGAATCCACCAGGTTGCATAGTGGAGAACTTGTATCCCTTGGTGTAATCAAACTTTTCTACCGCACGGATTAGACCCAGGTTTCCCTCTTGAATCAAGTCCAAGAACTGCATGCCGCGCCCGGTGTAGCGCTTCGCAAGGGAAACCACCAAACGAAGGTTCGCCTCCAGCAAGTGACTCTTGGCGCGGGCACCGTCTTTGACAACCCAGGTCAAATCGCGGCGCTCGGCAGGCGCAAGGTTCTTTGAGGTTGCAAGCTTCTCTTCGGCAAACAAGCCGGCCTCAATGCGCTTTGCTAGCTCTACCTCGAGCTCGGCGTTTAGCAGCGCAACCTTACCGATCTGCTTTAGGTAGTCCTTCACCGGGTCCGCAGTAGCGCCGGAAATAGTTAGGTTCTGGGCCGGGATATCATCATCGTCATCACTGAGAACCAGGACGTCGGAAGGTAAAGCTGCCAGGTCAACGGCCGGCTCGGCCTCGTCGTCCTTGTGCTCCTCGGCTGCCGAGTCACCAGTTTCCTGCACTTCAGCGACGATTAGATCGACTGACTCCAGTTCAATCTCGTCGTCGATGTCCTCTTCCTCATCATCGGCGACAACGGACTTGGCCTTGCTTGCTTTGCCGGCAGGCTTGGTTGCTTTGGCCTTGGCCTTGGATACGGTTGCGATGATGGACCTCTTTTTTAGGCAGACTTTAAACCCTTGTCAAGTCGGATGACCTGAAAGGGTTTAGGTGGTAATTATGCCACTAAATCTGGCGTGATGGTGTAGATAACTAAGAAATACCTGAGTTTATTCCGCAGTCGGTTCGTCTTTTGACATGTTTGCAAGATACTTCTCGAGCTCTTCGGCGATCTCGTCCGCACTTGGTGGTGCGGTCTGCGGTTTACCGATTGGAGACCGTGATGGGCCCGAACCCGAGCTGTAGCTCTGCTCTAAGGTTGCCACCAGCTTCGCCAGTTCGGCATTCTCTTCGAGCTGGGCATTGACCTTCAGTGCAAACTTCGCGGCGCGCTCACGTATCTCATCGGTAGGGAAAACTAGACCGGTGGCAGCGGTAATGAGCTCTAGGCCACTCAAAGCGGCAGCTGGAACCTCGTTGTCAGCTAAGTAATGAGGCACGAGGAGAACAAAGCCCGTGGTGGTCAATCCGGTCTTGCCAAGCCGGTACTCCAGCAGGTGAATGACATTGCCAGGAACTTGAGTCTGAGGCTTCCACTCGGAATAACGCTCGACGAGGTCGGCACGGTTTCCTGACACCGTTATGCCCACTGGACGAGTGTGTGGAATTGGGAACGGAATTGAGTGCACCCAAGTCATCGAAGAAACCTCGAACCGATCGACCAAGTCCCCAACCGCCTCTGCAAAGGCATCCCACTTGAAATCGGGTTCGTAGCCTTCAAGCAGCAGAAACGGACTTCCTGCCTCGTCGTAAACCAAATAAAGACCGAGCACCGGAGGCTCATAGGAATCTATGTGGTCTTTCTCAAAGTAGAGCAGAGGTCGCCGAGATCGGTAATCAAGCAGTTCGTCGTTGCTGAATCGAACCAGTAGCTCGTTGTCTAAGTGTGCAAATAAATGCTCCGACAACTGAGAAATAGTTTGCCCAGAATCCGTGAAGCCAGAGAGCATGGCAAGCATCGGAAGACCCTTGATTTCGGTCTCAGATTCGAAAACTCGATACAGCTCTGCCATGGCCCGATACTAACTCACCTAAGCTTGAAGAATGATTAAAGTCGCTTCTGCAACCTCTTCTCCAACCACTTCGCACCAGATTGCTATTCCGCTCTCGGACTCTGGACTGCTGACGTCTGAACACGGAATTACCCAGCAACTTCTTGACCTGCACAAGGCGGATAAGAAGCCAGGAACTGCGGCAAGAATCCTGGTTGGGCAAAACGTCGCACTCGTTATAGGCGTCGGTTCAATTTACAAGCCATCCGACTTTGCTGCGGCAGCGGTGAGGGCAGCGAGCGACAAAGCTCAACTAGTTCTGGTTGCGAAGGATGCACAAGAGGCGAAAGCCTTCGCAGAAGGTGCAGTGCTAGGGCAGAAGACCCCATCTCAATTCAAAAAGGATTCTGCTTCGAATTTAGAAGTTTTGATTGTCTGCGCGGAACAGGTCGACCTAGCACTAGAGGTCAAGGTTGCCGAGACCATCGTCGCGATTCGGGAACTGATCAATCTCCCGGCCAATGAGCTCTGGCCAGACAAGCTAGCCCAAGAGGCAAAAGCGCTGGCCAAGGGGCTTCCGATCGAGGTTGAGATTTGGGATGAGAAGAAGTTAGAAAAAGAACGCTGCGGCGGCATCCTGGGCGTGGGCAAGGGTTCGGTGCGCCCACCGCGCCTGGTCAAGCTGACTTACCGCGGTGGCGGTAAGCACTTTGCGCTGGTGGGTAAGGGTATTACTTTCGACACTGGTGGCTTATCGCTAAAGCCTGCCGAGTCAATGGTCGGCATGAAGTACGACATGGCCGGTGCAGCCTCCGTGCTTGGAGCCGTGGTTGCAGCGGCTCAGCTTGGGGTGAAGGCTGACATCACAGGCTTTATGTGCTTGGCCGAAAACATGCCAAGTGGCGAGGCAACGCGACCAGGCGATGTCCTAACGCTTCGCAATGGCAAGACCGTCGAGGTGCTGAACACCGACGCCGAAGGTCGCCTGGTGCTTGGCGATGGTCTAGCCCTCGCATCCGAGCTGTCCCCCGACCACATCATCGACATTGCCACCCTGACCGGCGCGGCCACCATCGCACTGGGCCACCGTTACGCGGGTCTGATGGGTAGCGGTGCGGCCGTTGAACTTGCTAAGCATGCGGCAGAGAGGGCCGGAGAGTTGTTGTGGCACATGCCAATGCCGAGCGAGTTGCGCGAGCTTTTGAACTCTGAACTGGCGGATATGACAAACGTCAAAATTGGAAACCGAGCCGGCGGCATGCTGATCGGTGGAATATTCCTATCTGAATTCGTTCCCAAAGATGCCAGCTGGGCACACCTAGATATTGCATCGAGTGGCAACAATGACTTTGCTCCGTACTCGGTTTATCCCTCTGGAGCAACCGGTGTGATGATTCGTACCGTGATTGAAATGACTAAGCATTCCTAAACCCCAAAGGTATTAGGATTGGTCTGTTTGGCGAGAATTTGGAGCAATTACTATGGCCGACCACAACTTTGACTTGGTAATCCTTGGCAGCGGTAGCGGCGGATACGCTGCGGCCCTCAGAGGAGCGCAACTCGGCATGAGCGTTGCGCTAATTGAACGTGACAAGCTCGGTGGCACCTGCCTGCACCGTGGTTGCATTCCGACCAAAGCGCTGTTGCACTCCGCCGAGGTAGCAGACGTGACCCGCGAGGCTGGTGCCTACGGAGTAAACGCCACCTTCCAGTCGATTGACATGACTGCGGTGAATAAGTACCGCGATTCAATCATCGAAAAGCTTTACAAGGGCCTCACTGGACTCGTCTCCAGCAAGAACATCACCTTTGTAACCGGTGAGGGTCGCATGACAGGCCCTAAGACCATGACCGTAAACGGTGAGAACTACACCGGAAAGAACGTGATTCTGGCCACCGGTTCCAACACCCGAACCCTGGGAATTGAAATCACCGGACGCGTTATCACCAGCGATCAAGCTCTGCAGATGGATTTTGTACCTAACAAGGTGGCAATTCTCGGCGGTGGCGTAATCGGTGTTGAGTTCGCTTCAATCTGGCGCTCTTTCGGAGCTGAAGTGGTAATCATCGAGGGTCTGGACCGCTTGGTTCCAAATGAGGATCCCGCTATGAGCAAGGTGCTTGAGCGCGCCTACCGTAAGCGCGGTATTGACTTCAAGCTTGGAAACCGCTTCAAGTCTGTTTCGCAGGACGCCAGCGGTGTGACTGTTGAGCTTGAAAACGGCGAGCAAATCTCTGCTGAACTGCTTTTGGTCGCCGTTGGTCGCGGGCCAAATGCGACCGGCTTTGGCTTCGAGGAGCAGGGCGTCGTGATGGACCGCGGCTTCGTGCTCACCAACGATCGCCTTCAGACCAACCTGCCAGGCGTCTATGCCGTGGGTGACATCGTGCCAGGTCTGCAGCTAGCCCACCGCGGCTTCATGCAGGGCATCTTTGTCGCCGAGGAGATTGCCGGCCTGAAGCCGGTAAAGGTTGACGAGTGGGGCATCCCTCGCGTGACCTACTGCGAGCCAGAGATTGCATCGGTGGGACTCACCGAAGCCCAGGCTAGGGAGAAGTTTGGAACCGACAACGTTTCAACCTATGAATACAACCTCGCCGGAAACGGCAAGAGCAACATTCTTGGCACCGCCGGAATTGTGAAGCTAGTTCGCCAGAACAATGGACCTGTGGTCGGCTTCCACATGATCGGCTCGAGAGCCGGTGAGCAGGTTGGCGAGGCTCAGCTAATCGTGAACTGGGAAGCATACCCAGAGGATGTTGCTCCGCACATCCACGCACACCCAACCATGAACGAAGCAATCGGTGAAGCCCACTTGGCTCTTGCCGGCAAGCCACTACACGCACACGCCTAAAAGTAAAGGGACTAAGTCATGAGCGAAGTTGTTCTTCCAGCGCTTGGAGAATCTGTAACTGAAGGAACCATCACCCGATGGTTGAAGAAAGTCGGCGACACCGTCGCTGTCGACGAGCCACTGGTTGAGGTCTCCACCGACAAGGTCGACACCGAAATTCCTTCCCCTGTTGCCGGCGTAGTCCAGCAAATCATGGTTCAGGAAGATGAGACCGTTGCTGTTGGAGCAGTTCTTGCAGTCATCGGTGACGGTGCTGCTGCCGCACCTGCTGACCCTGCGCCTGCTGCGGTCGAGACTCCAGCGCCTGCCCCTGCGGTTGAAGTACCTGCTCCGGTCGCTGCACCGGTTGCAGCACCTGTGGCCACCGCCCCAGCTGCTCCAGTAATTCCAGCACCAATCCCAGCTGTCGCCACCCCAGTTGTGGCAGCACCGGTCGCAGCACCGGTTGCAGCGCCTGTCGCTTCTACGTCGACTGACAACGAATCTGACCCGAACTACATCACCCCGATCGTTCGCAAGCTTGCCCACGACATGGGTGTTGACCTGACCAAGGTTCGAGGCACCGGTGTGGGTGGCCGCATTCGCAAGGAAGATGTGCTGGCCTTTGGCTCAAGCGCTCCAGTGGTCTCGGTCCCTGCTGTTGCTGCAGCACCGGTAGTTGCTTCGCCTCTTCGTGGAACCACCGAGCCGATGTCTCGCCTTCGCAAGGTTTTGGCAGAGCGCGCGGTGGCTTCGATGCAGTCCAGCGCACAGTTGACCACCGTGGTTGAGGTGGATGTCACTAAGATTGCAAACCTTCGCAAAGCTGTTCAGGCTAACTTCGTAGCCAAGACCGGTGTCAAGTTGAACTTTATGCCGTTCTTCACCCTGGCAGCCGCTGAGGCGCTACAGGCGCACCCAAAGATCAACAGCTCGGTTGACGGTGAAAACATCGTCTACCACGGCACCGAA
>JBDLUE010000067.1:0-5567 GCA_039805505.1 Actinomycetota bacterium
TCTGCCCACGTTCACCAAACTTTTGAGTTTCGAGATTTGCGGGAATGGCGCGGCAAGGGCCGGCTAGTTGATCTCAAACTTTGGAATGTACTTCCACATGCCGAAAGCTCCACCGAGGGTGATCACGCTGACTCCTGCAAGCGCCACAGGCAAACCAAACATCAGGGTCATGATCGAAATAGCGGGTGCCGTCATTGCGATTCCACCATCAACCATGAGTCGATAGAACGCCAAGAATTCATTGCGGGCATCCTTGGGGGCCAAATCGGCGCCAATCACCATGACCAGCCCGCTACCCAGGGCGTTGCTCAGGCTCAGCGCCAATGCTGCGATAAGGAACCCGGTCGCATCCTGGGCAAAGGTCAATGCAAAGAGCGAGACGGCCATCCCAGCCAAAGTTGGCACTGCAGCCCAGAGACGGCCGAATCTGTCGACCACCTGGCCAGATGTGTAAAAGAGAGCGAAGTCGAGGGCTCCGGCGATGCCTATGTAGAGAGCCGCGGTTTCAACCGGCAGGTTTATGTAAAGCGCCCAGAGCGGCAAACCGATGGTGCGGGCGGTTCGTGCGATTGTCAGGCTGGTCGCGGCGAGGCCTAGAGTGCGAAGCTTGTATCGCTCGCGTTTGGCTATGAAGAACAGGCTGTGCCCCTGGTTAGGGGGAGTGTCAGCCATTGCCCCCGGCTTGGTGGTCAGCAAGATAAATCCGGCGAGAAGGCTAAAGATAACCGGTAGCCAGAAGACCGCTGACACTCCAACCAGTGAAATAACGAGAGCGCCCAGCAAGGGGCCGACGAAGCTGCCGCCTCGGAAAGCTCCACCTAGGATTGCCAGCGCGCGGCCGCGTTTTTCCACCGGCACGACTTCGGCGATGTAACCGTGGCGGGCAAGGCCGAAAATGGCGTGGCAAGCTCCGGTGATAAAGATGCCGATGGAAAGCATCAACAAGTTGGTGGCAAAGACCGCAAAAAGGATTCCGCTGGCCGCAACAGCAGCCGCATAAATCATGGCTTTGCGCTCGCCGAAATAGTTCACGACGCGCGCAGCTGGGATGTCGGCGAACAAGGTGCCCAGCATTCCAACACCGGCGATGAAGCCGGCGGTAGCTAGATCAGCACCGAATGCCTGGGCGCTCGCCGGAATAACCGGAATTAGAGCGGCCTCGCCAACGGCGAACAAGAAGGAAGGCAAGAAAACCGGGTAGACCAACGACTTGATCTTGAATGGCTGCTCGGTTTTGGTCACCTAACCATTATCGGTCTCTCGCCTAGACTGGAGTGGCAATGGCAGACCTAGACCTAACCTCAGAGATTCGCGAACTTCGCTCCACTTTTGGCGACATTCGTCACGTGGTCGACGAGCCTAAGCTCATCCTCGAAGTCGAAGAGTTGAAAGAGCAGGCAGCTGACCCAAATCTCTGGGATGACACGGCGCGCGCCCAGTCTGTGACAAGCAAACTTTCTCACAAGCAGGCAATGCTCACCCGCCTCAAGGATGTCGATTCACGTCTAGACGACCTAGAAGTGCTGATCGAGATGGCAAACGCCGAGGGTGACTCAGCGGCGCAGGCTGAGGCCAAGGCCGAGCTGGTCGGCTTGCAGTCAGACATCTCTGAGCTCGAAATCCAGACGCTTTTGAACGGCGAGTATGACTCGCGCGCGGCCGTAATCACGATTCGCTCTGGTGCAGGTGGCGACGACGCAACTGACTTTGCCGAAATGCTGATGCGCATGTACCTGCGCTATGCCGAACGCCACAAGATGCCGGTTTCGGTGCTCGACACTTCATTCGCCGAAGGTGCAGGCATCAAGTCGGCAACATTCGAAGTTGATGCTCCTTACGCTTTCGGAACCCTCTCGGTTGAAGCTGGAACCCACCGACTGGTTCGCATGAGCCCATTCGGCGCGGCCGGTAAGCGACAGACTTCATTCGCGGCCGTTGAAGTTGTTCCATTGGTCGAAGTCACTGAAGCAATTGACATCCCAGACAACGAGATTCGCATCGATGTGTTCCGTTCTTCTGGCCCGGGCGGTCAGAGCGTTAACACCACCGACTCGGCAGTCCGAATCACGCACATTCCTACTGGCACTGTGGTCAGCTGCCAGAACGAAAAGAGCCAGATTCAGAACAAGGCTGCTGCGATGCGAGTGCTTCAGTCGCGCTTGCTCGAGATCCGTCGCCGCGAAGAAGATGCCAAGAAAAAGCAGATTGCTGGAGACGTCAAAGCCAGCTGGGGTGAGCAGATGCGTTCATACGTGTTGGCTCCCTACCAAATGGTGAAAGACCTGCGCACCGAGCACGAACAGAACAACCCGAATGCGGTGTTTGATGGCGACTTGGATGGTTTTATTGCCGCGGGAATCCGCTGGCGCAAGCGCGTTCAAGACTAGGCTTGACCCATCATGATTCGCATTGAAAACGTCACCAAACAATACAAGGGATCCTCGCGCCCAGCGCTGAATAAGGTGTCTCTTGAGATTGAAAAGGGCGATTTTGTTTTCTTGGTCGGAGCCTCGGGTTCTGGCAAATCATCTTTGATGCGATTGATGCTTCGCGAAGACATTCCAACCAGTGGTTCGGTGCACGTGATGGGCGAGAACCTAGTTGCCATCCCGAGCCGACGCATCCCATTCTTCCGCCGCAAGCTCGGCGTGGTCTTTCAAGACTTCCGACTCTTGCCGAGCAAGACCGTCGCTCAAAACGTTGCATTCAGCCTTGAAGTGATTGGCAAATCGCAGGGATTCATCCAAGAAGCAGTGCCTGATGTGCTGGCGATGGTTGGCCTGGAGGGCAAAGCCGACCGCCTGCCCGGCGAACTTTCGGGCGGTGAGCAACAGCGCGTTGCCTTGGCGCGAGCAATCGTGAACAAGCCTGCCGTTCTGCTTGCCGATGAGCCGACCGGAAACCTCGACCCGGCAACCAGCGAGGGCATCATGGCTTTGCTCGAGCGCATCAACCTGGCCGGCACCACCGTTGTCATGGCGACTCACGACCGCGGCATTGTCGACCGCCTTCAAAAGCGCGTTGTTGAGATGCGTGATGGTGAAATCTTCCGCGACCAGAAGTCTGCCGGTTACATAAAGACCCAGACTGATTCGCACCCGGTTCAGTCGTGGAACCTTGCTGCTGACCAGTCTTGGAGCCTAGGCGGCGACAACTAATGCGCTTTGGTTTCGTGATGGGCGAGATCGGCCACGGTCTGCGTCGCAATGTTTCAATGGTTATTTCGGTCATCCTGGTCACTTTTATCTCGCTGACCTTCGTTGGCACGGCCTCGCTGCTTCAGTTGCAAATCGGGCAGATGAAGAACTACTGGTATGACCGCGCGCAGGTCGCCGTCTACCTTTGCACCGAGGTTTCGCCTGGCGATGTTTGCCCTCAGGGTGAGGCGTCTGCTGACTTGCGCGCCACCATCGAAGAGAAGTTGCAGTCACCAGTTCTGAAGCCTTACATCAAGGAATATTTCTTCGAGAACCACCAGCAGGCTTTCGACAAGTTCCAGGAGCAGTTCGCCGGAAACTCGGTGGCCAAGTATGTCTCGCCGAATCAGCTCAACGAGACCTTCTGGGTGAGTCTGAAAGACCCGAGCAAGAGCCTGATAATCACCGAGAGCTTCTCGGGGGTTGCTGGCGTTGAAGAAGTTCGTGACCAGCGAACCTACCTAGATCAAATTTTCAGCATCTTGAATGCCGCCTCGATCGCTGCCGTTGGAATAGCATCGTTGATGTTGGTCTCCGCTGCGCTATTGATTTCGACCACCATCCGCCTGAGCGCTTTCTCACGGCGTCGTGAGATCGGCATCATGCGACTCGTCGGTGCCAGCAACTTTTACATCCAGCTGCCGTTCATCCTTGAGGGAGTGGTTGCCGCGACAATTGGAAGTGCGCTTGCGGCTGGTGCTGTGCTGAGCGTGGTCCAGTTCTTCGTGCAGGGATACCTCGCAGCCAAGCTTCCATTCACCAGTTTCGTGACGCTTGCCGACGGTTTCTTGGTCGCACCAGCTCTGATCGGTGCGGGAATTTTGCTCTCTGCCATCGCTTCGGGTTTCGCGATTCGCCGCTACCTGCGAATATAGAAACCTTATGCCTAAAGAACGCGGCCAAAAAGTTGTTGCCAGCAACCGAAAAGCGCGCCACGATTACACAATTCTTGATGTCTATGAGGCGGGCCTTGTGCTCACCGGACCAGAGGTTAAATCGTTGCGTGCCGGCCGAGCGTCCCTAATTGACGGGTTCGGCAGCATCGAAAACGGCGAAGCCTGGCTAGAAAACGTTCACATCCCCGAATACACTCAGGCCACCTGGAACAACCACCCAGCTCGTCGCCGCCGCAAGATGTTGCTGCACGGTCACGAGATCTACAAGCTACAGGGCAAGATCAAAGAGTCTGGTCTGACTCTCGTGCCGCTTTCGATTTATTTCAAGGATGGCCGTGCCAAGGTTGAGATTGCGTTGGCTCGCGGTAAGCGCGAATACGACAAGCGTCAGACTCTCAAAGAGCAGACGGATAAGCGCGAAGCTGACCGCGCAATGTCCACCAAGGGCAAAGATTGGTAGAAATTCGGCCGCTAACGCCTGCCGAACTCGATGATTTTCTCGGGTTCATGGAAGGTCCCGCGTTCGAGACCAATCCTCAATGGGCTGGTTGCTACTGCCAGTTTTACTTGAACAGCCCCGAGCAGCAACCCAAGGATGCCGAGCGCACAGTCGTGAACCGCAAAACCGCCTGCGATCGCATCAAATCGCGCTATATGAACGGCTATTTGGCTTACGAGGGCGACGAAGTGATTGGTTGGGTCGCTGCAAACAAGGCGAACAACTTTGTCGGTCTTCCGCCGACTGGCGAGGATGTGGCGCGCGTGCTCTGCTTTATCGTTAGCGCTGAGCACCAGGGCAAGGGAGTCGCAACCGACCTACTGAACTATGCAATCGCCGACCTAAAAGCCAAGGGATTCAAATCCGTTGAGGCCGCCCCGCGCGCGGCCGACGATTTTGCGTCATGGGGTTATCGCGGCAAGTTGAGTACGTTTCTGAAGGCTGGTTTCACCGAAGGCGCAATGGTTGACGAGCAGCACATCCTGGTTCACATGAACTTCACAGCCTAATGTCTGTGCAATCACGTATCCTTAGAGCAACCCCAAAAGACCATAACCCAAACGTTTAGGTCAGGTCTTAGGGGAGATGGTAACTAAATATGGGGATGATCGGTTTCGACAGTGCATGTGTAACTGGATGAAGCGGGTCGAGAATGTAGCGTCAACTCGTAAATGTCCGCTGCAAACTATAAGTGCTAAATCATCACGCACTGACTTCGCCCTAGCTGCTTAATAGCCCCTAGCCCCGAAGTCCGTTAGACCAGGTTTGATTTCGTCCTGGACCCTAGCGTCATTTAGAAATCTTGCTGAGAAGTTATGCCTTAGGGCTTCTTGGGACTTTAACTAAGACTGGGCCCGTCGGTTATGTCGCTTCAAGCTAGCACCGGGGCCGAGTAGAACCTTATTGAAGCTACACCCGTAGAAGAGCTAGAAACTCTGTATTGGACGGGGGTTCAATTCCCCCCATCTCCACTCA
>JBDLUE010000068.1:0-5505 GCA_039805505.1 Actinomycetota bacterium
GGCTTCGCGCAGGAAGGGAAGCGGCTTGTCGAAGTCGAGGTCGAGCACTCTAGCCAGCACGCGCTTGCCAGTGAACGCTGCCAACAACTTCGAATACTCAGCAAACTGTTCATCCAGGCCGGGTGGTTCTGCGTGCCCAAGATAAAGCAACTCGGTGCGGAACAATCCGACACCCTGCGCTCCGGCTGCGAGTGCCCCAGCCGCCTCAAAGCTAGAGCCAAGATTCGCCAGCAGCGTGATTGGCGCTTCGCGATCATCCTCGAGCAGTCTGATTACCTGGGTGTCCAGGCTCGCGGCATTCGTATAGTGATCGATTCGTTCGGCGGTTGGGTCAAGGAAAACCTGGCCCGAACTCGCGTCGACAAGAAGCTGCGAACCGGTGCGAATCAACCCAGAGCCCACCAACCCGACCACCATCGGAAGCCTGGCAGCTCGCACAATGATTGCAGCGTGAGAGGTCGGCGTGCCATCCGAGGTAATCACGGCTAGCACGCGTTTTGGGTCGAGCTTCGCGGCATCCATGGGTGAAATCGAGTCTGAAACCAGGATGAATGGCTCGGTCGGAAACTCGACCGGGCGCAGTTCGCCGGCAAGTTCGGCGATGACACGGTTGGCGAGGTAGCCAAGGTCGGCCGCTCGGTCAGCGAAGTAGCCGCCGAGTGATTCGAGTTGGCGAGCAAATCGAGAGAAGGCTCGGCGAATCGCGTCGGCTGCCTCAGCGCCTTCGGCAAGGTGAGCCTTGACCACGTCGAATAACACTGGGTCGCGCAGAATCATGGCGAGCGCCTGCATGACATCCTTGGCCTCGCCCACCGTGGTGACATTCTCGAGTTCCTCGGCCACCGAAATCATTGCTTTTTGAATCGCAATCATGCCGATGCGATTGCCCGGCTTCGAGATTTGAGCGAGTGCCGCCTCTGGTTGAGCGAGCACGAAAGCCGGCCCGTGGGCGACTCCGCTACCCACGCCCGCACCTACCAAAAACCGCTCAGCCATGGGTCGATTCTATTCGCGCGTTAAACTTGAGAAATGCCTATCAATGTGGTCACCGTAAATGTCAATGGCGTGCGCGCCGCCTTCCGCAAGGGAATGGCCGAGTGGCTGGCCGATTCAGGCGCAGACATCATTGCCCTTCAAGAGGTTCGCGCGAGTGACGCAGACCTCGACGAACTCTTCACCTCCAACCCACCCAAGGATGGCAGACAGTGGCACATCCTGCACGATGCGGCGAGCGCCAAGGGTCGCGCCGGCGTAGCTCTAATCAGCAAGCAGGCTCCGACCGCGAGCCGAACTGAGCTTGGCCCGGATGACTTCGACTCTGCCGGTCGCTGGCTAGAGGCCGACTACGATTTCGGCGGCAAGACCATCACCGTGATCAGCACCTACGTGCACTCAGGTGAGGTTGACACCCCGAAGCAGGTTGAGAAATACAAGTTCCTCGAAGCGATGCAGGTTCGCATGGCCGAGCTGATTGCCTCTGGCGCTCATGTCGTCGTGGTCGGTGACCTCAATGTTGGGCATACCGAACTCGACATCAAGAACTGGAAGGGCAACCTGAAGAACGCCGGTTTCTTGCCGGAGGAACGCGCCTACTTCGACACGTTGATGAAGCAGCAGGGTTGGGTTGACGTTGGCCGTGCCGCTCACCCGGATGTCGCGGGGCCTTATACCTGGTGGTCATACCGCGGCCAGGCTTTCGACACCGATGCCGGCTGGCGCATCGACTATCACCTGGCCACACCCGCACTCGCTGCCAACGCGGCGAACTACAAGGTGCACCGCGCGGCCAGCTATGACACCCGCTGGACAGACCACTCCCCTGTCTCCGTCGACTACTCGATCTAGGATTGACCCATGACTAAGCCAAACCTGCTCAGCGGAATGCAACCTTCCGCCGGTTCACTGCACCTCGGAAACTACCTTGGCGCTTTGGTGAACTGGACCAAGATGCAGGATGACTACAACGCGTATTACTGCGTTGTCGACCTTCACGCAATCACCGTTCCACAGGAGCCGGAAGCTCTTCGCCGCAACACTCGCATTACCGCCGCCCAGTATTTGGCTGCGGGCATCGACGAGAACAAGTCGGCGCTTTTCGTGCAGTCACACGTTCCGGCTCACGCGCAGCTCGCCTGGGTCTTGATGACCCTCACCGGTTTCGGAGAGGCCGGTCGTATGACCCAGTTCAAAGACAAATCGCAGAAGAATGGCACGGATGCCGCCTCGGTCGGCCTATTCACCTACCCGGTTCTTCAAGCAGCCGACATCCTGCTTTACCAGCCGAAAGCAGTGCCGGTTGGCGAAGATCAGCGCCAGCACATCGAGCTAACCCGCGACTTGGCCACCCGTTTCAACTCGCGTTTCGGTGAGACTTTTGTGATTCCCGAGGGTGTCATCCTGAAGGAAACTGCAAAGATTTATGATTTGCAGAACCCGACCGCAAAGATGTCGAAGTCGGGCGACCCTAAAGGCTTAGTCAACATCATGGATGACTCATCCGTGGTGGTCAAGAAGTTCAAGAGCGCAGTGACCGACTTGGATGGCGTGATTCGCTTTGATCGCGAAACGAAGCCTGGTATTTCGAACCTGCTCGGAATATATTCGGCGATCACCGGCGAGAGTATTGACTCGTTGGTCGCTCGCTTCGATGGCGCTGGCTATGGAGCACTGAAGACTGAGCTCGCCGACGTCGTCGTTGCCCACATCGAGCCGATTCGAAACCGCGCCGAAGAGTTGCTGAGTGACCCGGCCGAGCTAGACCGCTTGCTCGCCAAGGGTGCCGCGAAGGCCAACGAGCTAGCCGAGAAAACCTTGGCCACGGTTTACGAACGCATCGGTTTCATCGCCGCCAAATAGCCTTTCCGAGGCGCTCGGTTCGTCCACAGCGTAGGAATACGGTTTCCGTTTCACTGGTTGAACTGGGATGATAGTCAAGCAACAAAAGTTCTTCGGGGTCAGTGAAAATCTGAGCCGGCGGTTATAGCCCGCGACCCGTTACATCAGCCATTTGATTGGCAAGCAAAACTCAGGCAACTGGGCGGAGTGAGGTACCGGTTGAATCTGTGAAATTCAGATGCCGACGGTTAAAGTCCGGATGGGAGAGGAACGAGCGTGGCGCGGTTAGTCGATGACAAGTTATGGCATCGACCGCGACACGGTTTCCGAATCCACGCCAGTCGTAGCAATACGTCCGGAAGTGGGTCCGGTTTCTTTACTAACCCCGAAATTCTTGCAACCAAGAATTAGGGGTTATGTCTTTTAACGAGCAACACGAACACGCGATGCGTCGCGCACTCGAACTTGCCCTGAACGGCCCATCCAAAGGCCTGAACCCTCGCGTCGGCGCAGTCTTGATCACCGCATCAGGTGAAATTGTTGGCGAAGGCTGGCACCGCGGTTCAGGAACCGACCACGCCGAAGTCGCCGCCCTGAAGGACCTTCAAGCCAACGGTCGCGCAAACTTCAACGGACCCATCGCCACTGGGCTAACCGCCGTGGTGACTCTTGAACCCTGCAACCACACCGGCAAGACCGGTCCATGTGCTCAGGCTTTGATCGCCGCCGGTGTCGAACGCGTGATTTATGCAACCAAAGACCCAGGGCTGAACTCCTCGGGCGGCGCTGCCACCCTGCGCGATGCCGGCATCGAAGTTGAGTCTGGTTTGCTCGAGGCTGAGGCCGATGAACTCATCCGTGTTTGGGCCACCGCGACCCGCCAGCAGCGTCCCTTTGTAACCCTCAAGTATGGTTCGAGCTTGGATGGCCGCAGCGCAGCGGCAGATGGCTCGTCGAAGTGGATTACCGGCCCCGAAGCACGGCGCGATGTTCATCGACGCCGCACCCAAATCGACGCAATCTTGGTCGGCACCGGAACAGTGATTGCCGACAACCCTGAACTAACCGCACGCCACCGCGATGGTTCGCTCTATTCAGAGCAACCTATCCGAGTGATTCTTGGCGAGACCGAACTTGACCCCGCCGCTCGCATATTTGACGAGTCTGAGGGCAAGGGAAAGACCGTGCAACTTCGCACTCGCGACTTGAACTCGGCCCTGGCCACCCTTTTTGACATGGGCGTGCGACACCTGATGGTTGAGGGTGGCGCGGTTGTAGCAAGCGAGTTTGTGCGTCACAACCTGGTCAACGAGTTTTTGGTCTATCTGGCTCCGAAACTCATCGGCGGGCCGCTCAACTCACTGGGCAATCTCGGCGTTGCCAACATCAGCCAAGCCAAAGACCTCGAGTTCATTGAAGTAAAGCAACTTGGGCCAGACCTAATGATTCGCGCCATCGAAAGGAACAACTAATGTTCACTGGAATCGTTGAAGAACTAGGCCGAGTGAAGGCCATTGAACTGCAGGCCGACGCGCTGCGCCTGACCATCGAAGGGCCACTTGTTGTCTCGGATGCAAACCGAGGCGACTCGATCGCTGTGTGCGGCACCTGCCTGACCGTGGTCGAGCACGATGCAACATCGTTCACCGCCGACGTAATGCAGGAGACCCTGAACTTGACCTCGCTGGCCGGCATCAAAGTTGGCGACCCGGTGAACCTTGAGCGTGCCATGACCGCTGCCACCCGATTCGGTGGGCACGTGGTTCAGGGGCACGTTGATGGCCTCGGGGAGATCATCAGCCGCACCCCAAGCGAGAACTGGGAGCTCGTGCAGGTTCGCATCCCCAAGGAGCTTATGAAGTACATCGTGCTCAAGGGTTCGATCACCATCGATGGCGTCTCGCTGACCGTGAACCAGGTTGGCGAAGACTTCATCGGCCTAAGCCTGATTCCGGAAACACTAGCTCTAACCACGCTCGGCACCAAGCAGCCGGGTGACAAGGTCAACGTTGAAGCTGACGTAATGGCAAAACACATCGAGCGCTTGCTCGAAGCAAGGAACATCTAATGTCACTTTCAACTATTGAAGAAGCCCTCACAGCCCTCCGCGAGGGTAAGCCGGTGCTCGTAGCCGACGCTGAGAATCGCGAGAACGAGGGCGACGCCATCATGGCAGCCGAATTTGCCACCGAAGAGTGGATCTCCTGGATTGTTCGCAACACCTCGGGCTACCTTTGCGCACCAATGACCGAGCAGATGGCAAATCACCTCGAGTTGCCGCTGATGACTCTGGCCAACCAGGACACCTTGCGCACTCAGTACACCGTTTCGGTGGATGCATCGAGCGGTGTGACCACCGGAATTTCAGCGGCCGACCGCGCGCGCACCCTTCAGGTCCTTGCCGACCCAACCAGCACGCCAGAATCCTTGATCAGACCTGGCCACATCCTGCCACTTCGCGCCCACCAGGGCGGAGTCTTGGCTCGCCAGGGTCACACCGAAGCAACCGTTGACTTGCTAAAGCTTGCCGGCCTAACCCCAGTCGGCGTCATTGCCGAAATGGTTTCGGCCGACGGTTCAATGACTCGACTTCCTGAACTGAAAGAAATCGGCGCACGAGAGGGATTGCCCGTGATTACCATCGAACAAATCGTTACCTATCGCCGTGCC
>JBDLUE010000069.1:0-5473 GCA_039805505.1 Actinomycetota bacterium
TGTGCGCAACAAAGAGCTCGAGCGCGGCATCACTTTGGTAGGTCCGCACCGCGACGACCTGGTTTTGATGCTCGGCACTTTGCCGGCTAAGGGTTACGCCAGCCACGGCGAGAGTTGGTCTTACGCACTGGCATTGCGCCTCGCTTCGATTGCGCTGCTGCGTGCCGAAACCCGCACCGGAGACCCAATTTTGATCTTGGATGACGTTTTCGCTGAGCTCGATGCTGGCCGTCGAGCCCGACTTGCCGGGATGGTTGCCGGCAACGAACAGGTGCTGATCACGGCGGCAGTTGCCGAGGATGTGCCCGAAGAACTGATCGCGACAGTGTTCCACGTGAAACATGGCGAGGTTTCTGCCGATCAATCTGCCCACGCTGCCGCCGAGGGCGGTGCTAGCAATGGCTGAACGCCCGGATAAATCGGACTTCGCCCAGGAGTTCTACTGGCGGATGCGCGAGGCGGTAACCGGCCGACTCAGCCGCGATGCCAAGCGAATCGCAGAGAAAGCTGCGAAGAAAAACTCGCGCCCATTCGAACCCGGCCGTGACCCAATCAAGGCAGGCACTGGGCTAGACGACCTTTTGAAGTCATTCCGCTGGGACTCACAGTTGGCCGAGGCAGAGCTTTTCAACAACTGGGCGCAGATTGTGGGCGAGACCAATGCGGCTGCCACCCAACCCGAAGCGCTGATCAACGGCACCCTCACAATTCGCTGCAAATCGACCGCTTGGGCAACCCAATTGCGCCTCATGCAGACCCAAATTCTTGACATGATTCACGAGGCTCATCCGGGTGTCGAAATTACAAGTTTGAAGCTGCTCGGCCCAGCCGCGCCGAGTTGGAAAAAAGGCCCGCGATCGGTGCCCGGAAGAGGCCCTCGCGACACGTACGGATAGCCTCCACATCCCTGTAAATGTCTGCCATCCAAGGTAAAATTCTCATCAGTTAGTTACCCCGAATATCAGCCAGTGAGATCACTGCAGTTCTATAGGGCCTAACGGTGAAAATAGAAGGAGCTATAACTGCATATGTCTACCGAAAACGAAATCGCTAAAGGCGGCGACACCTCATACGAAGCCGGAAATATCCAGGTTCTCGAAGGTCTCGAAGCGGTGCGCAAGCGCCCAGGTATGTACATCGGCTCCACCGGCCCCCGCGGCCTTCACCACCTCGTCTATGAAGTAGTCGACAACTCTGTCGACGAAGCCCTCGCCGGCTATTGCGACACCATCAACGTGACAATCACGAAGGATGGCTGGATTCGCGTCAAGGACAACGGCCGAGGCATCCCAGTTTCTGTTCACCCAACCGAAGGTGTTTCGACCCTTCAGGTAGTTTTGACCATCCTGCACGCCGGTGGAAAGTTCGGCGGCGGCGGTTATGCCGTTTCTGGTGGTCTGCACGGTGTGGGTGCGTCGGTTGTAAACGCACTTTCAACCCGCCTGAAGGTTCAGGTTGCTCGTGAGGGCTTCCTTTGGAACCAGAGCTACCAGATCGGTGTGCCAGACGCCCCGGTTTCAAAGGGCGAACCGGCTGACTACACCGGAACCACAACCGAGTTCTTGGCCGACCCAACCATCTTCGAAACCGTCGAGTATGACTACGAGACCCTTCGCCAGCGTTTCCAGCAGATGTGTTTCTTGAACAAGGGCCTTCGCATCTCTCTAGAGGATGAGCGCAGCGGCCGCACCGACACCTACCACTACGAAAACGGCCTCAAAGACTACGTCGAATACCTAAACGTTTCGAAGAAGTCTGAAATCGTCAACGAAGAAATCATCTCTTTCGAGTCAGAGACCAAAGAGAAGAACATGTCGGTCGAAATCGCGATGCAGTGGACCAACGCCTATAACGAGAGCGTCCACACCTACGCGAACACCATCAACACCCACGAGGGTGGAACCCACGAAGAGGGCTTCCGAGCCGCCCTGACCACACTTTTGAACAAGTATGCCCGCGAGAAGAACCTGCTCAAGGAGAAGGACGAAAACCTTTCGGGTGACGACTGCCGCGAAGGCCTAACCTGTGTGATCTCGGTCAAGCTGGCCGAACCACAGTTCGAAGGCCAGACCAAGACCAAGCTGGGCAACACCGAGGTTAAGGCCTTTGTTCAGCGCGTGGTCAACGAGGAATTCGGTGACTGGTTGGGTCGCAACCCAAACGTTGCCAAGGAGATCATCCGCAAGGCAATCCAGGCAGCAACCGCGCGACACGCAGCTCGCAAGGCACGTGAGGCAACCCGCCGCAAGGGTCTGCTCGAGTCTGGCGGCATGCCGGGCAAGCTTCGCGACTGCTCAAGCCGCAACCCAGCACTCTCGGAAATCTACCTAGTCGAGGGTGACTCGGCGGGTGGTTCTGCCGTTCGCGGCCGTAACCCTGAAACTCAGGCCATCCTTCCACTTCGTGGAAAGGTCCTAAACGTCGAAAAGGCACGTCTAGACCGCGCCCTCGGCAACGCTGAAGTACAGGCAATCATCACCGCATTCGGCACCGGCATCGGTGAAGAGTTCGATGTCAGCAAGGCTCGCTACCACAAGTGCATTTTGATGGCCGACGCCGATGTCGACGGTCTACACATCCGCACCCTGATTCTGACCCTGTTGTTCCGCTACATGCGCCCACTGATCGAGCACGGCTATGTCTACCTAGCGCAGCCACCTCTGTTTAAGATCAAGTGGTCAAACGCTGACCACCAGTATGTCTACTCAGACGCCGAGCGCGACAAGGCTTTGGCAGATGGCGCAGCTGCCGGCAAGCGTATTCCTAAGGAAAACTCGATCCAGCGTTACAAGGGTCTTGGTGAAATGGACTACGACGAGCTTTGGGACACCACCATGGACCCAGACCAGCGCACCTTGCTTCAGGTAACCCTCGAGGATGCCGCGATTGCCGACGAAGTTTTCTCAACCCTCATGGGTGAAGACGTAGACGCACGACGCACATTCATTCAGCAGAACGCCAAGGATGTCCGCTTCCTAGACATCTAGGCCGCCGACGAGAGATTTAGAGAAGAGTAATCATGGCTGACGAAACTACCAACCTTCCGGCTGGCGTCCCAGCGCTTCGCGACAACATCGAGCAGGTCGACCTCCAGGTCGAAATGCAACGCAGCTACCTCGACTATGCGATGAGCGTTATCGTGGGTCGCGCCCTGCCAGACGTTCGCGATGGTCTAAAGCCGGTTCACCGCCGCGTCATTTATGCAATGTTCGACGGTGGCTACCGCCCAGACAAGCAGTTCTCAAAGTGTTCCCGCGTCGTCGGTGACGTAATGGGCCAGTTCCACCCACACGGTGACAGCGCCATCTACGACACCATGGTTCGTTTGACCCAGGACTGGAACCTTCGCTATCCATTGATCTCAGGTCAGGGAAACTTCGGTTCACCGGGTAACGACCCTGCAGCTGCCCCTCGTTACACCGAGTGCCGCATGGCTCAGTTGGCGATGGAGATGGTTCGAGACATCGACGAAGACACCGTCGACTTCCAGGACAACTACGACGGTCGCACCCAGGAACCAACCGTTCTGCCAAGCCGCATCCCGAACCTACTAATCAACGGTTCAATCGGTATTGCCGTCGGTATGGCCACCAACATTCCACCTCACAACCTCCGCGAGGTTGCCGACGGTGCTCAGTGGGCCCTTAAGAACCCGGATGCCACCAACGAAGAGCTACTTGAGGCGCTAATCGAGCGAATCAAGGGCCCAGACTTCCCAACCGGAGCGCACATCCTTGGCCGCAAGGGAATCGAAGAGGCTTATCGCACCGGCCGCGGCTCAATCACAATGCGCGCGATCATCAATGTTGAAGAACTTCAGGGTCGCACCTGCCTCGTGGTCACCGAGCTGCCTTACCAGGTAAACCCTGACAACTTGGCAGAGAAGATCGCCGGGCTAGTCAAGGAAGGCCGCCTTTCAGGCATCGCCGACATCCGTGACGAGACCTCTGGTCGAACCGGTCAGCGCTTGGTCGTGGTTTTGAAGAAGGATGCGGTTGCTCGCGTCGTTTTGAACAACCTTTACAAGTTGACCCCGCTTCAGGAAAACTTCAGCGCCAACATGTTGGCCCTGGTCGACGGTGTGCCTCGCACCCTAAGCCTGGATGGCTTTATCACCAACTGGGTTGCTCACCAGGTTGAGGTTATTGTTCGTCGCACCCAGTTCCGCCTAAAGAAGGCCGAAGAGCGTGCCCACATTCTGCGTGGTTACCTCAAGGCTCTTGATGCACTCGACGCCGTTATCGCCCTGATTCGCAAGAGCGCAAATGTCGAAGAGGCACGCGATGGCCTGATGGGCTTGCTTTCGATCGACGAGCTTCAGGCTCGGGCGATTCTGAACATGCAGTTGCGTCAGCTTGCTGCACTTGAACGACAGAAAATCATTGACGAAGCTGCCGAACTTGAGGCTCAGATCGTTGACTTCAAGGCAATCATCGCCGACCCAATTCGCCAGCGCACCATCATCAGCGAAGAGCTAGACGAGGTTGTTGCCAAGCACGGCGATGACCGCCGCAGCACCATCATCGCTGGCTTCGATGGCGACGTTTCGGTCGAAGACCTCATCCCTGAAGAAGAGATGGTTATTTCGCTTACCCGTGGTGGCTACATCAAGCGCACCAAGAGTGACAACTATCGCCAACAGCACCGCGGCGGCAAGGGCGTGAAGGGTGCCAACCTTCGCGCAGACGATGTGGTTGAACACTTCTTCGTGACCACCACCCACCACTGGCTGTTGTTCTTCACCAACAAGGGTCGCGTCTATCGCACCAAGGCCTACGAAGTTCTAGAGGCCGGCCGCGACACCAAGGGGCAGCACGTTGCTAACCTGCTTGCTCTGCAGCCAGATGAGCAGGTCGCCCAGGTTCTTGACCTCAAGGATTACAAGCAGGCTCCTTATCTAGTTCTTGCAACTCGCGAGGGCTTGGTTAAGAAGACGGCACTTGACGCCTATGACACCGCTCGCACGGGTGGAATCATCGCGATCAAGCTTCGCGAAGGCGATGAACTGGTTTCGGCGCTGCTTGCATCCGAGTCAGATGACCTACTTCTTGTTTCGCACAAGGGTATGTCGATTCGATTCTCGGCCAGCGATGAGAGCCTGCGCCCGATGGGTCGTGACACCTCTGGAAACATCGGTATGCACTTCCGCAGCGGAGACCACTTGCTATCTGCCTCGGTTATCAACGATTCAGACGAAACCTTCGTCTTCGTGGTCACCGAAGGTGGTTATGCAAAGCGCACCTCGGTTGATCAGTATCGCCCGCAAAACCGTGGCGGCCTGGGAATCAAGGTTGCCAAGCTCGAAGAGAAGCGCGGCGACCTAGTTGGCGCGCAGATCGTGACCGAAGAGGACGAAGTTCTTGTAGTTCTAGCCTCGGGCAAGGTGGTTCGTTCAGCAGTGAGCGAGGTTCCGGCCAAGGGTCGCGACACCATGGGTGTTGTTTTTGCTCGATTCGAGGATGACGACAACATC
>JBDLUE010000070.1:0-10232 GCA_039805505.1 Actinomycetota bacterium
AACACCTAATCCGTCGAGTTGATGGAAGTCAAATGCTTCCGCTTCCCAGCTGAGAGTAATCTCGCCAAACGGCGTGGGTTGCAAAACACCAATAGCCCCAATTCTATACAGCTCAAGTATTCCCAGGAATCGAGCAACAAATTCCGCTCGCTCCTTGGTGTCAGCAATTAGCTGCAAGAAGGTCAGAGTTTTTGCAGAGCGAAGACGATCAACAATGATTCCAACCTGTTCGCGAATAGAAACTTTCGATGCGTGAAGGTGCGTCAGTCCAACGCTCGGGATTTCCTTGGGCGTAAAAGCGGCCAGAGCCAGCATGTGGAACTCATCCAAAGTGGTATCCCACTTCAGTTCTGGGCGCAAATTGCGATATTGCTCTTCCAATCGAACAGTTCTCGGAACTCGCTTGGCTTCTAATTCGAAGGCTGTATTGAACCAGGCAGACAGTTCTTTGAAAGCTCGATACTGCAAAAGTCTTGCGAAGAGCAGATCCCTTGCTTCCAGCAGAGCAACATCTTCGCTATCAACCAGCTCCCCCTGCGGTAGCAAGCTGGCAAGCTTTAGATCTAGCAGGGTCGCTGCTACAACCAAAAACTCACTTGCAGTATCAAGTTCCTTTTTGGCATCGAGCTGCTTGACGTATTGAAGAAACTCGTCGGTCACCCTGGCAAGCGCAACCTGAGTGATATCCAGCTCATGCCGACCAATCAAGGTCAGAAGTAAATCAAAGGGACCTTCGAAGTTATCCAGTTGTAGTTGAAAATCAACTTCAGACTCAAGCTGCACAGCCACGCGATATCAGCTCTCTTGCGATTCGGCGGTAATCATCCGCAGCCTCAGAAGAGGATGCGAAAACCGTTATTGGTTTCTTGGCAACTGTGGCGTCTGGGAACTTGACGGTGCGGTTGATCACACTGCGGAACACCTTCTCGCCGAACGCCTCGTGCAAACGGTCAAGCACTTCACGCGAGTGGAGGGTGCGAGGGTCATACATTGTGGCCAGGATGCCATCAAGCTGAAGAGCCGGGTTTAGACCTTCTTGAACCTTGCCGATGATGTCCTCGAGGATAGCAACACCGCGAAGCGCGAAGAACTCACTCGCCAGAGGAATGATCACACCGTGGGCGGCAGTTAGAGCGTTGACAGTCAGCAATCCAAGCGAAGGCTGGCAGTCGATGATGATGACGTCATAGTCATCTGCAACCTTCTTCAGAATGTTTGCCAAAATCTGTTCACGAGCAATCTCGTTGACAAGTTTCATTTCGGCGGCAGAAAGTTCGATGTTGGCCGGAATGACATCAAGGTTCGGCACTGGGCTGTGCTGAATTGCGGTCTTTGGGTCGATCTTGCGGTCAAGCATCAAGTCGTAAATGGTGACAGCATCGTGCGCATTTACGCCGAGGCCAGCCGACAGAGCACCCTGAGGGTCATAGTCGACTAGAAGCACCTTGCGGCCATACTCGGCGAGCGCCGCAGACATGTTGATGCTCGTGGTGGTCTTTCCAACGCCACCTTTTTGGTTACACATCGCGATGATGCGAGCGGGCCCGTGCGAGCTAAGCGGCTTTGGCTTCGCGAATCGCGAATCCGTTGCTACCTTCTTTGCCTTTGCCATGATTCCTCCCGAAATTACGATGCAACCTGTTGACTACTAGCCTACCGCCGCGCGCGTGGATGTGCAGTCGCATACACCTCACGAAGCGCGTCTACTGTAACGAGTGTATAAATCTGAGTTGTGGCCACCGATGAATGCCCCAGAAGCTCCTGGACCACTCTCACGTCGGCACCACCCTCAAGCAAGTGAGTTGCAAATGAGTGTCGAAGCGTGTGCGGAGAGATTTCGCCGGGCAGATTAGCCGCTTCGGCGGCATCGTGGATGATTTGCCAGGCGCTCTGCCGACTTAAGCGCCCACCGCGTTGGTTCAGAAATAGTGCGGGAGTGCCCTTGCCGTTCACTGCAAAAAGTGGCCGAGTTCGCACCAAATAGGCTTCGAGTGCGGTTTGTGCATAACGGCCGACTGGAACGATGCGCTCCTTCGCGCCTTTACCCATGACTCGAAGCAAGGTTGGGTCCACCAGATCATCTAGATCGAGAGAAACGATCTCGGTGATGCGTGCACCAGTGGCATATAGAAGCTCAAGGATGGCTCGGTCGCGAACAGATACTGGATCATCTCCGCTGACCGCATTCAGTAGGTCCTCAACCTGAGCCACCGTAATCGCCTTTGGCAACCTTCTAGGAGCTTTTGGCGGCTTTACGCTCGCTGCCGGATCTGCCTTGGTTAGATTTTCTAGCAACCAGTACTTGTGCAACCCGCGCACTCCAGCCAGGACTCTGGCTATCGAGGTAGCAGCCAGACCATGAGTGGTTACCAAGCGGGTTGCAAAATCCTGAACCACCAACTCAGTAATCTGCTCAATACCCGAGACCCCTCGCTCATCCAAGTAATCGACATAGCGTCGAAGATCCCGGCGATAGGCGGCAATAGTGTTCTTAGCCACACCTCGCTCGATGGTCAGGTGTCGAATGTAGGCATCGACTAAGTTTTCGAAACCCATCTTGGAGTCAGAGCCCTAGTTTGTGAGCCGCCGCCATGATTCCAACAGCTGCACTCGGGCTTCGCATTTCCGATGCCAGAACGCTGGCCAACGCTTCGCCCAAAGGGACCCACGCTACCTGCATGTCAGTCTCTTCGCCCTCGAGTTCGAGGTCGTGACCCTGGTGTCGCAAGTCGCGTGCCAGAAAGATAGAAATAGTTTCATTGTTGCCGCCCGGGGTGGTGTGGAATTCAATCAACTCCGCCCAAGATTCGGCGATGTAGCCGGTCTCTTCAAGGAGCTCACGTTTGGCCGCCTCGACCTTGGACTCCCCCGGAATGTCAAGCAAGCCCGCTGGGATTTCCCAAAGGTATTCGCGAACCGGGTGGCGATATTGATTGATTAGTAGAACCTGGTTGGCGTGGTTCATTGCAATCACTGCAACGGCACCAGGATGCGCGACGAACTCGCGAATCAAGGTGGTGCCGTTGTAGTCGAAAGACTCGCTTTTGATGTCCCAGATTTTGCCTGAAAAGACTACCTCGCTCTTGCTTATGGCAAGAGACGCAGGGCGGTCTTTAGGCATCCTTGACCTCAAATAGCTTGTTTGACTCTTGGCGCTTAATTGCTGCGGCGACTAGGCCACGGAACAATGGGTGCGCGTTGGTTGGACGTGAGCGGAATTCAGGGTGAGCCTGGGTTGCGACGTAATAAGGGTGGACCTCGCGAGGTAGCTCGACGAACTCAACAAGGTGGTCATCAGGTGAAGTTCCCGAGAAAACCAAACCGGCCTCAGCGATCTGTGAGCGATAGGTGTTGTTGACCTCGTAGCGGTGACGGTGACGCTCTTCGATTGAGTCAGCTCCGTAAACCTCAGCAACGATCGAACCCGGCTTTAGCTTGGCTTCGTAAAGGCCCAGTCGCATGGTTCCACCCATGTCGCCTGAAGCAAGAATGTCTACCTGCTCGGCCATAGTTGCAATGACCGGGTACTTGGCTTCAGGGTCGAACTCGGTTGAGGATGCTCCGGCTAGGCCAGCCTTGCTTCGCGCATACTCGATGACCATGCACTGAAGACCAAGGCAAAGACCTAGGGTTGGGATCTTGTTCTCGCGAGCATAGGTCAAAGCGCCAAGCTTGCCCTCGATGCCTCGAACGCCAAAACCGCCAGGGATGCAGATTGCGTCAACATCGGCGAGCTGAGCCTCAGCGCCCTCAGGGGTTTCGCATGAGTCAGAGGCGATCCACTTGATGTGAACCTTGGTCATGTTGGCGAAACCACCCGCTCGAAGCGCCTCGGTAACTGACAGGTAGGCATCAGGAAGATCGATGTATTTACCAACCAAACCGATGCGAACCTCGTGCTTCGGGTGGTGCACGGCGTCGAGCACGCCCTGCCAGCGACTCCAGTCGACCGCGGTCTCAGGGAAGCCGAACTTCTTAACGATGTATGAGTCGAGGCCCTGGCGGTTGAGCACCTGAGGAATGTCGTAGATGCTGGCCGCGTCAGCCGCAGTAACCACAGCACTCTTATCGATGTCACACATCAACGCGATCTTGTTCTTGATGCCCTCTGGCAGTTCACGGTCGCTGCGGCAAACCACGGCATCCGGCTGGATTCCAATCGAGCGAAGAGTTGAAACCGAGTGCTGGGTTGGCTTGGTCTTTAGCTCACCGGAGGCGGCAAGGTAAGGAACCAGCGAAACGTGAACGTAGAACACGTTGTCGCGACCTACCTCGTGACGAACCTGGCGGGCAGCCTCCAGGAAAGGCTGTGATTCGATGTCACCGACGGTGCCACCAATTTCGGTGATGATTACGTCAGGGGCAGGAGTCTCGTGTGCCTGAAGGCGCATGCGGCGCTTGATCTCATCCGTGATGTGAGGGATGACCTGGACAGTGTCGCCAAGGTACTCGCCGCGACGCTCACGGGCAATCACGGTCGAGTAGATCTGACCGGTGGTTACGTTGGCTGACTGGCCTAGGTTGATGTCTAGGAAGCGCTCGTAGTGGCCGATGTCTAGGTCGGTCTCAGCGCCATCATCGGTGACGAATACTTCACCGTGCTGAAAAGGATTCATTGTGCCCGGGTCAACGTTTAGATACGGGTCTAGCTTCTGCATCACGACCTTGAGGCCGCGTGCACGAAGAAGGTTGCCAAGACTCGAGGCGGTTAGGCCCTTACCGAGTGATGATGCAACACCTCCGGTGACGAAAATGTGACGTGTTCTACCGGATTCCATTGCTTCTGCCATGGAATTACAGCCTACCAATTACAGAGGCCGCGAAATGGCTCTACATGGATATTCGCGAAAGAATTTATGCGAATTCGGCGAGCGCACGCTCGCGCAATTCTGCTGCGTGCGCCAGCATTCGCGCCAGTTCCTCGATTCGGGCACTCTGGTTTAGCGAAACAACGTCGGTGGCAGTGAACTCGGTGGAGCTGGTTTTCAGAACCCTGAGATGAGCATTTGCGTAGGCAGCGACCTGAGCCAAGTGAGTAACGACGATGACCTGGGAGCGCTGGGCAAGGATGGCCAATCGGCGACCCACTTCAATGGCTGCTGCACCGCCGACTCCGGCATCTACCTCATCAAAAATAAAGGTTGGCGCTTGCTGAGTCTCAGCGAGCACCACCTCGATGGCCAGCATGATTCGGGACAGTTCACCACCGCTGGCACCCTTCCCCAAGGGGCGAGGTTCTGCGCCTGGATATGAGCTCAGTTGAATCGAGACGGCATCTTGCCCATGGCTTCCATAGGAGTCTGAATAGGTGACATCGACCACTAGGCTCGCACCGCCCATTGCGAGTTCCTTCAATTCTGCCGTGACCAACTCGGCGAGACGAGAGGCCGCTGCGACACGGATAGCCGTCAAGGCATCGGCTTGGTTCTTCAGTAACGCAGACAAGTCTTCGTACTCGACACCGAGCTGATCAACGGTCTCCGAGGAGCAATCCAGTTCAAGTAGGCGATCAGATGCTGTTGCCAAATAAGCTATTACGTCTTCGAGTGTCGGCCCATACTTGCGCATTGCAGCAGTCAAGGCTGCGCGACGGTCTTGGATCAGGTTGATTTCTCCCGCACCTTCAAGATCTAGCGAGGCAAGGTAACTGGAAATCTCGCCAGAAGCGTCGGCTAGTTGGACGCTGACTTCCTTCAACTGTTCGGCTAGGCGCCCAAGCTCTGGGTCATGGTTAGAGACCTGCTCGAGTGACCGTCTCGCTTGGCCGATAAGCCCAAGTGCGTCGGGGGAATCGCCGAACCCCTCCGAAGACAGAGCCTCGTGGGCAAGGGCAGCCGCGGCTCTTAGAATTTCTAGGTTGTTTAAGCGCTCTGCTTTTTCGGCAAGCTCGACATCCTCGCCTTCCCGCGCGTCTAGCTTCTCCAACTCCGTGACAGCTTGGCGAAGTTCATCGGCCTCGGCAGCTCTCGCATCCAACGATGCCTTGAGGTTTTCGAGTTTCTGCGTGAGTTCTCGCCATGCCTTAAAAGTCACCTGGTAGCTTGCGAGTGCTTCCGCGAGCACCGGACCGCCATATTGGTCTAGCGCCTCACGCTGAGCCACAGCCGATTTCAAACGAATCTGGTCCGATTGGCCGTGAACCACGACAAGCATTTCGCCTAACTCGTTGAGCAGCCCTACCGGCACCGAGCGGCCAGAGACAGAAGCTCGACTGCGCCCCTCGCTCGAAATGGAACGGTTGAGAATCAACTCGCCCTGTTCCACCTCTGACCCGGCATCCCTAACTCGCTCATTCACCGGGGACTCTCCCCCGACCAACCAGCGACCCTCGACAAATGCTTGATCTTGGCCACGTCTAATCGCGGCGGAATCCGCACGTTCGCCAAGAAGAAGACCAAGTGCAGATAAGACCATGGTCTTTCCCGCGCCGGTTTCGCCGGTGATAACAGTCAGGCCTTTGCCAAATGGCAAACGGGCTTCTTGAATCACGCCAAGATCACGGATGTAAATCTCTTCGATCATTTAGTAACTATTCAGCCTTGTGGGCTTCATCCGAGCCGCGCCAACCGGCGACTGGCAGAGCGAACTTCTTGACCAATCGGTCGGTGAACGTGCTGTTGCGCAATCGCGCCAATAGGACTGGTTTGTCCGATTTGATGACCTCGACGCGAGCACCCGGCGGTAGCTGCCATGTGCGACGCCCGTCACACCACAGCACCCCGTGGCCAGCACTGCGTTGCAAAACTTCGACCGCTACTAGGGCATCTGGCTTGATGACAAGAGGGCGTGCAAATAACGCGTGTGCGCTCAACGGAACCAACAGGAGCGCTTCCACGGACGGCCAAACCACTGGGCCTCCGGCCGAGAAGGCATATGCGGTTGAACCCGTTGGCGTGGCGATGACAATGCCATCGCAACCGAAACTGGATAGCGGGTGTTCTTCAACTTCGACGACAACTTCGAGCATGCGTTCTCGCTCGCTCTTCTCTACCGTCGCCTCGTTGAGAGCCCAAGTTTGAAAGACCTCTCTGCCTTCGACGAACACACGCACATCGAGAGCCATGCGCTCTTTAACTACATAGTCCTTGGCGACAACACGATCAACGGCATCGGCTAGGCCATCGCGTTCACTCTCGGCAAGAAAGCCGACGTGTCCGAGATTGATCCCCACCAGCGGGACCTCGGCCTCACGAACGATTTCAGCTGCCTTCAGGATGGTGCCATCGCCGCCGAGCACCATGGCAACTTCAAGCTCGGCCACTGAGCAATCCTGCTCAAGTAGCTCAACGTTATCTGGCAAGTTGGGTGTTGAGCCGCTCCGCTCTCGCGAATAAGACAGCAACTCGGCGTGATCGGCTGAGAGCATGACTGGAACAATGCCTGCGCTTACCAACTTTTGACAGGTTTCAAGAGCTGCCGAAAGCGCCTCGAGGCGGCGTGTGTGAGTTACTAGCAGAACTTTACGCGCTGCACTCATTTGCCCTCCTTGGCTAGAGCTTCGATCCTGTCTGTCCATTTTGACCGATTAATCGGCTCAAGTGGGCTCATCCACACAACATATTCGATGTTTCCGTGAGTACCAGGAAGCTCCGAACGAGTAATTCCTCGAACTCCAATACCTAAGTCGTGGGCACAATCAACAACCTGCTTGATTGCTCCCGCCCTCAAGCGGTGGTCGGTGACAATTCCAGAGGCGTGAAGTGACTGTTTCCCCACTTCAAACTGAGGTTTGATTAGGAGGACGTAATCTGCTTTTGGTGCAACCGACAAAACCTGCTCTAGAACCAGTGTCAGAGAGATGAAAGATAAGTCACCGACCACTAAATCGATGTCGATTTTGTCTGACGAGATTCCGCTTGCCTCAGCCAAAGTCTCAAGAGACAGGTCTCGGGCGTTAAAGCCCTCCATGCTGATGACCTTGGGGTTGTCCAGAAGCTCAAGTGCCATCTGATCGTGGCCGACATCAATCGCAAAAACACGAGCTATGCCTCTGCGCAACAGAACGTCGGTGAAGCCTCCAGTCGAGGCACCTACATCCAGCGCGGTCTTGTTCACAGGATCTATTTCAGCGAATACGTCTAGTGCTTTGGCGAGCTTGTGCCCGGCTCGGCTGACGTAGTCAACGGCCTCCAAAACGATGAGCTCTGCGCCATCAACGACCGGCTGAGATGCCTTTCGGGCGGCACGCCCGTTTATCAAGACGCGGTCGGCATCGATCAGGGTTGAAGCGTGATTTCTAGATCTGGCGAGTCCAAGCTCAACCAGGGCAACGTCTATGCGCAACTGACTACCGGTTCGACTCAGAGTCGTTTAGAACAGACTCGAGTTCTTCTCGGAGCGCAGCGAACTCATTGACCTGCTGGTCAAGTGGCAACGCTTCGATGCGCTCAACCTCGGTCTTTACCTGTGAAACGAGTTCTTCTGACATACCTAAAGCCTATTCGTTAGTTGACTAGCGACCTATTCGTAGAGCGCAGGCTCTACGTCAAGCGCATAGATTGGCAGCTCGCTGCCATAAATAACTGCGCAGGCGGCACGGAGTGCGCCCAAACTCTTTGGATCCCCGAAAGTGACAACGACTTTGTTCTCAAGTAACTCCACCTCGGCACCATCACAGGAATAGCCTCGCTTGGTCTTTTTCGGGGCCTTGTAGGGCTTAAGGAGCTCAGACATCGACCCTATTATGTAGGTCGGGCGCCCCTCTGGCTTAATGCCTAAAACTTCCTTGCGGGTGCTCACCCCAGTCAGCACCAATACCGAGTCGATTTTCGCGCGATTTGCACCGGTAATGTCGGTATCGATTCGATCACCGATGAACAAGGCATTTTTGGCACCAAAGTGTTCCACCGCGGTGTGAAAAATTGCCGGTTCGGGCTTTCCAGCGACAATTGGCAACTGCCCCACGGCAGTATGAACGGCTGAAACCAGCGTTCCATTGCCCGGAGCCAGCCCCTTCTCTTGCGGCAGAGTCCAATCCTGGTTGGTAGCAACCCACTTCGCTCCGTTTTGGATCGAGAACGAGGCCTCGGCCAAGTCTCTCCATGAGACGTCTGGAGCAAAGCCCTGGATGACCGCGTCGGGCTTGCCATCAGAATCGGAGACCAGTTCAAAACCGCCCTCGATGACACGAGTACGAAGCCCCTCACCCCCCACAACCAGCACTTTGGACCCAGCAGGAACCAGCGTCCTCAGGATGTCGACACCGGTCTTTCCAGAGCCAATAATGTCTTCGGGATTACAGTGCACACCAAAACCAGCCAGATGCGCGGAAATTGTCTCGGGCTTGCGAGACGAGTTATTTGTCACGTAACCGATTGGCAAACCCTGCTCTTGCAAAGCAAGGATGGCCTCCGGCGCACCCTTAATGGCAGCCGAACCCTCGTAAACCACACCGTCTAGGTCGGCAAGGAGAACGTCATAGTCTGACCAAACTCTAGCGGCCACGATCTTCACCGAACTTGCGATCGCGAGCACCCTCACGAGGTGCGCGATCACGCTGTGGACGCGGGGCATCAGAGTCTCGAGCGGGTCGTGATGGGCGCTCTTCGCCGGAACGAACTGGACGATCCGAGCGTTCACCATATGGTCTAGCTGGACGGTCCGAACGTTCACCGTATGGACGCGCAGGGCGTTCAGCATTTCGTGGTGCAAAGTTGCGAGGACGTTCCTCTCGAGCGCTGCGGTCGTCACGCTGCCCGCGGTCTGAACGGTCGTCGCGGGGTTCCCACTCCTTGCGTTCGGTTCTCTCCGGAATCTCATACTCTTCAAGAACCTGGAAGATCTCATCCTCGGGCCCAGGATTACCCGCGAGTGCCGCGTCGGCACGTTCAGCCAAAGATGCCCAGCGCTTCGACTCAGCCTCCTTGCCGAGTATCTCCAAGGTGTCTGCATACGCGAAGAAAAGCGGCACAGAATAAGGAAAAACCTTCTCCGGGTTGAGCTCAGGAATCTGCAACTCTGCCAGGGCAAGATCATTCTCACCGCGGTCTAAGCGGGCGCCCGACATGGCAATCGCTAGATTGACACGGACTCCAGGAAGCAGTTCTGCTCGATCGACGGAACGACCCAGCTCAAGGGCGCGGTCCGGGCGACCTAGACCACGCTCACAGTCAACCATGAGCGGAAGCTGGTCATTTGACCCCGAGATACGACGAAAAGTTAGCAATTCGCGAAGTGCGACGGCAAAGTCACCAACGGTATAAGCAGTGATGCCAACAGTCTCGCGGATGAAT
>JBDLUE010000071.1:0-5440 GCA_039805505.1 Actinomycetota bacterium
CACATGCCCATGACAGTGGTGCCGATGGTGTTAACCCAAAGGACTGGTCTTGAAATAACTACGAGGCGTTTTAGCACTCTCTAAGCCTACGCTCAGGCCCTGACAAGTTTGGCGAGCAGCTTGCGCAGCCCAATCAAAATAAAGCCGAGGCCGATCATCAACACCGTGATGCCCGCGACGTATTGCAACATCCCAGGGATGCCTGCCGGCTCATTCGGGTTCAAGAACCAGTAGGCCCACCAGCCGTCTAGCATTCCGCGGCTCACCGAGAAGATAAGCCAGGCGAGCGGAAAGACCGCGACCCAAAGCGAGGCGCGCAAACGCAGCTTCGAATAACCGGCAATCAGGAGCCAGTCGAGAAGGATGAGCACGGCGGCCCATACGTGCATGATTTCGTTCGGCACCACCGGCCAGTCATAGCCGGCGTCGCGGATGTCACCCGGTGAGTCACGCAAAAGGGCGTTGTAGACCACGGCGATGACAATCACGTATGTCGTTGCCGAGGCACGAGCAATGGTTACCCACTTAGTTTCGGCCACTCGATTCCAGCTCAACCAGCCGGTGAAACCAAGCATTACGCCGGCGATGATGGTGCCCTGGATGCTGAAGTAAGCGAAGTATTCGGCCGGGCGGAAGAGGTTGTTGGCAATGCGGTCGGTGACCTGCCAAACGACGCTCGAAAGAATGGTGGCTGCCGCTAGCCAGCGAAATACTGCGACGATGCGAGTTGATTTCATGGGCTAAATCTAGCGGAGATAGCTCGTCTGGCTAGGCTTGAACAGTGTTGATTTCTGGAGTTGATTTGGCGGCCGAGCCAAAGGGAACCGCCGTTGCCACGATTGACTGGCAACGAGACCACGCCGACCTGGTCGACCTGCAACTTGGTGTCAACGATCAACAAGTCGTAAACGCCTGCGAAGGTTCGATAAAAGTAGGAATTGACTGCGCGCTCGGATGGCCGGTCGCCTTCACAGACTTTTTGATTAGCCAAAGGAATCTCGAGACCTTAGAAAGAACCCCTTCTTTTGATGGCGGCAGTGAACTGCGAAGAAACTTGGCCCATCGCGAAACCGACCGGCATGTGCGTGAGGTGACCGGCCGTTGGCCGTTGAGCGTCTCAACCGACAGGCTTGGAATGACGGCCATCAGAGGCGCAGGCCTGTTATCAAAGTTCCAAGAGGCCGGAACAGCAATCGATCGCTCTGGCTCCGGGCGAATCGTGGAGATATATCCGGGCGCTAGCCTTCGTCTCTGGGGTTTTGACACCTCGGGTTATCGATCGTCTGATGCGATTCGCGAAAGGCTATTGGCTGACATTCAGGCCGAGACACCATGGTTGAATCTAGGCACTCACCAACAATTAATGGTCGATTCCTGCGACGCGTTCGACTCCGTAATCGCAGCTTTCGCAGCAAGGTCTGCTCACCTGGGCAGGTTCAACGGGCCAAATGTGGCCCAGCTCGAACGGGCGAAAATCGAAGGTTGGGTTGCTTTGCCGACAGGCCCGCTCAGCGCATTACTCGGGGGAGAAAACTAATGAAAGTCATTTCGATTGCGATTGTTGCCGCTCTAAGCCTGGGCCTTGGTGGCTGCACGAACGCACCATCCGAGCCTCAGGGTTCCACGTTCACGGGCGAGGGTTTCGTTGCTGTAGCACCGCTCGCCGAGTTTGCCGAGGTTGCGAAGGCAAGTTGCGATAAGGCCATGGCCGAGGGAGTCGTTGAGAAGTCGACATCGGGCGACGGCTTTACCCTCGTAATGGTTCCAAAAGACCAGGGTTACCAAGATTTCAGTGCGGCTTTCTTTGCAGCCCCAGACGACTACCAGCTCATCTATGAGGTTGACGCCTTCAGCTCTTGCGCTGCGGCCATGGAGTTCAGCCTGGCCGAAGAAGGCGGAGGCGCTTTTGACATCGAGGTTGAATACGACCCGAACGACGCCTCGTTTGTGACAACGCAAGACATCGGCCAAAACAAGATCAACAAACTTGAATACCAAACCAAGGATGGCCTGTTCGTCGGAATCAAAACGCTTGGTGAGGGGAAGGCCGACCCGCGAACGATTTCATACGGGTACTCAGAAGAGGATCTGCAGATCTTGATCACCTCCGTCGACCGATTTCTTGCTATCGAGCAATAGCCCAAACACCTAGTCGCTCTTAGGCTTGAACCATGGATTCCCTAAACCGGCACGAAGACTATGGTCAGGAAGCTCTAGACGAGACGCATCTTGGTGCGAACCCAATCGAGCAGTTCAAGCTCTGGTTGCGCGAGGCCGAGGCTGCCGAGATTTTCGAACCGAACGCTTTTGTGCTCGGCACAATCGATGCGGCCGGCCAACCGACATCCAGGACTGTCCTGTTGAAGGGCCTCGACGAAGATGGATTCTTCTTCGCCACCAACTATTTGTCGCGGAAGGGCTCGGCCCTTGAAACCAACCGAAAAGTCAGCGCTGTGTTCGGCTGGTATTCGATGTATCGGCAGGTGCTGATCGAGGGAGTTGCGCACCGAGTTCCCGGCGCAGAATCCGACGAGTATTTTGCCTCCCGCCCACACGACTCCCAGGTCGCAGCTTGGTCGAGTCACCAGTCAGCCCCGATTGAAAACCGAGCTGCCCTCGACGCCCAGTTTGACGCGGCCCTAGCCAAGTTCGAAGGCTCGGATGTGCCCCGCCCCGAATACTGGGGTGGCTATCGCATCGTGCCCACTCGAATCGAGTTCTGGAAGGGCCGTTCCAACCGAATGCACGACCGAATCGTGTTTGAACGGTCGATGGACGAATCGGAAACGCCAAGTGAATGGAATATCGGGCGACTACAGCCTTAGACTTTTCTGTAAGCGTTTACAAATCGTTATCAAACTATTTGTTAGACGGGCAAAACAAGATGTAGTTTTATTACAAACCCTTACTCAATTGGGAGTTTGAGGTTTCTGGAAAGGAAAACATCCGCATGAACAAAGCTACAAAGTTTGTAGCAGTAGCGCTCGCATCGTTGCTTGCTCTATCTGTTGTTAACGCACCTGCAGCTAACGCTGCAACCTGTGCGACCAAGACCAAGGTAACCATGCTTGGCACCATCAAGACTGAGATCAAGGACCAGTTCCTACTTGCAGTCAAGGACTACAACTCAAGCCAGTCTTGCTACACCTTGGAGTCAATCCCAGGCGACAGCAAGCTAACCTTCCTACAGAACGTGACCCCGATGTATGCAGCCAAGAAGGCTCCAAACATCATGTACACCCTTCAGGAAATCCCAGACATGGCTGACAAGGTTATGGACTGGAAGGGCACCAAGCTTGCAGGTCTAGTTCCTTCATCACTTCTAGAGGGCGCAACCATCAACGGCAAGGTTGCTGGTGTTCCATCAACCGTTGAGGCTTTCGGTCTTCTATACAACCGCACCGTCCTAGACAAGGCCGGCGTTGACCCTAAGAAGATTGCTACCCGTGCACAGCTAGAGGCAGCTTTCAAGAAGGTCAAGGCTTCAGGCGCAGGCGCAATCCACTTCTCAGCTCTATGGTGGTCACTAGGTGCGCACTTGCACAACCTATACTTCACCAACGCTGGCAAGACTCACGAGGCTCGCCTAAAGGTTCTAGACCAGCTTGCAGATGGCAAGAAGAAGCTTTCTTCAGACCCAGTATGGAAGAACTACCTAGCTACCTACGACCTAATGAAGAAGTACAACAACCGTAAGCCAAACCTTACTGACACCGAATATGACCGCGGTCTAGCTGATCTAGCTACCGGTAAGGTCGGCTTCTGGTTCATGGGTAACTGGGCTGAGCCAAACCTAATCACCTCAGGCTACGGAACCAAGTACGGCATCATCCCACTTCCAATCAGCAACGACGCTAAGGCGTACGGCAACGACTCAATCTCAGTAGGTGTTCCTGGATACTTCATGGTTGACAAGGAGCAGTCAACCGCTGAAGAGCGCGCTGGTGCAGTCGACTTCCTAACCTGGTTGTTCACTTCAAAGGAAGGTCAGCAGCACGTTGCAGGCCCAATCGAGAAGAACGGCATGAACTTCATCCCGGCTTACAAGGGCTTCACCGTCAAGCCAACCACCTACATGGCTAAGGAAATCGCAGCTTACGTAGACGCTGGCAAGACCCTTGAGTGGATCAACAGCTACTACCCAGCTGGTGGCCAGGAGCTTTACGGTGCATCAAGCCAGAAGTACATCACTGGCAAGATCAACGCGGCTCAGTACGCAGCCGAGCTTGAAAAGGCTTGGAAGGGCAAGGCAAAGACCTGGCGTGGAGCTTCTAAGTAATTAGAAACCCGCTGGTTCGTCAGAATCACGTTCCTGGGGTGGGGCAACCCACCCCAGGAACTTCTCACGTAACAGGCAACACCACCGCAACAACATCAGCATCACCATGATTCAAGGGAGCGCAAATGCGATTTAGAAAAGACCTCAAGAAATTTGTCTGGTTTGGCGCCTTACCCTTGTCAATCTTCTTCGTCGTGCTCTTCGTGCCTTTCGCACAGGGCATCTTCCTGACTTTCACCGACTGGGACGGCTTCGACTACGAGCAGTTCGTCGGCTTCGACAACTACGTCAAGTCATTCCAAGACGAGACCTTCTGGTCAACACTTTCTTTCACCGGCGCATTCGTCGTCGTGTCTCTAGTCCTCATCAACGTAGTGGCCTTCGGCCTTGCGTTGATCGTGACCACCAAGCTTCGCAGCGCCAACATCTTCAGAACCTTCTTCTTCGTGCCGAACCTAATCGGTGGCGTGGTTCTCGGTGTGATCTGGCAGTTCATCTTCAACAGCGCGTTGCCATCACTCGCATACGTGTATGAATGGCCAATTTTCCAAGACTCATGGTTGAACGAAACCGACACCGCTTTCTGGGCGCTGATCATCGTTACCGTTTGGCAGCAGTCGGGCTACATGATGATCATCTACATCACCGGTCTTATCAGCATCGAGCCTGACGTTCTTGAGGCAGCTCGCATCGACGGCGCTTCGGCTCTTCGCACCCTGCTTTCAGTGAAGATCCCGCTAATGGCTCAGGCCTTCACCATCTCGCTCTTCTTGACTCTTCGCGGTGGCTTCATGGCCTACGACGTCAACCTGGCGCTTACCGGTGGTGGCCCTTACCGAAGCACCGAGTTGATCTCGATGCACATCTTCCAGGACGCTTTCCGTCTAGGTAACTTCGACACCGGCCAGTCAAAGGCTGTCATCATGTTCATCATGGTTGCCGTCGCCGCCCTCGTTCAAGTTTCAGTCAGCAAGCGCATGGAGGTGCAGCGATAATGGCAAAAATGACTTTCACCGCAAAGGCTAGAACCAGCACCGTCAGGACCATCATTTGGGTCGTCGGTTTGGTCTTGTCGCTGGCATACGTAATGCCATTTGTTTTGGTTTTGGTTAACTCTTTCAAGCCAAAGATGGAAATCCTCGACAACCCAATGTCGCTTCC
>JBDLUE010000072.1:0-7197 GCA_039805505.1 Actinomycetota bacterium
CAGCGTCTTAGTTTCACCTATGAAGCAATGAATGCCGCGGATGAAATCTGGTTCACCGTGGCCGGTGCCGACAAAGCCGACGCAGTCAGCGTTGCGTTTGGCGACGACCCGACTGCTCTGCCGGTCGGTAGGGTTCATGGGATTTCCAAGACCGTCTGGTTCGTGGACCAAACGGCTGGCAACAAAACTTGGGGTTGCTAAGCGCCTTCGCTCGCAGCTTCAGCAAGGCGAACACGACGCTCACGGACAGCGGACACAGCCTCTTCTAGGAGCTCTTTTGCCTCATCTTCGGTGCGGCGCTCTTTCACATAGGCCAAGTGAGTCTTATAAGGCTCGTGTTTTGCTATGAATGGCGGATTGTCTTTGTCTTGACCTGCAGGAAGCCCACAGTTCGGGCAGTCAAGAAGCTCTGGAATGTCAGCCGAATCTACATTGGCTGCGAACGCACGATTAGTTGCGTGGCCGTTTGAGCAATAGTAGTTTCTTTCAACTCGCTCGGCTTGATAGCCGCGGTCAGCCTCGCCCATCGGGCCAGCGCCAACGCGGGAGCCTCGAATTGCTGACCCGCCGTTGCTCATTCTTATTTCCTATTTAGGCAGCGATGCCGAAACGAGTGAATAGACCTAGGGTCACGATAACTACGATCCAAACCAAACCAAGGATGATGGTGATGCGGTTCAGGTTGCGCTCGGCAACACCTGAGCTGCCAAGTGCAGAGGTTACTCCGCCACCGAACATGTCAGAAAGACCGCCACCGCGAGCCTTGTGCAAAAGAATTAGCAAGGTTAGAAGCAGTGAGGTGATTGCAAGAAGCACCTGAAGTGCGATCTGAAGTGCGGCCATTGGGGCGAAGTCCTTTAGTTGATGCGGTCTTAGGAAATTATAGAGCGATGTGCTTCAAGAAACGAGCAATACCGCTGAACTCTTCTGCGTCGAGGCTGGCCCCGCCGACAAGCACTCCGTCTACCTCGGTGCTGCGAAGGAAGCCTGCTACGTTGTTGGCCTTTACCGAACCGCCGTAAAGTATGCGGGTTGCCTGGGCAAGCTCTTCGCCGAACTCGGCTGCTAGCGCCTCGCGAATCTTTCCGCAAACAGCAGCTGCTTCTTCGGCTGTGGCAACCTTGCCGGTGCCGATTGCCCATACTGGCTCGTAGGCAATGACGAATTCGCCAAGTTTGTCGTGCCCGGCAAGTGCAGCCAGGGTCTGGCGCACTGGAACTGCGCTTTGGCCTTCGGATTCAAGTTCTTCAAGGGTCTCGCCGACGCAGATGACGGGAACAAGACCGTGGCGGAACGCCGCAGCGGTCTTCGCCTGGATAACATCGTCGCCCTCTGAGTGATACTGGCGTCGCTCTGAGTGGCCGACCAAGACGTACTTCACGTCAAGCTTGCTCAGGAACGCACCAGAAACTTCGCCGGTGTATGCGCCTGAATCAAACTTCGATAGGTCTTGAGCGCCAAGGCCGAGTTCTAGGTTGTCAGCATCCATGAGGGTCTGCACTGAACGGATGTCGGTGAATGGAGGAAAGACGACGACCTCAGTGGTCTGGTAATCGTGGGCTGCATCCTTGAGTGTCCAGGAGAGCTTCTGCACTAGGGCAATTGCCTGCTGGTGATCAAGGTTCATCTTCCAGTTTCCGGCGATGAGAGGGACGCGGTTGGCCATCTTGGTGCTCCTTTTAGTCGTTTAGAACTTCGATGCCGGGGAGCTTCTTGCCTTCGAGGAACTCGAGGCTGGCACCGCCACCGGTTGAAATGTGACCGAACTGGTCGTCTGAGAAACCTAGGATGCGGACGGCCGCGGCTGAGTCGCCACCACCAACCACGCTGAGACCCTGGACATCAGTTAGCGCCTTGGCAACCGCGCGGGTCCCGTTAGCAAACTTGTCGATCTCGAAAACGCCCATTGGGCCGTTCCAGAACACAGTCTTCGAAGACGCGATTTCGGCAGCGAAACGCGCAGCCGACTCAGGGCCAATGTCTAGGCCTAGACCCTTGTCGCCGAATGGACTCGATTCGATTGCGTCTGCAGCGGTAATAGCAACCTCTGCATCTGCGCCAAACTTTGAGGCGACCACGATGTCGGTCGGAAGAATGACCTCTATGCCAAGTTCTTCGGCACGCTTGAGGTATTCCTTGCAAGTGTCGATCTGGTCAACCTCGAGCAGGCTTGAGCCGACTTTGTGGCCTTGCGCTGCTAGGAAGGTAAAGACCATACCGCCGCCGACGAGCAGCTTGTTTACTGTTGGCAGAAGGTGATCAATGACGCCAAGCTTGTCGCTAACCTTTGAGCCACCAAGCACAACGGCGTATGGACGGTCAGGCGTGCTGGTGAGGCGAGTTAGAACGTCAAGTTCCTTCTCGATAAGGAGGCCAACAGCGCTCGGAAGTGCCTTGGCCAGTTCGTAAACCGAAGCCTGCTTGCGGTGTACAACACCGAAGCCATCGCTGATAAAGAAATCACCGAATTCGGCGAGTTTGGCTGCAAACGCTTCGCGCTCAGCGGCATCCTTGCTGGTCTCTCCCGGGTTGAAGCGAAGGTTCTCGAGAACCACTACCCCACCGCGAGCAAGTGCCCTCACGGCACCCCGTGCCTCGCTGCCGACGGTGTCGGAAGCGAAGAACACAGGCTGGCCGAGAAGCTCGCCGAGTCGCTTCGCAGCAGGCTCAAGCGAGTATTTAGCTTCAGGCGCACCCTCTGGGCGACCAAGGTGAGAAATGACTACCACCTTGGCGCCCTGATCTACCAAATACTTGATGGTTGGAACTGAGGCAATGATGCGACCGTCATCGGTGATGCGGGTTCCGTCTAGCGGAACGTTTAGGTCGCAGCGGATAACAACCCGCTTGCCGTCAAGGTTTGGAAGATCTGAGAGTTTACGCATTTGAATCTTTCACGAACCGAATGACTCGGCTCAGTTGCTTTTTAGAGCTTGCTCGCGACTAGTTCGGTGAGTTCAACTAGACGGTTTGAGTAGCCCCACTCGTTGTCGTACCAAGAGCTGATCTTGACGGTGCGACCGATTACCTTGATGAGCCCAGCGTCAACGATTGATGAGTGTGGGTCGGTGACGATGTCGCTTGAAACGATCTCGTCCTCGGTGTACTTCAAGATGCCCTTCATCGGGCCAGAAGCCGCAGCAGCCTTGTAGGCAGCCTGGATCTGCTCGACGGTGACGTCGGTCTTTGAAACGAGGGTTAGGTCGGTGATCGAACCGGTTGGGACTGGAACGCGAAGTGCGTAACCGTCTAGCTTGCCTTTTAGCTCTGGCAGAACTAGGCCGATAGCCTTTGCTGCACCGGTTGACGATGGAACGATGTTGATGCCGGCTGCACGTGCGCGACGTAGGTCGCCGTGAGGGCCATCCTGGAGGTTCTGGTCAGCGGTGTAAGCGTGAACAGTGGTCATCAGACCGTTCTCGATGCCGAAGTTGTCGTTGAACACCTTTGCGAATGGAGCAAGGCAGTTGGTGGTGCAAGACGCGTTCGAGATGATGTGGTGGTTCTCTGGGTCGTATAGGTGCTCGTTTACACCGATAACGAACGTTGCAGCGTCGCCGGTTGCAGGAGCTGAGATCAGAACCTTCTTTGCGCCTGCGGTGATGTGAGCGCGTGCTGCCTCTGCATCGGTGAAGCGACCGGTTGACTCAATAACGATGTCAACGCCAAGCTCGCCCCAAGGAAGGTCTGCTGGGTTGCGCTCTGCAAGAACCTTGATGATGCTGCCGCCGACAACGATGTTCTGACCGTCAACCGAGACGTCCTGTGGAAGGCGACCGGTTACAGAGTCGTACTTTAGAAGGTGAGCAAGCGACTTTGGGTCACTTAGATCGTTTACTGCAACAATCTCAAGCTCGGTGCCCTTTGCAAGAGCGGCGCGAAGATAGTTACGTCCAATACGGCCGAAACCGTTAATGCCAACACGAATAGCCACTTAGTTCTCCAAATGGTTTAGGCGCCCCAAAAAAGGCGCGTGATTTTGGTTTGATTTGTTTGGTGATTCACCACGCGCCGTTGGGTGGAAAAACTAGTCCCAGACTAGCAGGAATGGAAGCGATTACGCGCGAGCCGCAGCGAAACGCGCCTCAACATCTGCCCAGTTGATGATGTTCCAGAAAGCCTTCACGTAGTCACCCTTTACGTTGACATAGTCAAGGTAGAAAGCGTGCTCCCACATGTCGAGCATCAGCAACGGAACGCTGCCAGCAACGATGTTGCCCTGCTGGTCATAAAGCTGCTCAATAATTAGTCGCTTACCCAGTGAATCCCAAGCCAAGAAGCTCCAGCCTGAACCCTGGATGCCCATTGCGCTCGCGTTGAAGTGTGCTTGGAATGCCTCGAATGAACCGAAGAACTCGTTGATTGCCGCGGCCAGTTCGCCTGATGGGCGGTCGGTGTTTGCCGGAGCGAGGTTGTTCCAGAAGATTGAGTGGTTTACGTGGCCACCAAGGTGGAAAGCAAGGTCCTTCTGCAGCTTGTTTACCCAGGTGAAGTCGTTCTTGGCGCGAGCCTCTTCGAGAAGGTCAAGGGTTGCGTTGGCACCGGCAACGTAGGCTGCGTGGTGCTTTGAGTGGTGCAGTTCCATGATGCGAGCCGAGATGCTTGGCTCTAGGGCTGCATAGTCATAGGTAAGTTCTGGAAGGACGTACTTGCTCATTTTTGCTCCTTGTTAGCTGTTACAGGTTTTAGTTGCTATTCGAGGCGGATTATTCCGCTATTCGTCTAAGTCGTCGGGGATAAAAGCGTCGGTTGCAGGTAGGCCATTGTCGGCTGCATGCTTATCTGCCATGGCTAGCAAACGGCGAATTCGGCCGGCGATTGCATCCTTGGTCATCGGAGGGTCTGACAGGTGACCGAGTTCATCCAAGCTAGCCTGCTTGTGCTTGAGGCGGAGCTCGCCTGCATAGCGAAGGTGCTCTGGGATGCCAGGGCCGAGCAGTTCAAGAGCACGCTCAACGCGGGCGCCAGCTGCGACCGCAGCCTGAGCTGAACGACGAAGGTTGGCGTCATCAAAGTTGGCGAGACGGTTAGCGGTTGCTCGCACCTCGCGGCGGAGACGCATTTCCTCCCAGCGAAGCACCTGGGTGTGGGCGCCAATCTGAGTGAGCATGGTTGCGATTGCTTCACCCTCGCGGATGACAACTCGGTAAACTCCACGAACTTCGCGAGCCTTGGCGATTACTCCGAGGCGACGTGCGACGCCAACGAGGGCCATGGCCGCTTCGTTTCCTGGTGCAGTGATTTCGAGCGCTGCTGATCGACCAGGGTCGGTCAAAGACCCGTGTGCCAAGAAGGCTCCACGCCAAACGGCCTGTGCCTCTTCGATGGAACCAGAGACTGCCAGAACGTCGCCCTGCTTCACAACCCGAACCTGGTAGCGGCTGGTGCGGCGGATGCCACTAGGTGAAATGATCGCCAAATCGCTTTCGATGCCGAAAAGCTCCGCAAGATCTTTGCGAACACGACGAGCTAGCTGAGCGGTGTCTAGCTCAACCTCAATCGCGATGCGACCCGAGATTAGGTGCAGCCCTCCGCTGAAGCGCAGAATCGTGGAAAGTTCGGCAACGCGCACCGAACTCTTGGTGACCTCAATTCGGGCCAATTCGTCTTTTACATCTGCAGTAAGCGCCATCGCATTACTCCTTGCCTAAATCACGGTGTTTGATGTTGACTGCTACGTCAGTCAGTTTTTCTAGTTCTGCAGCTATCCGTCGGGACACGGCAACCGAACGGTGCTTACCTCCGGTGCAACCCACTGCGATGGTTGCGTATCGCTTGTTTTCTCTCAGGTATCCTGCAAGAACCGGCTTCAAAGCCGCGATGAAGTTGGTTACGAACTCTTCGGCACCCTCTTGCGCCAGCACATAGTCGCTGACCGCTTGGTCTTCACCTGTGAACGGTCGAAGATTCTCCTGCCAGAACGGGTTCGGCAAGAATCGCGCATCTGCAACCTGGTCGGCGTCAGACGGCAACCCATACTTGAATCCAAAGCTCATTACTGTCACCTGCAGTCGGCGAGCGTTTTCAATCGAAAAGCCATCCGAGCTGCAGTCGGCGAGCGTTTTCAATCGAAAAGCCATCCGAGATTTTGTTTGATAGCTGGTGAATGTTTAGGTCGCTTGTGTCGATGATCACGTCGGCAGACTCGCGAAGGCTCAACAGCATGTTTCGCTCGGCGCCGATGCCATCGAGGATGGTGCCGTTCCCTTGAAGTGGGTGCGGGCGACGCACAGATTCAAAACGTTTGACCAGGGCAGGGTCGGTGGCCTCTAGGAAAAGCACGCGTAGATTCAAATCGCGCTCACGGATGGCCGCCATGCTCTGTTCGAGCTCGGCGAAGAACTCTCCACCGCGCACATCAATCACAACAGCGAGGCGCGGAAGCGGGGTCTTGGCCTGAGTGAAAAGGTCGGCAACTGGGCCGAGCATCTGAGGTGGAAGGTTGTCTACGACGTACCAACCTAGGTCCTCAAGGGCGTTGCCAACCGTCGAGCGGCCAGCCCCGGACATGCCGGTAACGATCAGGAGTTCGTGCTTCTTTTCGTTGCTCAACCGAAGCCCCCTTTCGACTAGTCTCTCTCGGCGTGTCTCCCTATTTCTAGGGATTCACCAAGAGTCTAGTACCTTGCGACACGCCGAAGAAACAGTTTAAGTTTCGAGCGCTTGCACAATCTGCTGAGCGAGGATTGGGCCAATGCCAGCAACCGAGGAGATCTCATCTGCGCTTGCAATTTTCAGACGTTTCGCGGAGCCGAAATGCTTGAGAAGTGCATTGACTCGCTTCTCCCCCAGGCCTTGAATCTCACTGAGGGTGCTGCCGATGCTTGAAGAGCGCTTCTGGCGCTGGTAGGTAATGGCAAAGCGGTGCGCCTCGTCGCGGATGCGCTGCAGCAAGAAGAGTTCATCGGTGGCACGAGGCAAGATAATTGGGAACTCATCACCCGGCACCCAGACTTCTTCGAGTCGCTTTGCTAGGCCAACTACATGAAGACCTTCAACGCCCGAATCCTTGATTGCGCGAGCAGCCGCATTCACCTGGGGTAATCCACCGTCGACGATCAGCAGCGATGGTCGATAGGCGAACTTTGCATTCGTTTCGGCGGTTGCTGAGGTCTCATCGGCACTCGGCTCTTTTAGGTATTTGAGGCGGCGGCTGAGCACCTGATAGATCGAATCGGTGTCATCCGTGGTTTCTTC
>JBDLUE010000073.1:0-5332 GCA_039805505.1 Actinomycetota bacterium
CAACCAGCACGAGATTGCCCTCGGCGAGGCCTTCGACGGTGTCGACCGTGAGCGCGTCAAGGTTGTCGCCCGCGACGAACAGGTTGCGATTTCAAACAAGTAGTTCAAGCACTTAGTTCAAAGAAAAAGGACCCGGGCATAAAGCCTGGGTCCTTTTCTAATTCTTGAGACTACTTTGACTCTTCTTCGTCTTCTGACTCTTCGTCGTCAGACTCGTCATACATGTCTGCCCATTTGTCTTCGTATTCAGGCTCGGCATCGCCGGCGAAGCCAGAGGTTGCTGGCGGAATGTGACCGATTTCCTTTTCAAGCGCGGTCAGGTCGGTGTTCGGGCTGAAGTACTTCAGCTCGCGAGCCACCTTGGTGTGCTTTGCCTTTTGACGGCCACGCCCCATGGCGAGACCCCCTTACGCGTGCTTGGGCGCGAATGAACGCGCGGGAACGAGTTGGAAACTAAATCTTTTGCCTATTTTAGCAGGCTGTAGGCGAGGTAAAGCCCGGCTAGTGCAGCCAGTGTGGGCAAAACTGCATTTAGCGCGAGGTTAGCGACTCCGCGCCATACTTGCCTGGCTTTGAAATACTCGACGGTTTGAGCCGCAAAGGTGCTGAAGGTCGAAAGCCCGCCACATAAACCGGTAACCACCACGGCGGCGATGAAGCCGCTGGTGTCGGCCGAGCGCAAAACCAGGCCAACCACAAACGAAGCAAGGATGTTGGCAACCAGAATGCCCCAGGGCAGCTTGCCCATCCAGGCCGAGAGCAGGAATCGAATAACCGCGCCGAGCCCACCGGCCAGGCCAATCAGTGCGAATGCAACGATCACTTGGTCACCTCTTCGGCATCTTCAATCGGTTTCACGTTGTCACCGGTGAGTCGCTGACCGACCGAGTAGGCGCCCCAGTAGCCAAGCAGGCTCAACACGAAGATTCCGATGATGAAGCCGAGCAGTTGGATGTTGACCGGTTCGCCGGCTGACAGGGTGGTGATGCCCGAAGCAGTTAGCAGTGCAACGCCGCTCATTGTGGTGAAGCCGCCCGCAAAACCAACCGACCAGAACTGCTTCCGGCCAACACTTGTGGTGCGAGGGTCGCTGTTGATCCAGCCGATGACGATTGAGCCGATGATGTTTACGGCAGCAACCGATAGGAGTGAGCCAAGAGTGATGTCGAAGCTAAATCTCAACAAGGTTCCGAGCGTGCCGCCGGCAAAGACCAGCGACAAGCTCTTCCAGGTGAACATGAGTTTTTAGACGGTTGCCTTGCTGACCTTCTTGTCTTCTGGGCGACGACGTGCGCCCATCGACAAGGTAGACAACAGACCTAGGAACAAGAAGGCGGCGGCAGCCCATCCGGTTGCCTTAACGCCATCGGTGAAGCCATCGTTGGCAGCCTTCTGAATCTCGGCTGCAACTTCTTCAGGCGCACCAGCGTCAAGCAGGGTTGGCTCGATCATCGGCAGGAATCCACCGGATGAGTCGACCACGGTGGTGCTGAGGCCGGCGATGAACTCTGCCTGCTGTGCTGCCGGCATGCTGCTCAGTGCCTCGGTAGCCATCAGACGAGTCTCGGCTGCGCTCTGGGTTGCAGTGAACAAGATGGTTCCAAGAACTGCGATGCCAAGTGCAGAGCCGATCTGGCGCACGGTGCTCTGTGAGCCCGAAGCCTGACCAATCTTGTTCATCGGAACATCGGTCATGATGACGCCGGTTAGCTGCGCAGTCGCTAGACCAACACCGATTCCATAGAGAAGTAGGAACGGAGCAACTGGCGCCCAGCCGCCCTCGGTTGAAGCAACCAGTGCGATTCCGGCGACACCGATTAGCTCGAATAGAACACCGAGCTGGACTGCGCGAACTGCAGGAAGCTTGCCGCTCAGTGCGCCGCCGATAGCCGAAGCCAAGAAGGCACCGCCGGCTAGCCAGAGAAGAACTAGACCAGATGAAACTGGGCTCAGGCGCTCAACGTTCTGGAACCAAAGTGGAAGCGCGAACAACAGGCCGAACTCGCCCATCGAAATGATTAGTGCAGCGAATGAACCGTTGCGGAAAGAGTTGATCTGGAACAGACCAAGGTCAAGCAGAACGTTCTTCTGGGCCTTTTCGCGTGACTTCTCCCAAAGCACGAACAGCACGAAGAAGACTGCCGAAACGGCTAGAGAAACAGGGATGATCGAGATGCCATCGGTTGGCCACGCGAAGTCGCCAATCTGGAAGACGTTGGTCATGCTGGCTTCCCACCAGCCATAGACGCGACCTTCGATAAGGCCGAATACCAAGGTTGCAAACATGACAACCGAGATGAGAGCACCAACGATGTCGATGCCGCCAGCACGCTGCTCTTCCTTAGATTCGGCAACCCAGATGAGCAGACCGATGATGACAATTAGACCCAGGGGAAGGTTGATGTTGAAAGCTAGACGCCAGCCATCAGCACCGAAGTCGGTGGCAAGCCAGCCGCCAAGAACAGGGCCAAGGGCCACCATTCCACCGATGGTTGAACCCCAGACAGCAAAAGCGATTCCGCGCTCTTTGCCCTGGAAGTTTGCGTTAACCAAAGACAGGGTGGTCGGAAGCACCATTGCGCCACCGAAGCCCTGGAGCACGCGAGCGAGAATCATCGAGGTTGCGTCGGTGCTGAAACCAGCCCAAACCGAAGCGGCGATGAAGATGCCGAGACCGATGACCAAAAGCAATCTGCGACCAACGCGGTCAGCTAGAGAACCCCAGACCAAAAGTAGCGATGCGAAGACGAGCACATAGCTCTCCTGCACCCACTGAACTTCGGTTGAGTCAAGACCGAGCGCCGCGATGACGTTCGGGAAGATTGTGTTGACGATGGTTCCGTCGATGATTACCAGCGAAATGGCCATCGAGATAAATACGAGGCCGATCCAGCGATTGCGTGTTTTAGTCATTCACCTAGGCTACGGCAAGCAGGGCCGATGCCGAGAGAGCCAGCAGAATTCCAACCAGCTGTGTTTTGGCGATTTTCTCCTTCAAGAAAATGCGGGCCAGGATGATTGTGCCCAGCGGATAAAGAGCGGTTAGAACGGCGACCACCGACAAGCTGCCGACTCGACTGGCCAGCGTGAAGAAGACATTCGCGCTTGAGTCGAAGAAACCTGCGACCACCACTGCCCACCAAAGCGAGGCCGGAACGGCCTTGCGCTCGCCGGAGGCATCCTTGTTCTTTCTCGCCTTAATCAGGCTGAAAACCATGAAGATGCCGAGCAAGGTTGCGCTGGTGGCGCGCAGGAAAATGACCGAGGTGAGGCCGGTGTCGTGCGGCGCTTTCGCGAGGGCGATCAGCACTAGGCCGATGCCTGCGCCGGCGGCCAGACCGAGCAGTAGACCCTTGGCACTCGGGAGTCGAACATCATCGCCGGGCACGAATCCAACCAAAACCACAGCAACCAGGATGCCGGCCAGCGCCACCCAACCCCAGAGAGAAAAGCGGTCGCCTTCGATCGCGCCGACAATCATCGGAACGATTGCCGAAACCACGGCGCCGAGCGGAGACAGGATCGAGATTGGGCCGATCGCGAGCGAGGCATACAGGCAGGTCATGGCGAAAGCCGAGGCGACGCCGGCGGTGACTCCCCAAAAAATGCCCTCGGCCGAAAAGTCGGCACCCATAAACAGTGAGGTGACCAGAAGTAGAAAGAGGCCAGACAGGCCAGACCAGAAAGTTACGACGACTGGGTTGATTTTGCGTGAGCCGAGTGCACCGAAGAAATCTGCGAAGCCATAGACCAGTGAGGTCGCAAAGCCGAGGATGATGGTGAGCACGAGATAAGCCTAGTTAAGTGAAAAACCCGAGACTGCGATGGTCTCGGGTTTTAGTGGCTCCGACGGGCGTCGATCCCGTGACCTCACGATTTTCAGTCGTGCGCTCTACCAACTGAGCTACAGAGCCGAAGATGGAAACCATCTTCATTCGATAAAAGCCCTCCTTTTGAGAAGGGCTCTTACTGAGCGATCCTGACGGGACTTGAACCCGCGACCTCCGCCGTGACAGGGCGGCGCGCTAACCAACTGCGCTACAGGACCTTACATTTGTTGCCTTTGAAACTTTGGTGAAACTAAGTACTTCGCCTCATAGTGACCCCAACGGGATTCGAACCCGTGCTGCCGCCGTGAAAGGGCGGTGTCCTAGGCCTCTAAACGATGGGGCCTATAAAGCGGATACTTCATAGCACCAAGGGACAAGAATAGTGGCTACTAGGCATGTTTCGCAACCCGTGTTAGTTTCGTAGGTATGAGCAACCGTTTTTCTCGCGTCCTAATTGCCTCTGCGGCCACTGCTGCACTGGTTTTTGGAGCGACAGTGGTTGCCCCATCTTGGGCGGTTCCGAGCTATCCAAGTGCCGCCGAAGTTGCTGCGGCGAAGAAGAACGTTTCGGCCAAAAAGGCCATGATCGCCCGAATCGAAAAGATTGTGCAAGAGCTCGCCGTCGAAGCCAACAAGCTCGGCCGAGTTGCTCAAATCAAGGGCGAAGCCTTCAACCAGGCCCAGGATGCGGTTGACGCAATCACCGCAAAGGTGAACAGCCTTCAGGCTCAGGCAGACGCAGCTAACGCCGAAGCCGACAAGGCGAAGGCTCAGCTAGGCCAGATCGCGGCGCAGATGTATCGCGACGGCACTGGCGGCACATCCTTGAATTTGTTTTTGAACGCCAGCGTCGCCGACGACCTGCTCTATAAGTTGGGCGCGCAAGAGAAGGTCGCCCAGCAGAGCGACACCATCTACAACCGCTCACTCGCGAAGCAAAAGTATGCGCAGTCGCTCACGGATGAGTTGGCCGGCGCAAAGACCGAACTGGCCACTAAGGCAGCCGCGGCCAAGAGCTTGTTCGTTGAGGCGCAAACCGCAGCGAGTGCAGTGCAGTCAAAAGTCGACGAGAACAACCGTTTGAACAAGACTTTCTATTCACAGCTGGCCGTGTTGCAAAACACTTCGGCCGCTCTTGAGCGCCAGCGAGCAGAAGGCCTAGCCGCCGAAGCCCGCCAGAATGCTGGCACCTCAAAGCCAGTTGCCCCAGAGCTCTACGCGGTTGGCGATGCCGACTCAGCCAAGGTTCAGATCGCCCTCGACTTCGCAAAGGCTCAACTAGGCGAGCGCTATGTGCTCGGCGGCATGGGCCCAGACGTTTGGGACTGCTCGGGAATCACCAAGGCCGGTTATGCGGCAGCGGGAATCTACATCGGCACTCACTCGGCCACCAACCAGTTCAACACCATGGCCTCGGCTCGCAAGCTGGTTCCTCTGGCGCAGGCTCAGGTCGGTGACTTGATGTGGTACTCGGAGTCTTCATCGTTCAATGGCGACAAGTA
>JBDLUE010000074.1:0-5235 GCA_039805505.1 Actinomycetota bacterium
ATGTGGATAAATTCGCCTAGATAATCCAGGCGGTGGCGTTAGCCGGCAACTTGCCATCCACGATTGCCATAGTCGACAACAACACCTGACCCTTTGGCAACTTGAACGGCTTGGTGCCGAAGTTGGTGACGCACTGCCAGCCGTTAGGGCGCTTGAAGTGCAGAACCTCTGGGGCAAAAAGGTGCTTGACCCACTTGTATTCTTCGGCGCACAGCAGGTCGCGGCGGATGCGAAGCGCGTTGCGATAGAGGTTCAGGGTCGACTTGCCATCCTTATCTTGAACCTCAACGTTGACATCCTTGAACCAGGCTGGCTGCGGAAGGTGTGCGCCGCCCGGGCCGAAGCCGAATGATGAACCGGTCGAGGTCCACGGCATTGGAACACGGCAGCCGTCGCGGCTGATGCTGCCCTCGCTGCGGAACCACTGTGGGTCTTGCATCTGCTCGGATGGAATGTTCAGCGGCTCTTGCATGCCGAGCTCTTCACCCTGGTAAAGATAGGTCGAACCAGGCAGCGCCAGCACCAACATGGTCGCGGCACGAGCGCGGTCGAAGCCTTGCTGCACATTGATCTGAGCCTCGCGGTCTGCCGAGCGATACCACTTAGGCAAGTTTTCGAGCGCTGACTCAGGCAAGCCGAATCGGGTCGCGTGACGAATCACGTCGTGGTTTGAGAACACCCAGGTGGTTGATGAACCGGTCTCGGCTGCTGCCTTCAACTGGTAGTCGATGGTCGAGTGGAAGCGCTTCTTGCTCCATGGGGTGCCGAGCAGGTCGAACGCGAAAGACTGGCCTAGACCCTCGGTGCTTGCATAGCGAGCGCGGCGGTTCGCGTGCACCCATGCCTCGGCAACGGCAACGCGCGGCGGGTCATACTCGTTGTAAACCTGGCGCCAGGTCTTGTAGATCTCGTGGACTTCGTCACGGTCGAACATGTCGTCGGTGCCGTCATCTTTCATGACCTTGACGTCGTATGACGAACGCTCTGGCAGGTGGCCATCCTTGAGGTCCTTGACCAGCGCGTGGGCAACGTCAATGCGGAAGCCGTCGACACCGCGGTCAGACCAGAAGCGGGCGGTCTTGATGAAGTCGTCGCGAACCTCTTGGTTATCCCAGTTGAAATCTGGCTGCTCCTTGGCGAACAAGTGCATGTACCACTGGCCAGGGGTTCCATCTGGCTCGGTGATGCGCGTCCAGGCGGTTGGGCCGAAGTGGCTCACTAGCTCGGATGGGCGAATCTCGCCGTTCTCGCCCTTACCGTCGCGGAAGATGTAGCGGTCGCGCTCAGGCGAACCCTTAGGTGCCTTGAGTGCGGCCTGGAACCATTCGTGCTGGTCACTCGAGTGGTTTGGAACCACGTCAACAAACACACGGATGCCTGCGGCATGCAGAGTCTCGAGCATGGTGTCGAACTCTTCGAGGGTTCCGATTCGCGGGTCGATGTTGCGGTAGTCGGCAACGTCATAGCCGCCATCTGCAAGCTCGGATGGGTAGAACGGGCTGAGCCAAACGGCGTCAACGCCGAGTTCCTTGAGATAAGGAACTCTCGAGGTGATGCCCTTTAGGTCACCGATGCCGTCGCCATTGTGGTCTGCATAGCTGCGAGGGTAGATCTGGTAGACGACGGCTTGACGCCACCAGTCTGCTGGGCCACGAAGGAATGTGTGTTCGGCCATGGTCGGCTCGCTTTCGATGAAGAGGTTGCTTTAGTTTAAGGCAAAAGGCACCAACCCTGAGGTTGGTGCCTTTTGTTGATTCCCTGCCCGGATCCGCATTCGGGCAAAGCTGTCTTACTAGGAGGTAAGTCTGTTATGGAGCGGTTGGTGCCTGGGTTGACTTTGGTGCGTGAGTTGGTTCGATGCGCTCAGGCTTGGTCGGAGCGACCGGGCGGGTTGGTGCAACTGGCTTTGCCGGTGCCGCACCTAAAGCTGCGTTAGCCGCGTCGCGAACGGTGGCCGCTGCCGCAACCGCAGCCTTGCGAGCTGCAAGTGCAACTGCCTTAGCTTCGTCGGTGGTAGCTGATGCTAGAGCAGCGGTGTAGGCAGTGTTTGCAGTTGCAACTGCCGCCTTGAAAGTGTCACCGATTACCTTTTTAGCCGCTGCATAGGTGGTCATTGCAGTTTTGTGAGCAGCCATGGCCACTTCGAAAGTGCCCTTGTCTGCCTTGAACTTGTCGTGTGCAACCTTGAAGACATCCTTGGCAGCACGGTAGGCATCCATAGCAACCTTGTTCGGGTTAATCTTCGGAGCCTTTGGAGCCTTAGCGGTTGGTGATGCAGTTGGAGCTGGGGTGGCGTCTGCTGCGAATGCGCTAGCTGAAACGCCGCCAAGAACCAGAGCGGCGCTAACCGCGGTGGCAAGAAGAGCCTTGCTTGTGGTCTTGAACATATAAACCTTCTTATTGGGAGTTTGTGGAACTGGGTTTGAATCTGGATCCTCTGGAAAGGACTGCTGGTTTCTCAACCTGCTCAATAATGATGCGCCTGTGACTTTGTGAGTTTTATGTGAAAAGGGTTCGGGAGACTTGGGAGTTTGGTGGGTTTGCCGAATGCGAGCCCTAGCATTGAGGCATGAGCGCAGCACGCATCCTTGTAGTCGATGACGAACCCGGAGTTCGCGACATGATTTGCGACACCCTGCGACTCTCGGGTTATGAACCTTTTGAAGCGGCGGATGGCTTTTTGGCTCTCAAGTGGCTGCGTGAAAACTCGGTTGATCTGATCATCAGCGACATCAACATGCCAAACATGGATGGCTATGAGCTGCTCGAGCGCCTGCGCGCAATCGGCGATGAGACTCCGGCACTGATGCTTACCGCCCGCGGCGAGCGCGGCGATGTCACCCGCGGTCTTCGCCTTGGCGCCGACGACTATGTGACCAAGCCGTTCGGGCTTGAAGAACTGATGCTGCGCATTGCTGCGATTCTTCGACGCACGATTGGCTCTGGCGAGAAGTCGGCCGAAGACATCATTTGTGGCCCAGTGGTTTTGAACGAAGACCGACACTCGGTGACTCTGCACGGCAAGCCAATCGATCTCTCGCCAACCGAATTCAAACTCCTCTATGAATTGATGATCAAGCAGGGCAAGGTGGTTACCAAAGCCACCCTTCTTGATGTGGTCTGGGGCATGGCATTCGCGGCGAATGCGACCGTGGTTGACACCTACATTTCATATCTGCGCAAGAAGTTGCACACTGACAACTACGAGGGCATCAAGACCGTTCGCGGCATTGGGTTCCAAATAGTTGCTGAAGCAACCGATCCGGCATAACTGAGATGAAGCTTCAGACTCGGCTGTCTATCGCGACGGCCACAATCATTTCTTTGGTCTCTGTGGCCATTGGCGGTTTCGCTGTCACCACTTCGTTTGACTCTGACATCGCTCGCGTGGATGACGCCTTATCGGTTGCAGCCAACCAAGCGGCGAAGACAACCGGAGACCCGATTAGCTCGGCGTTGCTGGCAGCCGACACAGCTGCGATCAGCCTGAACGTCTCGTTTTTGACCTTGAATGGCGACCTGCTCTCGCTGAATCCGGGGTCAGTTGAGATCACAAAAACTCCGGAATTCTCAGTTCTCAAATCGGCAGTAGACCAAAGCATCACAGTTTTCGAGGGCGGCACCGCCACCTATCGATTGCGAACCGTTGCATTGCCAGATAGTGAATACCTACTGTTTGCGACTTCGCTGGAGTCACAGATTGCCAGCCGCGATGGCAACATCAGCCTGCTGCTTTGGTTTGTTCTCGGTTCGATTCTGTTTGGCGCTGCTGCCATCGTGATGTTCATCCGCCGTGACGTTCGCAAGATCTCGCGCCTCGTTGATGCCGCCGGATTAATTGCCGACGGCGAGACCAATGTGCCGCTGCCCCTGAGCAACGGCCAGTCTGAAGTCGATCGTTTGGCCCGGGCTCTAAACCACATGGTTGAATCGCTACAGACATCGATCGAACTCGAGCGCGACACCCAACAGAACATGCAGACCTTCTTGGGTGATGCCTCACACGAACTTCGCACTCCCCTAACCGTCATCAAGGGCTATGTCGAGTTGCTGCAGAAGAACCCCGATGCTGGCGCCGAGCAAACCGCTCGCGCATACGAGCGAATGCTTTCTGAAGCTAACCGCATGGATGCGTTGATTCGCGACCTACTGCTGCTCGCAGAACTTGGCGAAACCAAGACCGACACCAAGATCATGAGCGAGCTATCGGTGATTGATTTGTCGGCCGTGGTTGGCACTGCCGTTGATGACCTGCGAATCTTGCAACCGACCCGCCCGGTCGTGGTTTCGATTGAGCCAAACGTCATGGTTTTGGGTGCTCGCGACTTGGTGCTTCAGGTTCTGGCGAACCTAACCTCAAACATTCGCCGCCACACATTGGTGACCGATTCGTTGCGCGTTTCGCTTCGCAGCGAAGATGCCCTGTTTGCCGTGCTTAGCTTCGACGATGGCGGACGAGGCCTGCCCGAAGAGTTCTATGCTGCCGGCATCAACCACTTCCAGCGCTTCGACAACTCACGGTCACGTGAATCGGGTGGCTCTGGTCTTGGCATGAGCATCCTGGCCGCGATTGTTCGCAAGCACGGTGGCGAAGTGAAGCTCGAGAAGAGCGACCTAGGTGGTCTGCGAACCGAGATTCGCCTGCCACTTGCTCGCTAGTTAGCCAAGGTTGCCAAAAGCAGAGTCAAATACGTTTACCTGCTCTTCGGCAAGCAACTTGCGAACGCGAGGAACAACCTCGGTTGCATAAAGTTCAATCGACTTCATCAGGTGCACGTGAGGCACTGGGCCGTTGTCGAACTTCATGTCGAAACGAGAAGCGCCAACCGATGTGATTGCGTGGGCGATCTTTGCCGCCACAGAATCAGGTGAACCAACATAGAGCGAACCGTGTTCGACCTCTTGCAAGAAGTGACCCTTGCTAGCTGGGCCCCATCCTCGTTCGCGACCTAGGCGATCGATGAACTTTTCGTAGTAAGGCCAGACCAACTCGCGCGCTTCTTCATCGGTGGCTGCGATGTGGCCAGGAGAGTGGATAGAAATCGGTAGCGGCTTGTTGCCGAACTTCTCAAGCGCTTCGTAATAAAGGTTTGCGTATGGTGCGAAGCGGGCAGGGTCGCCACCGATGATGGCAAGGGCCATCGGAATTCCCAGGCGCGCTGCGCGAAGGACAGACTCAGGGCTGCCACCAACACCGACGCGCATCTTCATGGCGCCAGACTCGGTCTTTGGATA
>JBDLUE010000075.1:0-5211 GCA_039805505.1 Actinomycetota bacterium
GTCGACCACCTGCCAGCTCAAGACTGCCTAGCAGTGAAGACTGAGACCGAAGAAGTTTTGCTTCCATTCATCAAGGCATTCGTACCGACCGTAGACATCGACAAGGGTGAGGTAACCATTACCCCACCAGGCGGTCTCTTCGAAGAGGTAGTCGAGGCTTAATCTTGCGCATTGATGCTATTTCGATTTTTCCGGAGTACTTCAAGGCTCTAGATATTTCCTTGCTGGGCAAAGCCCGCGAAAAAGAAATCATCGACCTACGCGTGCATGACCTTCGTGATTTCACTCACGATAAGCACAAGACCGTAGACGACAGCCCGTATGGCGGCGGCGCCGGAATGCTCATGAAGCCGGAGCCCTGGGGCGAGGCCTTCGACGAGATCCTCCCTGCCGATGGCAACGTAACCATAATTTTCACCTCGCCGGCCGGCGAACAGTTCAAGCAAGCAACCGCATACGAGCTTGCCAAAGAAGATCACATCGTTTTCGCGTGCGGTCGCTATGAGGGTATTGACCAGCGCGTGGTTGATTATGCGGCAACCAAGGGTCGTGTGCGCCTAATTAGCCTCGGCGACTATGTTTTGAACGGCGGTGAGGTTGCCGCAATCGCAATGGTTGAGGCCACCGCCCGACTCATCCCGGGTGTGATTGGAAATGCCGAGAGCCTGGTCGAAGAGTCACACTCGGATGGGCTTCTCGAATACCCGAGCTACACGAAGCCAGCGGTTTGGCGCGACCTAGAGGTGCCTGACGTGCTGTTGAGCGGCAACCACGCATTGATCGCAAAGTGGCGCAAAGACCAGCAGATCGAACGAACCAAGCGCGTTCGACCTGACTTATTGCCTGACTAGCCGATAACCGCTAGAATAAACAGGTTGTTCGCCTTGAATGCTCTGCCGCAGGGGAGTTAGGCACATGAACACAAATCATCAAACACTTACCCGTTGTTGACCTGCGTGCAGTAACAGAGATGGATTCAAAATGCACATTCTCGACTCAGTCGACGCAGCGTCACTTCGTTCCGACATCCCAGCGTTCCGCGTTGGTGACACGGTGAACGTTCACGTAAACATCATTGAAGGTAACCGCAGCCGTGTCCAGGTTTTCAAGGGCATCGTTATCCGCAAGTCGGGCGAATCAGTTCGCGAGACCTTCACCGTTCGTAAGGTTTCTTTCCAGGTCGGCGTAGAGCGTACCTTCCCGGTTCACTCACCAGTTATCGAAAAGATCGAAGTTCTAACCCGCGGTGCCGTCCGCCGTGCGAAGCTTTACTTCCTACGCGACCTACGCGGCAAGAAGGCAAAGATCGCCGAGAAGCGCGACGCCAAGAACTAATCTGGCCTGCTTACACTTAAGCCATGACAAACCTTGGGCAGTTTCTAAGCCCGAATAGAAAAGCACCACGCCACCCCGGCTCCAAGTGGAATCGGTTCAGAAAGAACATCTTTGTTTCTTTCTTGATCGACCTGCTTGTGATCGTCGGGTCAGCGTTGGTGCTTTCTCTTTTAATCAAGACTTTCCTGTTGCGCTCTTTCTTCGTGCCTTCGGGTTCGATGCTTGAAACCCTTCGGATCGACGACCGCATCCTGGTGAACGAGCTGGTGCCTAACCTGATTCCAATCCAGCGAGGCGATGTTGTTGTTTTCAAGGATCCGGGCGGCTGGCTAGGAACGATTTCAACCGAACCTCAGAACCCGGTCGAGGCCGTCTCAGATTGGTTCCTTTCGTCATTCGGGTTGATCGCACCTGACAGCAGTCAGCATCTCGTAAAGCGAGTAATCGGCATTGGTGGCGACCACGTCGTTTGCTGTGACGTTGATGGCAAGCTAACCATCAACGGCAAAGCAATCAACGAGCCATACATCGCTGAAGGCGTGAAGCCGTCGGAGAAGACTTTCGATGTTGTTGTTCCAGAGGGTTCAATCTGGGTCATGGGCGACAATCGCCCGAACAGCGAAGACTCTAGGTTCCACGGCGATCTGCCGAGCAAGGGTTTCGTCGGCAAACAGTTCATCGTCGGCCGAGCATTCATCATCACCTGGCCGGTTGAGCACTGGATTTGGCTGGATAACTTCGCAGATGTCTTCAAAGACGTTCCCAACCCTTAATCTCGAACGCGAGCTCTGGGCCTCGGGCGCTCGATTCATAATCGGCATGGATGAGGTTGGCCGCGGCGCTATTGCCGGGCCAGTGGCCGTGGGCGTTGCACTGCTAGATTCAAGGGACGCACGGGTCGGGCAGGCGTGGCCGAGCAACCTTAAAGACTCGAAACTTCTGAGCGAGAAAGCTCGACACGAAATCCTGGCACCGGTTCAATCCTGGGTGTCGGGTTATGCAGTCGGAATGGCCTCGGCGAACGAAATTGACACCAAAGGCATCGTCAACGCGCTGGCCTTATCTGCGGGGAGGGCGTTAGATTCGCTCTTGCTTGATGCCTCCTTGAGGCAGGCAATCGCACAAGACGGTGCGATCATCATCCTCGACGGTTCGCACAACTGGCTTGGGGCTAAAGCCTCGGGCATCCCAGTCATTGTCCGCACTAAAGCCGACCGCGATTGCGTTTCGGTTGCTGCTGCGTCCGTGATTTCGAAGGTGGAGCGTGACAATTTGATGATTGACCTGGCCGCAAATCACCCTGAATTTGGTTTCGATGGACACAAGGGTTATGCGTCTGAGGCACACATCCTGGCAATCAGGACCGCCGGTCCGTCCGCTGAGCACCGGCATACGTGGCTAACCAAGATACTTGGCTGACCAAAATACTGGGCGACGGGCAGCTTTCATTCGAGGAATAGACTGTTTCCATGGACGAAAACGAAATCGACGACTACGACCGCGAGGCAGAGCTTGCTCTCTATCGCGAGTACAAAGACGTCGTGGCCACGTTCAAGTATGTGGTTGAGACCGAACGTCGTTTCTATCTAGCCAATGAAGTAACTCTGGTTCGCGTTGACACCCCAACCGATTTCTATTTCGAGCTAAACATGGTTGATGTTTGGGTGTGGGACATCTATCGCACCGACCGATTCGTGAAGAACGTTCGCGTGCTGACCTTCAAAGATGTCAACGTTGAGGAGCTCTCGGGCAAGGCATTCGACATTCCTAAGGAACTCGCAGTCGGGGAGTAACTCTCTACCTTTTTCCACAGCCGACAAATAGTCCGTAGTTCTAAACAAATCGGCGTGCTTCGTCTCGAGCTGTATCGCTCGTGAGACAGATTCATGGGTATGAATCTCAGACAAGACTTAGGCCGATATGGCGAAGATCGAGCGGCAAGCTACCTCCAAGAGCGTGGCTACGAAATAATCGACCGAAACTGGCGCTCATCGGTCGGTGAAATTGACCTGGTGGCCAAAGATAAAGACCGTCTGGTTTTCGTCGAGGTGAAGACAAGATCCGGCTCGGGCTTCGGTCACCCATTTGAAGCGATAACGGCAAACAAGGTTGCGAGGATGCGCCGGTTGGTCGCGGATTGGTGCATAGCTAAGCAGGTTTCGGGCGCGAAAGTGCGCTTGGATGCAATTGCTGTGCTGGTCACAGCCGGACGGGTCCACATCGAGCACCTCAAAGAGGTTTTCTGATGCCGGTGGCTAAAACCTTCGCGGTGAGTCTGCTGGGTCTAGCGGGCACAATCATCGAGATCGAGGCCGAGATTTCCAGCAATTTGCCCGCGTTTGTTCTTGTGGGTCTTCCAGACGCATCGCTTTCGGAGGCTCGAGATCGAGTGCGTGCGGCAGCTCAAAATTCCGGTTTGGCGCTGCCCGGCCGCCGAGTCACGGTGAACCTTTCACCGGCTTCGGTTCCGAAACGCGGCGCGAGCTTCGATTTGGCGATTGCGGTTGCCATCTTGGCTTCTTCTGGCAAGTTGCAGGCGAGCTCCGCTGCGGCATTCATTCATCTCGGGGAGCTGGGGCTGGATGGTTCGTTGCGGGGAGTTCCGGGTGTTTTGCCCTCGGTTCTGGCAGCTAAGGCTGCCGGCTGGACCAAAGTCATCGTTCCAATGGAAAATCTTGACGAGGCCGGTTTGGTCGAAGGCGTCGCAGTTTATGGCGCAGCAGATCTTGCCCAAGTCGCAAAGTTCCACGGGGCAACCTTGACTGCGGGAGACTTAGCGCGGTTTGCGGGCAGGAAATCTAGCCCAAACCAAGAGCTAGAAGCAGAACTCGATATCTCCGAAGTGGTTGGTCAAGATGCCGCGGTCGAAGCCCTCACGCTGGCTGCCGCAGGTGGACATCATATGTTGATGGTTGGCCCGCCAGGAGTCGGCAAAACCATGCTCGCCGAGCGGCTGCCCACGATCCTTCCGCCGATGACATTTGAAGAGTCGCTTGAGACGAGTGCCCTTCGATCAATAGTTGGAACCGGTGGGGCTAGGGCGATTTCTGAGTTGAATTCCAAGCGACCTTTTGAAGCGCCTCACCACACCGCTAGTCTGACGTCCCTGATTGGCGGCGGCGCGAGCCTGCCGCGCCCTGGTTTAGTGTCTTTGGCGAACCACGGGGTTTTGTTCCTCGATGAAGCCCCTGAGTTTCAGAGACCAATTCTCGAGGCATTGCGCCAGCCGCTTGAATCGGGGGACGTGGTGATCAGCAGAACTGCCGGCTTGGCTAGGTTCCCGGCGAGGTTTCAACTCTTGATGGCGGCAAACCCCTGCCCCTGCGGAAAATCGACTGGAAACGGACGCTCCTGTGTCTGTCAGTCCGCGGCTCGGCTCGCATACTTTGCCAAACTCTCTGGGCCACTTCTCGACCGCATTGACGTGCGCCTGAGGTTGCAACCAACCAACCCCGCTCAGGTAGCCCTGGCTCGTCTGGGTGCTACCCAGATCGGCAGGTCGAGTGTTGAGATAAGAGCTCGCGTAATCGAGGCTCGAGAGCGGGCAAAGAAGCGGCTTGCAGGCACTCCTTGGTCGATAAATTCACAGGTTCCCGGTTCCTTCCTCAGAAAAACACTTCTCACGGATTCTTCGGCCACCACAATGCTCGACAAGGCCGTGCAGCGAGGTGACCTAAGCATGCGGGGCTATGACCGGTGCCTACGGATGGCTTGGTCCAATGCCGACCTGTCTGGACGAGACAAAGTCACAGCTGACGATGTAGCCAAGGCCGTCGTTTTGCGAGGCCAGGATGGTGCAGGTGCATGGTGAAGGCTGTTGACCTGGTCTTGTCACAGGCTGAAATTGAGTCACTTTCATCGATGGTGCGCCTGGAT
>JBDLUE010000076.1:0-5093 GCA_039805505.1 Actinomycetota bacterium
CGACCGCACATGACTATTTCTCCTCAGCCATCTTCTCGGCCGCAATCTCAAGCTTCTGCTTGCCGAAGTGGACGATGATCATGAAAATCAGGATGATGGCGACGAAAGCCAGGCCACCCCACTTGAGTTGGCCCGCAATCTGTTCGTATGCGCTGCGCGCGAGGTAGCCGACGCTGACATAGGCGCTTGCCCAAACGGCACAGGCGGCAACCGTCCAGCTGATGAATACTCGGTATCGCATCGTCGTCATGCCGGCGACGACTGGCACGAGCGAGTGGAGAACCGGTAAGAAACGAGAAATGGCGACTGCGATACCGCCGCGACGCTCGACGAATCGGTCGGCAAGTTGCCAATTTTTCTCACCCAAGCGCTGCCCCAACTTGCTGTTGCGAATGCGAGGACCAAAGAAGCGCCCAAGAAAGAAACCAATAGTTTCGCCGAGCAGTGAACCAAGCAGAACCGAACCGAGCAAAAAGAAGAAATCTAGGATGTCGACTACGCCGGTAGACGCAACCAGAACGACGGTGTCACCAGGGATGATCAGGCCAATGAAAAGCGAGGTTTCGCACATGATGGCAAAGCCGGCAAGAAGATTTCGAAGCAGGGGAGACACGCTCTGCACGGTTTCGATTAGCCAATTCAGAATGTCATTCACGGCTCAATCTTAAGTCGGTTTGGCTGTGAAGTTGCCCTGATTGCGTGTTCTAGTTAATCGATGTGGACAGCATCCGCAGTCTCTTGCTAAATGCATCGAAATGGCTTGCTTTTCCAACCGGCCCACCGAGGTCAACCCACTCTGACACCACTCGAATGCCTTGTAGCGAACTGAGAGCCCAAATCTCGAGGCCAACCAAGTCGGCTGGTTTCACACGTTCGGCTCTCGTCGCATAACCCATTTGGTTTGCGATGCCAAAAATCTCGTTTCGGGTGACGCTAGGTAGCCACGGCAAGTCATCCGAGCTTGAACACAACGTGTCGCCGCGCCACCACACCAAAGAACTCAGGGCGCCTTCCAGGATGAAGCCATCCTTGCTAAGAATCACCGCTTCATCGGCGCCGTGCATCTTTGCATTACGACGCATTTGCATACCGAGGCTGAGGTCCGGCCCCTTCACGGATGGGTTTTGCCTCGGGTCTGCGTCTGGAAAAGTCCAAAGAATCACTTCGCCTAGTTGCTCTGGAGCCTTGCGAAGTCGCAGAAATAGGTGATGAGGTGCCTCTGCCTCAGCGTGGAACTCAATTCGCGGAAACCATCTGCCAACTTGGGGGATTTGCGCTCGAACAGCATCAAAGAATGCGGGGAGTGTCGGGGTGCAATCCGGGCTAACTTCACCGACCCAACGGGCGAAGCGATCGAAGTGTGCGTCGAGGCTTCTCGCTCGACCATCCTCAACCAGCCAACTGTCGGCAACTTCGAGCTGTACCTCGGTTTGCTGGGCTTCTGTCACCAAAACAAGAGAGCCATCGCGAAAGCAGAAAAACTGAACTTCATCAGTCATCGCGCACCTCCTGCCAGCGGGTCCTTTGCGTCTAATCTAGATGAAGATTCATTCCCGACCCAATCGCTATCCACACAGGAGACAACATGCAGTTGCATAGTGCCTACCTCGCTGGATGGGTCCATCCCGCTGACGTTTTCGTGCAGTTCTACGCCGCGGAACCTTCGGCGTTTTGGCTTGACCGCGAGTTCGCTGCGGAAAACCGTTTCTCAGTTATGGGGGCGGGAAATCCAATCCCGAACTCGAGAATCACCAATCAAGATGAGGTCTCCAGGGCTCTTGCAAAGATGGAGTTCCACTCAAACCTGGAGCTGCCTTTCGATTGGCGCCCGGGTTTAGTCGGCACTTTGACCTACGAGGGTGAAGAGCGGTTCCTCGAGGCCAGCCGAGCGATTGTGTTCGATCACCAATCTCAAGGCATGTACTTCATAGGTTTGTTCGAGTGCCAGAGCGATTTCGACTTCTGGCATCACGCAGCGCTGCTTCGCCTCGGATTGTCTGGAGGGCAGGTGGCAAATTACCTACACGCCCAACCGAGCGAACTTTCCACAGCGACCTCTTCATTGCGACACTCCGCTGACTACTACCTGGCGATGATCTCGACTGCCCAACGTCACATTTCAATCGGTGATGTTTATCAGGTTTGTCTCACCAACGAACTAACGGTGGACACAGGCGAAGACCCGCTGGCCGTGTTTCTGCGTCTCAGGCTCTCAAACCCGGCGCCGTATTCAACTTTTTTCAAATCCGTCGACTTGGCGGTCGTGTCTTCATCCCCGGAGCAGTTCCTTAAGGTTCAAGCGTCTGGAATGGTTAGCACCAAGCCAATCAAGGGAACCCGACCACGCGGTGCAACTGATGAACACGACGTCAAAATCGCTCGAGAGCTGCAATCTGATGCCAAGGAGCGAGCCGAGAATCTGATGATTGTCGACCTGATGCGAAACGATATCGGCAAAGTCTCCAAGGTTGGCAGCGTTAAAGTGCCAAAGTTATTCGAAATCGAGAGCTACGCCACTGTGCACCAGCTGGTTAGCACCGTGACCGGCGAGCTAGCCGAGGGGGAGAGCGCTTGGTCCGCCATCCTTGCAGCCTTCCCCGGCGGCTCGATGACCGGTGCTCCAAAGATTCGCGCCATGGAGATTATCGAGGAACTCGAACTTGGCCCACGCGGCACCTACTCAGGCTGCCTCGGATACCTTGGCGCAGAAGGTTCGGCAGAGTTCGCGATGACCATTCGAAGCATCATTTTCCAGGATGGGCGTGCGACCATCGGCGTTGGCGGCGGCATCACAATCGACTCTGATCCAGTGGCAGAACTAGAAGAAACGAAGCTGAAAGCTAAGGCCCTTCTTGCCGCTCTAAACGCAGCAGACCCTTGGGCTTGATTGGTAACCTTTACCTAAGGGTTTACAGACCCAGAGATTTCACGAAAAGCGAGTAAATGACTGAGCAAAACGCGCCCGAAATGGCCGAAAACGAATACGACGTAGCCGCCATCCAAGAAAAGTGGCTTCCAGTCTGGGATGAGCTGCGTCCTTTTGCCTCAGGTAATAAGGGCGACACCCGCCCAAAGAAGTATGTGCTGGACATGTTCCCATACCCTTCTGGCGACCTACACATGGGGCACGCCGAGGCCTACGCGCTGGGTGACGTAATCTCGCGCTACTGGGTCCAAAAGGGCTACAACGTCATGCACCCAATCGGTTGGGACAGCTTCGGCTTGCCTGCCGAGAACGCAGCAATCAAGCGCGGCCTCGACCCTAAGGGCTGGACCTACGACAACATCGCGCAGCAAAAGTCATCCATGCGCCGTTACGCCTGTTCTTTCGACTGGGATCGCGTGCTGGTCACCTCAGACCCGATTTATTACCAGTGGAACCAGTGGCTGTTCCTCGAGTTCTACAACAAGGGTCTTGCCTATCGCAAGAACTCGAACGTGAACTGGTGCCCAAGTTGCCAAACTGTGCTTGCCAACGAGCAGGTTGTTCAGGGCTTGTGCGAGCGATGCGACAGCGTGGTTACCAAGAAGGCGTTGACCCAGTGGTATTTCAAGGTCACCGATTACGCTGACCGCCTTCTCGATGATCTAGACACTCTGGAGGGAAACTGGCCGTCGAAGGTTTTGTCGATGCAGCGCAACTGGATCGGCCGCTCGCACGGTGCAGACGTTGCGTTTGAGATCGAAGGTCGCACCGAACCGGTGACAGTTTTCACCACCCGACCAGACACTCTATTTGGCGCGACATTTATGGTCGTTGCCGCCGACAGCGCGCTTGCAGCCGAACTCGCCGCCGATTCAAACTCAGAAATTCAGAAGGCTTTCGCCGACTATCTAGAGATGGTCAAGCAGTCGAACGATATCGAGCGACTTGCCACTGATCGCCCAAAGACCGGCGTAGACCTTGGTCGTTTCGCAATCAACCCGGTCAACGGCGAGAAGCTCCCGATTTGGGCTTCGGACTACGTCTTGGCTGATTATGGTCACGGTGCAATCATGGCGGTCCCTGCGCACGACCAGCGCGACTTTGAGTTCGCCAAGGCGATGAACCTTCCGATCCGAACAGTTGTTGACGTCAAGGATGAGTCGGGCGTTTCAATTGACCCGGCAACGGGCGAAGCGCCGACCACTGGCAACGGAACCCTAATCAACTCTGGCCCTTTGAACGGGTTGGACAAGCTAGAGGCTATCGACAAGATTGCCGCCATCCTAGAGAGCAATGGCAAGGGCAAGAAGACCAAGAACTTCCGCCTCCGCGACTGGCTGATTTCTCGCCAGCGCTACTGGGGCACCCCGATTCCAATCATCCACTGCGAGATGTGTGGCGAGGTGCCGGTCCCTGCAGATCAGCTGCCTGTCCTATTGCCATCAGCCGAAGGACTAGACCTCAAGCCAAAGGGAACTTCACCACTTGGCGGAGCGACCGACTGGGTAAACGTAGCCTGCCCTAAGTGTGCAATGCCTGCCAAGCGAGACACAGACACCATGGATACCTTTGTCGACTCATCCTGGTATTTCTTGCGTTTCCTATCGCCAAACTCAACCGAGGTTGCGTTCCCGGTTGATGAGGCCAAGGCGTGGGCTCCTGTTGACCAGTATGTTGGTGGCGTAACCCACGCGATTCTGCACTTGCTTTACGCGCGTTTCGTGACCAAGGTTCTGCACGACCTCGGCTACCTCGACTTTGAGGAGCCATTCACTCGCTTGCTCAACCAGGGAATGGTTTTGATGGGTGGAAGCGCGATGTCAAAGTCGCGCGGCAATCTGGTTGCGCTGAGCGAGCAGCTAGACGAGCACGGTGTAGATGCCGTCCGTCTGACCATGTCGTTCGCCGGCCCGCCAGAGGAAGACATTGACTGGGCTGATGTTTCGCCTGCTGGTTCGGCTAAGTTCCTGGCTCGCGCCTGGCGTGCAGCAAACGACGTGAAGTCTGCTCCGGGAACCCCGGCGGTTGGCGGTAACGCCGAGCTTCGCAAGGCGACCCACTCGTTCCTTCGCGACTTTGGCCCGCTAATCGAGAATTTCAAGTTCAACGTCGGTGTCGCAAAGATTATGGAGCTTGTCAACGCGCTTCGTAAGGCAATCGATGGAGC
>JBDLUE010000077.1:0-5053 GCA_039805505.1 Actinomycetota bacterium
CGATGCCCTTCTGCAGGCGAGTTGGGTTGGTGACGTAAAGGTCGTCGCCAACTAGCTGAACCTTTGAACCAAGCTCTGCGGTCATCTTGGTCCAGGCAGACCAGTCATCCTCAGCCAATGGGTCTTCGATTGAAACCAGTGGGAAGCGAGCAACTAGGTCGGCGTAGTAAGCGATCATTTCGTCGCCGGTGCGCTCTTGACCTTCGAAGGTGTACTTCTTGGTCTCTTCTGAATAGAACTCGGTTGCAGCAACGTCAAGCGCAAGTGCAATGTCGGTGCCTAGCTTGTAGCCAGCCTTCGCGATTGCCTCGGCAATTAGCTCAAGCGCAGCAGCGTTGGTTGGAAGCTCTGGTGCGAAACCACCCTCGTCGCCAAGACCGGTTGCTAGACCCTTGCTCTGAAGCAAGCCCTTTAGCGCGTGGTAAACCTCAACGCCCCAACGGATTGCCTCTGAGAAAGTTGGTGCGCCTAGAGGAACGATCATGAATTCCTGGATGTCAACACCGGTGTCAGCGTGTGCGCCACCGTTGATGATGTTCATTAGTGGAACAGGCAGGGTGTGTGCGTTTGGGCCACCTAGGTAGCGGTATAGCGGCTGGCCGGTTGACTCGGCAGCTGCACGAGCGTTTGCCATTGAGACACCAAGGATGGCGTTTGCGCCGAGGTTTGACTTGGTTGCGGTGCCGTCTAGTGAAAGAAGGGCTGCGTCAACTAGACGCTGGTCCTGTGAGTCGAAGCCAACTAGAGCCTCGTCGATGGTCTCAACAACAGCTTTAACTGCGTTCTGAACACCCTTGCCTAGGTAGCGACCCTTGTCGCCATCGCGGCTCTCGTGTGCTTCGAATGCACCGGTTGATGCACCCGACGGAACGGCTGCGCGGCCGAAGCTGTCGTCTTCTAGAAGAACCTCAACCTCAACGGTTGGGTTTCCACGTGAGTCTAGGATTTCGCGAGCGCCAATGGCTTCAATGATTGACAAAATATGTCTCCTTGTTTGGGGCGGTTTAGACGCGCCAGACGGCGCTAAAAAACGTCGTCGTAATGTGTATTAGTTTACCGAGTTACGGGCTAGTTGGCGATGCTGCGAAGCGTCAAGTCGGCGAAATTCACAAACTCCTCACCCACCGCGGCAAACGATCCGAAGCCCTGTTCAGCCATGCTGTCGAGCAACAGGTTGAGCTTCTTTGGGCGCTGCTCAAGACGAACTCGGTATCCAGCAGAGATTGCCTGCTGCTGAACATTTAGCGCGTTGCCGATCACGGATGGGTTTGCGCTGTCTAGAACCAACACCAACGACTTGCTGTTATCGACATTGGCCTCAACCAGGTCAACCGCACGCTCGAATCCGATTGAGATGCCCACTGCCGGAGCATCCGTGCCCAACCAACGACCGACCATGCCGTCGTAGCGACCGCCACCACCGATTGATGAGCCCGATTCTGGGTGCTCGATCTCGAAGATGGTTCCGGTGTAGTAACCCATGCCGCGAACCAGAGTTGGGTCGAAACGAAGGCGTCCGGAACCGAAGCGGGCCTCGATGGCGTCGAAAATTTCGGCTAGTTCGGCTGGAATCGGAAGGTTGCCAGCAATCGCGTTCAACCAGGCTGCAGCGCGCTCGGCAACGCCGGCATCGAACTTCTCAGCGAGCTCTGCAACGACACCTTCGGCAGCAATCTTGTCGAGCTTGTCAATGGTGATCATCGCGGAACCCTTGCCAGCCTCTGGCACACCCAACTGCTCGAGCAGGTCGGCAAGCAACACTCGGTGGTTCACACGGATGGTCGCATCGTTCAACCCGATTGCGGTAAGAGCGTCGAGTGAGGCGTTGAGCAACTCGATCTCGGCAAGGATGCTTGCGTCGCCAATTATGTCGATGTCGCACTGAACGAACTGGCGGTAGCGACCCTTTTGCGGGCGCTCGGCACGCCATACTGGCCCGGTTTGCAGGGCCTTGAAAACGGTTGGCAACTTGGCGCGGTTGGTCGCGTAGTAGCGGGTTAGCGGCACAGTGAGGTCATAGCGCAGACCTAGGTCGGCAAGGTTGTCTTCGCCGTTGTTAGAGGCAAGAGCACTCTCGAGTTCGGCACCGCGCTTCATGACGCGGAAGGCAAGCTTTTCGTTGTCACCACCCTGACCAGAGGTCAGACGCTCAAGGTCTTCGAGGGCTGGCGTTTCAATCTCCTGAAAGCCGTGGCCAAGGTAGGTCTCGCGAATGGTGGTCAAAACCTGGTCGCGACGAGTCTTCTCAAGTGGAAGGAAATCGCGCATTCCGCGAGGTGGGTGCACGTCTTTAGCCATGCATCAAGTTTGCCACACGGGCACGGATGCCTTCGGAGGTTTGGCTATGCGTTCTTGGCGCGGTAATAGGCAACGATCGCGTTGGCGTGACCGTGACCCATCTCGTGCTCGGTCTTCAAGAATGCGACCTGTTCCATGTGGGCCAAGCCACCAACCTTGGCTACTTCGTTCATCCAGAAATCGATTGGCTTGCCATACTTCTTTTCGATTGAAGGAAAGTATGAAGCTGGACCTTTGACTTTTTCATCCATGCTGAAAATCTAGTCTTTTTTGGGCATCTTGCAAGCCGGGGTGCCACCCGGAAAGCTCTGGCGATTTGCAGCCACCCAGTCGTAAACCTTGGAGCTGATCGGGTCAACGGCCGGCATGACCATGACCGCTCCGATGAACTTCAAAAATCGGTTTGGTTGCAGAAGCAAGAGCTTTGCCATGCAGTGGTGGCCGGCGTAAATTTTTCCGCCCGAGATTAGCTGAACCTTGGCGGCCGCTTCCTTTTCGGTAAGCCCGAAGTCACCGAGTTTTGCCCACTGGTATGGCTGGGCGTCGATCTTGGCGCTTGAGTTCTTTTCAATGAAGTTCGCTGTTGTGGTGCAAAAACCACAGTCGCCATCAAAGATCAGAATCGAGGTCTCGGCTGTAACGGTCATAGAAAGAGTCTGTCAGACCAGCGGACTAGTCGTCGTCTTCGTCTTCGTCATCACCGCGGTCATCATCATCGTCGCGGTCATCATCTTCGTCGTCTTCGCCGGAGCCCGCGCCCCAGGAAGCCATTGATCCGCCGCTTGGAGTTGCGCTAGAAAGGTTGCCGAAGGAGGGTGCACCTGAAGGAAGCTGAATTTGAGTTGCGGCTGCCGATGGAGTTGCTGCAACCGCTGTGACTCCGGCAAGTGATGCTGGAGCGACGCCTAGGTTAGCGACAAAATATTCTTGGCTGTTGGTGCTCACAGATGAGTTTGCAGATTCTGGATAGCCCGCCGGAGCTGCACTTGAAGCCTGGACGCCAGGTGATGGATTCGCAGACTCTACCTGAGTTGAAGAGGGGTACATCGCGCTAGCCACCGCAGGGCCAACGACCTGCAAGCCGAATGCAACCGAAGCGACGGCGCCTGTTGCAACTAGTGCGTAGTTTGCTATTTGTCGCGGGGTGAGAGGTTTCTTTGGTTCGTCATACTCGTACTGCGACTCTTCAGAGTCGCGTGGTTCGACGTTGAACATGCGGTTTCTCCCTCAGTTTTCGTGTGCAATCTCCACTAGACCACAGGAGTCTGGGTAAAGCCTGAGCGAAGCCTAGGAGTGCCCTGACTAGTTCTCGTCGGCTGGAACAGCAATCACACCGGCGTCGAAGCCATCTTCGATCTCAACTTCGCGGATTTCAACCTGAAGCTCGCGAACCGCCTCGCGAAGCGCGCGCTCTGAGTCAAAGCCTGCTGCGCGACCAGATGAAACGATGGCCAGCAAGATTGCGCCGAGCTCTGCTTCGCTGGTTACGGTGAACGGACCAGGTGCATCCGCATCCAGCAAACCGATCTTCTCGGCCTTACCGATGATTTTGTCGGCGAGTGCAAGTGCAGGCATGGCCTGTGGAATGCCATCCAAGACGGACTGGCGGTGAGGCTTTTCCTTCTTCTTGTGGTCATCCCAGTTGACCATCACGTCATCGCCGGTCTTGGCAGCATATTTTTCGAGCTCTTCGGCGTTGCCGAAAACATGCGGGTGGCGACCCTTCATCTTGGCAGCCGAAACTCGGGCGACATCCTCGATATCAAACTTCTCGCCTAGCGTTCCGGTTGAGCCGAGGTCGCTGTGGAAAATAACTTGATAGAGCACGTCACCAAGTTCTTCGATGACTTCATCGCGGTCGCCTGACTCGATTGCATCAATCAGCTCGTAGGTCTCTTCGAGCAGGTACTTGGTCAGCGAGTTGTGAGTCTGCTCGGCATCCCAAGGGCAACCGCCCGGGGCGCGCAACTGGTGAGCAACGGCAATCAAATCATCTAGTTGGGTCATTTTGCTGCCTTGTCGTTATCGGTGGTCGGTGGAACCGGCGGGAAAACCCGGGCCAAGAAAGCCCAAGCCCAATCGATGATTGGTTTATCGCGCAGTGGTTCGAAGTTAGCATCTCGCGGGGCAGGAACCATCAAGGTCTGAGCCGATTGCAGATAGCGAGCCCCAGGGAACAGGTGGGTCAACTGAACCTGCTGTGCTTCGGTTAGGTCGACCGGCTGCAGCTTCACCTGGAGACCGAGAACGTTGAAGTCTTTCAACCCGAGGCGGTTTGCCTGTTGACGGAGTTCGGTGACCTCGATCAGGTTGCGAACCGCTTCGGGCGCGGTTCCATAGCGGTCTTCGAGTTCGGCAAGGATGGCGTCGAGCTGAGTTCGCGAGCCCTTCTCCCCCGAAGCCGCGGACAGCTTGTGATATGCCTCAAGGCGCAAACGCTCTGAGTCGACATACGTGCTTGGGATGTGTGCGTCGACCGGGAGTTCGAGCTTGAGCTCTGCCGGAGCCTCGATTTTTTCGCCCTTGAAGTCGGCAACAGCCTCGCCAATCATGCGCAGATAGAGGTCGAAACCGACACCGGCGATGTGGCCTGACTGCTCTCCGCCGAGAAGGTTTCCGGCACCGCGAATCTCTAGGTCCTTCATTGCAATCTGCATGCCGCCGCCAAGCTCGTTGTTCTGAGCGATGGTCGCCAAACGGTCGTGCGCGGTTTCGGTCAGTGGCTTATCCGGGGCATAGAAGAAGTAGGCGTAGG
>JBDLUE010000078.1:0-5144 GCA_039805505.1 Actinomycetota bacterium
TGGTGGCCGATCACGACATCCTGGTTGACTATGTCGATGAATCCGGCGAGCGCCTGTCGAAACGAACAAGTCTGAGCACCTGCTTTCAGATTTGGCAGCGTCGCAGTGAACTAAGGTCGCTGGTGAAGGTTCAAGACCTTGGGTTGATCGAAAAGTGTGACCCGGCCGCAGCGGACGTGGCTCTAACCATCTTTGGTTTTGGCTGCGGCAAGGTTCGAACCGAGTTTGAGCGAAAGCCGAACTCGACCGTGATGTTCCTGAGAGTTTTGCACCCCCAAGCATTGGCCGCGCTTGAGAGCGTAGATTTCAATAGGTTCTCAAACAACTACCTGTTGAACGAAGCTATTTTTGGGAATCCTCACCTAGAAGAACCGAGTTAATAAGAACATGAGCATGATGGGTGGCCGCGGTCGCGGTCGAGGACTGGCACCAAAAGACAACGGACCAAAAGCAAAGTTTTCTCAGCTGGTTCCCTACCTACTTGAGCACAAGACTGCCCTCTGGATTGCCATGGCGCTCTCGGTCCTCGGTGCCGCTATCAGCCTGGCCCAACCGCTTGTGGTTGGTCAGGTAATCACCGCCGTTCAATCAGGCGCCGACCTCGGCGGCCTGGTCTTCGCGTTGGTCGCAGTGGTTCTTGGCAGCGCGGTAATCGGCGGCTTTATGTACTACGTGCTGGCCAAGGCCGGCGAAGGCGTTGTCCTTTCGGCTCGACAGAAGCTGGCACACCGCTTATTGAAGCTTCCAATCAACGAGTATGACCTGCGACGAACCGGCGATCTGGTCTCGCGCGTGGGCTCAGACACCACTCTGTTGCGTGCGGTGCTGACCCAGGGTCTAGTAGACGCCGTCGGTGGAATCTTGATTTTCGTGGGATCTCTGATTGCAATGGCAATCATCGACCCGTTGCTTCTCGGGCTCACCTTGATCATGGTGGTCGTTGCCATCGCTTCGATTTCGGTGACCGCAAGACAGGTTCGTTCGGCAACCACCAAGGCACAGCAGCGCGTCGGCGACATGTCGGCCGCAGTCGATCGCGCCCTCTCTGCAGTTCGCACCATCCGTGCGGCTCGCGCCGAAACACGTGAAAGCGATTCGATCGCCAAGGATGCCGGCGAGGCCTTTATTCAGGGTGTGAAGATCGCTCGCATCAACGCGATGATTACTCCGATTGCCGGTTTGGCCATGAACGGTGCCTTCATCGTGGTTCTCGGTGTGGGCGGCTATCGTGTCGCCACTGGCTCTACCTCGGTGGCCAGCCTAATCACGTTCATCCTGCTGATGTTCCAGATGATTCGACCGCTTGGCCAGGCATTTGGCGCCTACAGCTCAGTTCAATCTGGGCTGGGTGCGTTGGCAAGAATCCAAGAGATCTTGGATGTTCCGCTCGAAGAGACCGAGGCGGAGGCCCGCAATTCGGCGAAGGCTTCGGCCGTGAACCAGACTGCGCTTGAGTTTGAAAACGTGTCATTCGGCTATGCCGCTCCGCCGGCCACTGAAGAGAACCCGACCCCGGAGAGTCGCGAAGTTCTCGACCAGGTTTCGTTCGCCATTCCCCGTGGTTCTCGCGTGGCTTTGGTTGGTCCATCCGGGTCCGGCAAGTCGACCATCTTCTCGCTAATCGAGCGCTTCTATGAGCCATCAGCCGGAAGACTTCTTCTAGACGGTCAGCCGGTCACCGACATCAGTCGCAGTGCCCTCCGAGCACAGATTGGTTATGTTGAGCAGGACGCACCGGTGCTTGCCGGTTCACTGCGGGCCAACCTCATGATCGGTTCTCCGGATGCCACGGATGAACAGCTAACCGCCGTCCTGGCCGAGGTGAACCTCACCGAGGTTCTAGAACGGGATAGTCGCGGGCTCGATGCCGAAGTTGGCGAGAACGGAATCATGCTTTCAGGCGGCGAGCGCCAGCGTTTGGCCATTGCCCGAGCACTACTTTCTGCGCCACCGATCCTTCTTCTCGACGAGTCGACTTCTTCACTTGACGGCTTGAACGAACAGAGAATGCGCGATGCTATTGACTCGGTCGCCAAGAACCGCACACTGCTAGTAATCGCCCACCGCCTATCAACCGTGGTCGATAGCGATCAGATCATCGTTCTAGAGCACGGCAAGGTGATCGGCGTTGGCACCCACAGCGAGCTAGTCGTCTCAACTCCGCTCTACAAGAAGCTAGCCAAGCAACAGCTTCTGGTCTAACTCCTCAGCGGCGGGCGCTGGGCGGCACCTCATCCTTGTATTCTTAGAAAAGAATTTCAATGTTGAAAGGTGTGCCCCATGGCTCTACCAACCGAACGCTCGTATGCGGAAGCCCTCGATGCCAGTGACCCACTGGCTAAATACAAGGCGCAGTTTCAAATCAGCGACCCTGAACTCTGCTATCTAGACGGCAACTCACTTGGCCGACTGCCACTTGCGGCTATTTCGGGAGTTCATGACTTTCTGACCAATGAATGGGGCCGCGAGCTGGTTGACGGTTGGTCACACTGGATCGACGAGTCGCAGGCTGCCGGCAACCTGTTGGGCCGCTCGGTGCTGGGTGCAGCCGAAGGTCAGACCCTGGTTCAAGACACCACCTCGGTGAACTTCTACCAGATGTGTTTGGCAGCGATCAAAGCTCGCCCGGGCCGCAAGACCATCATCATCGACGCCTCAAACTTCCCGACCGACCGCTACATCCTTGCCGGAATCGCCAAGGACTTCGGACTCAACTTGGTTACTCTGAACAACGACGGCTCTGGCGGTCCAGGTTCGGTTGAGGTCGAGGCCGACTGCGAACTAATCTCTCCGGAGACCTTGGCGCCACACCTAAACGATGACGTCGCCCTGGTCACACTTCAGGCAATTCACTACCGCTCGGGCAGCCGACCAGACATCAAGGGCATCACCGACCTAGTGCGCTCACACGGTGGTCTTGTGGTCTGGGATGCGTCTCACGCCGCCGGCGCGATCGACCTGCGCTTTGACGAGTGGGGTGTCGACCTTGCCGTCGGCTGCACCTATAAGTACGGCAACTCGGGCCCGGGTTCACCGGCCTGGCTCTATGTGGCCAAGCGCATGCAGGCCGAAGTTTTGCCAACCATCCAGGGCTGGTTTGCTAACGACAAGCAGTTCGAAATGGGCCCATTCTTCGAAGTTGCCGAAGGCATTCGACGATTCCAGATTGCGAGCCCGTCAATCATCGGCATTCGCGTGATGCAAGCGGCTTACGCGATGATCGAAGAAGCGGGCATGAAGGCAATCAGCGAGAAGGCAGCGGCCGGAAGCCAGCTAATTCTTGACCTCTTCGACTCCTGGTTAGCACCACTCGGTTTCACCCTGCTGACCCCTCGCGAAGCACATCGTCGTGGCGGCCACATCACCGTGGGTCACCCAGACGCCAAGAAGATCGCAGCCGGCATGCGCAAGTTCGCCAATGTCGTGCCCGACTATCGCACCCCTGACTCGATTCGTTTGGCGATGGCGCCACTGCCAACCAGCTATACCGAAATCTGGGATGGCATGGCTCGCATGCGCGACCTCGTCGCATCGAAGAAATATCTCGAGGTCGAAGACAACGGAAGCCGCGTCACCTAATGGGCGAGACCGATAAAAAGGCCATCACCTACATTTCCTATCTGAAGGTCGATGAGCTCCTCGAACTTCAGCAGCCTGAGTCTGATGGCGAACACGATGAGATGCTTTTCATCATCATTCACCAGACCTATGAGCTCTGGTTCAAGCAGATGCTGCACGAAGTCGCAGAACTGCAAAAGGTCTTGGCTCGCGGTGAAACCCACCGTGCACTAGCCATCCTTGGCCGCGTGCGAACCATCATGAAAACCTGCGTGGGTCAGCTGGATATTCTCGAGACCATGACGCCCCTGCAGTTCAACACTTTCCGAGGTCGCCTTCAGTCTTCGAGCGGGTTCCAGTCGGCGCAGTTCCGCGAGTTCGAAGCAGTTCTCGGCCGTCGCGACCAAGCCGGTGCCAGCGCTGAGAAGCACACCGGCATGGGCATGGCTGAGCACCTAATCCCTGGCTCGCCAGCGCGCGCACGCGTTGAGGCAGCAATGAGCCGCCCGGCTCTGTGGGATAGCGCCCTTGCCTATCTCGCTGGCCGCGGTCACGAGATTCCGGCTGAAGTCCTGAGCCGCGATGTCACCGTGGGCTATGAGGCCCACGAGGGCGTCCAGGATGTGCTGCTCACAGTTCACCGCGAAGACCACGATGCCGCCGCTATCTGCGAACGACTTGTTGACTTGGATGAAGGCCTTCAAGAGTGGCGCTATCGTCACGTAAAGATGGTCGAGAGAACCATCGGTCACAAGATGGGCTCGGGAGGCTCTTCAGGAGTCGGCTATTTGGCTTCAACCCTGTTTCGCCCGGTGTTTCCAGACCTTTGGGCTATCCGCTCGCGCTTCTAGGGTTTCGCGTGTTCCTAGGCAAAGAAGCCGAGTACGGAATCCAGAACCAGCTTTAGGTTCAAGACAACTAAAGCGATTGCTATCGCAATGCCAAGCAGAACCGTGCGCTTCTTGTTGACCATTTCAGCCATGAGGTTTTTCTGCGAGGTCAGGTAGACCAGCGGAATTAGAGCGAACGGCAAGCCGAACGACAACAACACCTGGCTCAGCAGCAGCACCTGGCTTGGGTTGCTGGTGAAGAGCAGGATGAGCACCGCTGGAACCAGGGTTAGGCCGCGACGAATCCAAGGTGAAATCTTACGGTTGATCATGCTGCCCATGACCTCTCCACCGGCATAGGCGCCAACTGCCGAAGATGCCAAGCCGCTAGCAAGCAAAGCTAGGGCAAACATGATCGCTAGCACAGGGCTGACGGTTTGGTATAGGCGTTCAAAAGTCTCATAAATCGGGTCGTTCACCTCGGCCCCAACCGGGAACACGGTTGCGCCGATCAGAAGCAACGAAAGGTTCACGAATCCGGCGATACCGAGCGCCAGCGTTACGTCGACACGAGTGACTTTGAGCAGCGAGCGTCTAACGCCTGCGCTCTCGACGCGGCCGAACTTGTCTCGGACAAACGCCGAGTGACTGTAAATAGCGTGCGGCATCACGGTTGCACCGAGCATGCCGAGGGTAACCAGCAGCTCGGCCTGCGACTGAATCCTAGGAATCATGCCGTCGATGAAATCGGCCGGC
>JBDLUE010000079.1:0-4924 GCA_039805505.1 Actinomycetota bacterium
CTCGTAGCGTTCGAGGCTGTCTTCGCGCCAAACATGAGCGTCGAAGAACCAGTTGCTCTGATAGTTCTCGGCCATGTATGCGCGCTCTTCGTTGTTGCCGGGCACCGGAGCCAGCTGGTATGGGTCGCCAAACATGACAACCTGGGCTCCACCGAAAGGCAGCTTGCGACGCCCGCGGGCAATACCCATTGCGCGCGACATGGTGTCCATCAGGTCGGCATTGACCATCGAAACTTCATCGATGACCAGCATGTCGATAGCAGCCAAGACCTCGCGGGTTCGTCGGTTCAGGTGACGACCGATATCTTCGGTGCCCAAAATGCCAAACGGAAAACCAAACAGCGAGTGGATAGTCACTCCACCAACATTTAGAGCCGCAACTCCGGTCGGTGCACAAACCGCGACCTTCTTCTTGGTGTTCTCAATCAGATAGGTCAGCAGGGTCGACTTGCCGGTGCCGGCACGGCCGGTCACAAAGATGTTGTTTTCAGAACCCTCGATGTAATCAAACAGGGCCTGTTGTTCGCTCGAAAGCGTCACGGTTTCCATTAGCGGCGCTCCTCAAGCTTCGACAAGCGCTCCAAGTATGCGTTGTAGTCTTCGATGTCCTTATTGCCCGAGCGGTCGCTAGCACGGTCTAGGCGCTTGGCCTCACGCTCGCCCGACTTGAACCACTGAACCGAAACGATGATGGTCAGGACTGCCGCCGGCAGTTCGCCGATGCCCCAGGCAATCGCACCGCCGTTCTGTTGGTCGCTCAGCGGGTCAACTCCCCAGGTTCGACCCATGGCGCCATACCAGTCGGCAAGCAGCAGGCCACTGCCGCTCATCAGCGACAGACCAAAGAATGCGTGGAAGGCTAGGGTGCCGATCAACAGCATCAAGCGAATCGGGTATGGCATTTGCTGCGGCCCCGGGTCGATTCCGACGAGAGCCTGAACGAATAGATAGCCGGTGATCACGAAGTGAACGATCATCCACTGGTGACCGACGTGCTCGCGGGTGGCCCAGCTGAAGATTGGGGTGAAATAGAAGATGACCAAGGATGCCGCGAAGTTCACACCGGCGAACAGTGGGTTGCTGACCACCTGTGCCCACTTGGTGTGCACGGCCCAGAGCGCCCATTCGCGCAGACCGCGCGAGTCATCCTTGCGCTTCGCAGCTGAACGCACCAGCAAAGTGACCGGGGCACCCGGCACCAACAAGAGCGGGACACCCATAGTCAGCATCATGTGCGAGGTCATGTGAACCGAGAACAAATACTGCTCGTATACGTTTGGCGCGCCAGAGGTGATGTAGAACAGGAAGATCCATCCGCCGATCCAAGAAAGGGTTCGCGAAATCGGCCACTTGTCGCCGCGGCGGTTTAGTCGGAAGACCCCAACCAGGTAAATCAGGATTGCGCCTACCGCGATGGTGGTCCACAGAATATCGATTCGCCACGCGGTGAACCAGGTCTCGGGCAAGAGCTCACTCGGCAGGGGTTCGCCGGTCAAGATGGACGCCGGGGTTGGCACGAAGGTGGCCAGTGGATCTTCAGGAGGTGCGGTGCGGCTCAGAGTGGTGCCGAGGCCAACGGCCGCGCCCATAACCAAGAGCTCGCCAAGCACGATGAGCCAGAACTCCTTGGCCTTAGTCGCGACAGTCGCCATTCGATTGATCAGGCGGAATCGATAGTGTCCGCCGATCGCACCCAGCAACAACAGCGCTGCCGACTTCATGAGCACTAGTAAGCCATACGGGGTGAAGATGTTTTCAATCGACCCCAAGCCAAGCAAGGCGACCGAGATGCCCGAGATGGCCACGATCACAAACGCGATTAGGGCGAGTGTCGAATAGCGCTTGACCAGGTTGGCCTGACGTTCGGAGTCTGCGTCACGAACGGCAACGAGTGCGGCCAGGCCGCCAACCCAGATGGTCACGGCAACCAAGTGCATGCCGATTGAGTTCACGGCAAGCGCGTGGTTGGCAACGCCAGCGGCGTGACCGGTCAGGGCGATTGGCACTAGCCCTAGCAGACCGAGCGCGGCCAGTAGCAACGCCGAGGTGAGGCTCTGGAAAGCCAGCGATAGCACGGTCAGGATTGCGCCGGCCAAAACATTGAGGGCTAGGTAGCGGCCATACTCGATGTCGGTGGCAAACAGCCAAAGACCCTGCCCAAAGACATCCTCGGTCGAAAAGGCCGAACCGGTGACCGAGAGGTAAGTGAAGAGGAAGCCGAGCGCCCCGAAGATTGTCCAAAGGCCGGCACCGAAAGCCGCCAGGTTCATCGCCCCGACGAGCTGCGGTGTCTTCGCCGAAAGCGCATAGGCCGCGAAAGCCAGGCTGCCGATTGCGATGGCCGTGCCCAGGTTGGTGACACCCTTGGCGAGCGGTAGACCCCAGCGCACGATGTCGCCCGCATCAGCGAGCTGTGTCGGGGTTGCTCCACCGCCGACGACCATGCCAACCACAACCGACGCCGCCATCGCGACTGCGAGTAGGCCAAAGGCCACGCTCGCGCGACTTAGAAGAGGGGTTGGTTTGCTCACCTATTAAGCCTAGGCACAAACCTTCCGGTCTTTGACATGTATGAGCGGTATTCCGAATAACGCTCGAGCAAAAAGCTCTCTTCCCACTTCGCCTTGTAGTTCAGCAGCGCAATCAGAACCAACGCGACCAAGATAGCGAGCAGCGACTCGGCTTCGACGGCTAGACCTAGAGCGGTAGCAATCAGCCCGGTATAGATCGGGTGGCGCATCCACTTGTACAGACCATCGGTCTTCAGCTCGCTGTCGTTCTTCGGAATCGGGCTCGCTGTCAGCGAAGCGCCGAGTTTGAAAATCGATAGGGCAAGGATGACCAGGCCAACCCAAACCAACACAGAGCCAACCGCCACCACCCAGTCAGGGAAGTTCTCGCCGAATCTCGGGAAGGGAACCCCGATGATTACTGCCAGAAGTATGAACTGGATTGTGACCAGAAGGTTGCTCTTGTTTTTGTCGCTCATTCCTCAAGGGTATCCGCGTACTGCAGCCATCCCAGTCATCCGCCCGGGTTAAAGCAAAGTGCCCCAGCCGAAGCCGGGGCACTCTTAGGAAGCCGTTATTACTTAACTGCAGCCTTTAGCTTTGAACCAGCTGAAACCTTAACGGTGTTAGCTGCTGCGATCTGGATGGTTGCACCAGTCTGTGGGTTGCGGCCCTGACGAGCAGCGCGGTGACCCTTCTCAACTGATAGCCAGCCTGGGATGGTGACCTTTCCGCCCTTAGCGACGGTCTTTGAGATGGTCTCGAACAGTGCGTCAACAACGCGGTTGACTGCTGCCTGTGACTCACCGGTGTGTGCTGCTACTGCTGCTACTAGCTCGCTCTTGTTTAGGTTCGACATAGTGTCCTCCTGGACTCGTTACGTTTATTGACATTGTGTTGCTGTCGGAATCACGCTACAGGCAATCTAAAACTTGTAGTTCTATTCGTTCGGCGTGTTGCCGACAAGTTTTTCGAAGATTTTCGGCGTATTTACAGGCATATCGGCCCATTCGGTTAAAAGGAAACCCCCTCTCGGTCGAAACCGAGAGGGGATTTTCTAAAAAACTTGTTATTTAGTTTGCACTAAATGGTGATTACCAAGATGACTTGGTGATGCCTGGCAACTCGCCACGGTGAGCCATGTCGCGGAAGCGGACACGTGAAACACCGAACTTTGCAAGGACACCGCGTGGGCGGCCATCGATTGCATCACGGTTGCGAACGCGAACAGGAGATGCGTTGCGTGGAAGCTTCTGTAGGCCTAGACGTGCCTCTTCGCGCTGCTCGTCGGTTGACTGTGGGTCAACTAGAGCCTTCTTTAGCGCTAGGCGCTTCTCTGCGTAACGCTCAACGATAACTTTGCGCTGCTCGTTCTTAGCGATCTTGCTCTTCTTAGCCATTTTTAGCGCTCCTCGCGGAATTCAACGTGCTGACGTACAACTGGGTCATACTTCTTCAGAACGATACGGTCTGGGTCGTTGCGACGGTTCTTCTTGGTTACGTAGGTGTAACCAGTGCCTGCGGTCGAACGAAGCTTGATGATAGGACGGATGTCCTTGTCCTTCTTAGCCATTTAGCGGCTCTCCTTAGATCTTCTCGCCGCGAGCAAGGATGGCTGCAACAACAGCCTCGATGCCACGAACGTCGATTACCTTGATGCCGCGTGCGCTGAGCTGCAAGGTTACGTTGCGCTTTAGTGAAGGGACGAAGTAAGTCTTCTTCTGGATGTTTGGGTTAAAGCGACGCTTGGTCTTGTTCTGGGCGTGCGAGACTGCGTGGCCGAACTGCGGCTTGGTCTCGGTGACCTGGCAATAAGCTGCCATTTCTTCTCCTTTTGAGGCAAGCCAGAGGGACCCAAACGGTCAAAGGCTTGTTGTAAAAACACGGGCTGCACTAGGCAACTTCACAAGTTTAGGCGAGTTAATACGCCTTAAGCAAGTTCTCAGGCGATATTTCTGCTCTGACACGCCGAGCAAGTGCCAAAAATGTCGATTGTGTGGGTCGGATTTTCGAATCCGGCCGCCCTCGCAACCTCATCCGCCCACGATTCAACGCGTTGTGCTTCGATCTCTACGGTCACTCCGCAATCGCGACAAATCAGGTGGTGGTGGTGTGTATTGGTGCAGGCGCGATACAGGACTTCGCCGTCCTGCGACTGGAGCGAATCGGCGTCACCACTGGCGGCTAGGTCGGCAAGCGCCCGGTAAACAGTGGCTAAACCGATTGTCGAACCGTGATTGCGAAGAACTAGGTGCAGCTGTTGTGCGCCGACGAAACCGATGGCCTCGCCAAGTGCGTGGCGCACCGCATCCTTTTGCCACGTATTTCTACGCTTCAAATCAGACATTTTTAGTGGTCGTGCTTGTGCTCATCATCGTGATGAGTGATCTTGTGCTCTTTGTCGAACTTCTCGT
>JBDLUE010000080.1:0-4769 GCA_039805505.1 Actinomycetota bacterium
CTGCCCTTTTTGCAGCGGCTGCTTGACAACCACGCTTTTGGCCAAGCTCTCCCGGTTGATCAGCTCGCCTTGCGACAAAGTGCGCAGACCGCCGCTGCCCAAGGCTGCCTCCACCTCGCGCACCGCCTTGACCATGCTGCGGAATTCTTCAGGCAGCAGGCTGATTTTATGATCATTGCCCTCCATCGAGCGGTCAAGGGTGAAGTGCTTCTCAATCACGGTGGCGCCGAGGGCAACCGCAACGGTCGATGCCAGGATGCCGGCAGAGTGGTCTGAATAACCAACTGGCAGGCCAAACTTGTCGGCGATCAGCTTGATTGCCTTGAGGTTCAGGATGTCTAGCTCGGCAGGATACTGAGTCGTGCAGTGCAGGATGGTGCACTTCTGCTTCATGATCTGCTGAACGCGAGGGTCATCCCAGTAGAGATCCAGCTCGGCAGCCGATGGGTAGGCTTCGGCCCCGACGATGCCGTTGGCCTTGGCGAAACCGAAGGCGATGAACTTGAGCGACTGCTCAATCTCTGGGATGTTGGCCATACCGGTCGAAAGAATCACCGGCAGGTTCGAGAGGCCGGCCTCGACCAACATCGGTGCGAAGGTTAGGTCGCCAGAGGCAACCTTGACCAGCGGAATGTGCAATTCGTCAATTAGGAACGCGAGTTCGTCTAGGTCGAAACCGGTTGACAGGAAGCCGATGTTCTTTGCCTTAGCGTGGTCGCGCAGGCGAGCGAACTCTTCGTGTGAAAGTTCGAGACCCTTCAAGAGGTCCCACTGCGAACGGGTGTCTCCGTCGCCCTTCTTTTGGTATTCGGCGAGCTGGGCATCCTTGCGGGCAAGCTTGTCGGCAGAGAAGGTCTGGAACTTGATGATGTCGGCACCGGCCTCGAGGGCCACGTCGATCATCTCGATGGCGCGCTCAACAGAGCCGTTGTGGTTCACGCCGGCTTCGGCAATGATCAAGACTTTTTCGCTCATGCTAGTGGCTCCTTATTCATGCGCCGGCCGAGGCCGAGTCGCGAAACTTCTTTTTTGGCGGTGATGGCAGGTCAAACTTGGTCAGCAACTCGGCGGCCTTCTTGGCGAAACCGGCGGTGCCGAACGGCGATGGAGCCGCGGCGGCTAGCGCCTTGAACTCTTGGGTCAGGGCCTTCTGCAGGCCGGCAAGAATCACGTTGCGGTTGAAGATGCCAGACTCGATTCCGTCAACCTTGATCACACCGGCACCCATTGGGCGACCCTCTTGGCGGTTGCCAATCAAAACCGAAGCCTTGCCGAAAATCGGCGCTTCAAGAACCGTCGAGGATGAGTTGCCGGTGACCACATCGACCTCTCGCATTACCGAGAGATAGCCGAGCTGGCCGAAAGATTCGACGTATGAAACGTGGTCTGGGTGCGCCTCGACGAATGCGGCGATTGCGGCACGCACGTCATCCGAGCCGATGTCGTTGTTAGTGCCGGTGATGATGAGCTGGACGTGGCCGTCTGCCGCAGTAGCGGCTTCCATCGCAGCGAGCAGTTCGTCGATCATGAACTTGGCCGAGGCAACGTCGAAGGCTGCCGGGTGGAAGGTCATCAAGATGTTCTTTGCGCCGAAGCGGATGCCGAACTTGTGCTCTAGCTCTTCGCGAGACATTAGTTTTAGGTCGTTGATGGCGTCGAGAACTGGTGCGCCAAAGTTGAACACGCGACCTGGCTCTTCGCCGAGTTGAAGCACGCGTGCGCGGTGCTCTTCGGTGGTGGTCAGGTGCAGATATGAAAGCTTGGTGATCGAGTGGCGCAGCGAGTCATCCATGGCGCCAAGGGTCAGTTCGCCACCGTGGATGTGGGCAACCGGAATCAGCAAAATCGTTGCCGCAGTGGCCATCGCGAATGCCTCCAGGCGGTCGCCTAAAACGACAACCACGTCTGGCTTGAGGTGGTTCAAAATCAACGAGAACTTGGCGACGGCCTCACCTGTTTCAACGGCAGCGGTGAGTGAAGCCGAACCCTCTTCACCAAGCAAATCCTTGGTCGGTTCGGCACCCCAAATGTCCACCTCGGCAGCCGGGTGATAACCATCGCGCACGATCTCTTCGATGGTTCGGCCATGCTCATGAGACAGGTGGGTTCCGGTGACGATCAGCTGAAGTTCAACGGTTGGGTTGTCACCTTCAGAGGCTGCTGAAAGTTCGGCGATTAGCGGGCGCAACAGGCCATAATCGGCACGAGTGCCGGTCATCACCGCGATCTTGCGCGCTAGGTCAGCCATCTCTTTGTCTCGGTCGAACCCCTCGGGTTAGCGACCTAACCCTTCAGCCAAACGTGGCGTCGAAGGCAAGCAGATCAAGGATGCGTGCAGCGCGGTAGCGGCCGAAACGTCGCCAACCGGCGCCGAGGCATACATGCGCTGCTTGTGCAGCAGGTTCCACATTGGGCGAACCATTAGGCCGGCATCGTGGCAAGCCTGCATCAGTTCATCGCGCTTCTCGAGCGATGGCTCGTCGAGCTGAACCGCACACAACCAGTAGTTCGAAACGGTGCCCTCAGGCTCGAACACAAACTTCAAGCCTTCGATGTCAGCAAACGCCTCGCCATAGGCCAAAGCCAACTGGCGCTTCTGCTCTAGGAAGCGTGGATACTTGTCGAGCTGAGCCATGCCGAGGGCAGCGTTGAGGTTTGGCATGCGATAGTTCCAGGCGATCTCGTCGTGCTCGAACTCCCACTTGTGCGGCAACTTGGCCGTGGTGGTTAGGTGCTTCGCGCGGCGACCGATCTCGTCGTCGTTGGTCAAGGTGACGCCGCCTCCGCCGGTGGTGACAATCTTGTTGCCATTGAACGAGATCATTGCGGTCAAACCGAAGGTTCCGGTGTGCTGAAGGTCACCGGCAGAGTTGGTCACGAATGAGCCCAGTGATTCGGCTGAGTCTTCTACAACCGGCACGCCATACTCGGCAGCAATCGCGCAAATCTCCTCGATTTTGACCGGGTGGCCAAGTGTGTGCATCGGTGAAATCGCGGCGATGCGTCGGCCAGATTCAGGGTTGATCAGCACGCCATTTTCGCGGGTGCAAGATTCCAGAACCTCACGAAGCGCGGCCGGGCTCATGCCCATGGTGCCGAACTCTGAGTCGATGAAGTGTGGCACAGCTCCCGCGTGTGAAACGGCGTTGGCGGTCGCGATGAAAGACAGGGTTGGCACGATTACTTCGTCGCCATACTCAACGCCGGCCAAGAACAATGCGACCTGCAGACCAACGGTTCCGTTAGAAACCGCGATGGCGTGCTTGGCGCCGGTGATGTCTTGGATGCGCTGCTCGAGCTGAGGGATAAACGCACCGACAGAAGAAACGAAGGTTGAGTCGAGGCACTCGAGAACATACTTCTTCTCTAGCTCGTCGATCTCTGGTTCGTGCAGGTTGATTGGGCGAGGCTCGTTGCCAAGCTCGCTCTTCGAAACCACCGAGCGGATTCGCTCGACCAGTTCGTTTTTCAAATCAGCCATGATCTGCCGCCGACTAAACGGTGTATTCGGTTGGGCGGTATTTAGCCAGGTTGACCGGGTTGGTGAACCACTCGACGGTCTTTTCTAGGCCGACGCGGAAGCCATCCAGGCCCTTGATTTCAGGTTCCCAACCAAGCACGGTGCGAGCCTTGGTGTTGTCGCTGAATAGGCGCTCGACCTCTGAGTTTGCAGGGCGAATGCGGTTCGGGTCTTCGGTCGCAACCGCGCCGGCACCCATGATGTCGTTGATGATGTTGAAAGTCTCGCCGATTGAAACCTCGAAGCCAACACCGAGGTTGGTGACCTCGCCGAAACCGGTGGTTGCGTGAAGAGCCTTCTCGAAGCCCTTCGCGGTGTCGGTCACATAGGTGAAATCGCGGGTTGGGGTTAGCGCGCCCAAGTTCACACTCTTCATGCCCGAAGCAAGCTGAGAAATGATGGTCGGGATAACCGCGCGGGCCGACTGACGTGGGCCATAGGTGTTGAACGGGCGAATGGTGATGGTCGGCAACTCGAATGAGCTGTAGAACGACTTGACCATCATGTCGGCACCGATCTTGGTGGCCGAGTATGGGCTCTGGCCCTGAAGAACGTGGCCCTCATCCATCGGCACATACTGAGCGGTGCCGTAGACCTCAGAGGTTGAGGTGTGGATGAAGCGTGAAACACCGGCGTCGCGCGCAGCGTTGAGAAGATTCAGGGTGCCCTGGATGTTGGTCTGCACATACATGTCAGGAGCCACGTATGAGAACGGGATCGCAATCAGTGCGGCGAGGTGCAGGATTGCATCCTGGCCCTTGACCAACTGAGCCATGTGATATGGGTCACGGATGTCGCCCATGACAATCTCCATCTGAGATTTGACCTCAGGTGAGATGGTGTCGAGCCAGCCGTGTGAGCCGATTGAGTTATAAATGCAGAGCGCTTTGACCTGGTGGCCGGCGCGAACCAGCTCTTCTGCCAGGTGTGAACCGATAAAACCATCTGCGCCAGTTAGAAAGACCTTCATAGGGGTCAAGTTTATCGGCTGTGTGCATAAATCGGGCGGGGCAGAGGGTAATCCGAGAAGAATCAACCCGTTAAATGGCTAGTCCCCGGGGGCATAGATTCCGAAGAATTCAGAGGTCACACCGGGGCTCCTCTCAAAGTCTAGAAAATCGGGTCATCCTTGTCAATGAAAAGAGAAACGCATGTTGATAACGAACATTGGGCCATCAAGCTGGTCTCCCAGTATCGACTGCGCACTTATTCAGTTGCCAGCGGAAACGACTTGGACTCGGCCTTTCAT
>JBDLUE010000081.1:0-4712 GCA_039805505.1 Actinomycetota bacterium
ACCATGTCACGAGGAGCAAGGTCCTTGATGGTTGGTGCGTAACGCTCCATGAAGCGCTCACCTGAAGAGTTGCGAAGGATTCCACCCTCACCACGTGCAGCCTCAGAAAGCAGGATGCCTAGACCGGCAAGACCGGTCGGGTGGAACTGGTAGAACTCCATGTCTTCGAGTGGAAGACCCTTGCGGTAGATGATTCCTACGCCGTCACCGGTGAGGGTGTGCGCGTTCGAGGTGGTCTTGAAGATCTTGCCGAAACCACCGGTTGCAAAGACGATTGACTTGCCCTGGAAGACGTGAATCTCACCGGTTGAAAGCTCGTATGCGACAACTGCGGATGGGCGCTCTTCGCCGTCAACCTTGGTCATGATTAGGTCAAGCACATAGAACTCGTTGTAGAACTCGATGCCGAGCTTTACGCAGTTCTGGTACAAGGTCTGAAGAATCATGTGACCGGTGCGGTCTGCTGCGTAGCAAGAGCGGCGAACCGGAGCCTTACCGTGGTCGCGGGTGTGGCCACCGAAACGACGCTGGTCGATCTTGCCATCCGGGGTTCGGTTGAAAGGGAGACCCATGTTCTCAAGGTCGATGACAGCCTGAACAGATTCTTTGGCAAGGATCTCAGCGGCGTCCTGGTCAACCAGGTAGTCGCCACCCTTTACGGTGTCGAATGTGTGCCATTCCCAGCTGTCTTCTTCGACGTTGGCAAGTGCAGCAGCCATTCCACCCTGGGCCGCACCGGTGTGCGAACGAGTTGGGAAGAGCTTTGAGATCACGGCGGTCTTGGCGTGTGGGCCAGCTTCAATAGCTGCGCGCATGCCAGCGCCACCGGCACCCACAATGACGACGTCGTACTGGTAGTGGTGAACCTTTGGTGAAGCGTTGGTCACTTTATTGATTCCTAACGAGCAGGGCAGAAGGATGGAAGAAGTTCAGCTGGGCCATTGGCCGGGCATGGATCGAAGGTAACGATCACTAGGGTGCCCAACACGATCAGCGCGGCGCAGATTCCCCAGAGGGAGATGTTGAGCGCCTTGCGAACTGACTCACGCTCGGTGTAGTCGTTCACAATGGTGCGCATACCGTTGGTGCCGTGAATCAGGGCTAGCCAAAGCATCAGGCCATCCCATACTTGCCAGAATGGCTGAGACCACTTGCCGCCAACGAAGGCGAAGTCGATTGCAGATATTCCCTCGCCAGCCCAAAGGTTTGCGAAGAGGTGGCCGAAGATCAAGAAAATCAGGATTACGCCCGATGCACGCATGTACATCCAGCCATACTTTTCCCAGTTCGCTGCCTTGCGGCTACGTGGGCTACGTGGTTGTTCGATAACTACAGACATCATTAGCTCCTTTGCTTAGCCGAGGTGGAATACGTGCATTAGGTGGCGAGGTGCGAATGCCGCCAAGACGATTACGGTGAGTGCGATGACAATCCAGAACATCACGTTCTGGTACTTGACGCCCTTGCGCCAGAAGTCAATCAGAATGACGCGGAGGCCGTTGAAGGCGTGATACAAAATCGCACCCACGAGACCAAGTTCACCAAGACCGATTAGCGGGGTCTTGTAGGTCGCGACTACTACGTTGTAAGCCTCTGGACTCAAGCGAACTAGGGATGTGTCAAGCACATGCACCAATAGGAAAAAGAAGATTGCAACACCAGTGATTCGGTGTAGAACCCATGACCACATTCCGACTTTGCCACGATACAAAGTGCCGGCTGGTTTTGTTGGCACGAAGACCTCCTATTAACAGACAAGAAAAGTCTAAGCCTTGTCGGATAGTGTTTTTGTTGTTATGACCAATCAAAGAGAACCAATCGACCGATTCTTCAGCATTATTCCCGCTGGAGGAATCGGCAGCCGTCTGTGGCCACTTTCTCGCGCCTCAGCTCCTAAGTTTTTGCACGACCTCACCGGTTCGGGCCAGACCCTGCTGCAGGACACCTGGGATCGCCTAACTCCGTTGGCAGGGCGTGACCGCATCCTGGTCGTCACCGGCAAGGTTCACAAGGCGGCAGTGCTAGAGCAGATCGAAGATCTTTCGACCGACAACCTAGTTCTCGAGTTATCACCTAAGGATTCAACGGCGGCCATCGCGCTCGCCGCAGCTATCTTGATGCAGCGTGAGCCAGACGTGATTATCGGCTCATTTGCGGCCGACCATGTGATCACCGAGGATGACAAGTTCCAGGCAGTGGTTCTTGAGGCTGTCGAAGTGGCTGCCACCGGAAAGATTGTGACCATCGGCATCGAACCAACCGAACCTTCTGTTGGCTTCGGCTACATCAAGCAGGGCGAGAAGCTCGGCCTAGCCAATGCACCCCACGCCCGCGACGTCGCCAAGTTCGTTGAAAAACCAAACATCGCTAAGGCTCGCAAGTATGTCGAGTCGGGCGAATACCTCTGGAACGCCGGCATGTTCATCGCCCAGGCATCCGTGCTTCTAAATGAGTTGGCCAAGACTGAGCCAGAGCTTCACGCTTCGGTGATGGAGTTGGCTTCAGTTTGGGACACAGATAACCGCAAGAGTGCCATCGAGCGCATCTGGCCGAAGCTCAAGAAGGTGGCGATTGACTATTCAGTTGCAGAACCTGCCGCTGCTGCCGGTTTAGTTGCCGTTGTCCCGGCCAACTTCACTTGGCATGACGTCGGTGACTTCGCGGCCATCGCCGAGTTGCAGTCTCAAGGCCGCAAGGGCAACCTAGCGGTGCTCGGAAACGCAAAGGTTCTTGCAGACTCATCAAGCGGCATCCTAGTCAGCGACACCGATCGACTGATTGCCTTGATTGGCGTTGAAGACATCATCGTGGTCGACACCCCGGATGCTCTTCTGGTGACTACCAAGGAGCATGCGCAGCGAGTCAAGTCGCTGGTTGACGCGTTGAAGGCCACCGGCCACTCAGACGTTCTTTAGCAGCCAGCCGAGAACTTCGGCAATTGTTACTTTTCGGTTAATAATTCGCTCTAAATCATCATCCGAGCGGTTCTGTTCACTTTGCCCCCTTAGGCTAATCCTGCACAACGGTTGTGATGGTCACAGCCGTTTTTCGGGAGGAAAACTAGTGAAGACTTTTTCACGCACCACCGCAATCAAGGGCCTAGCACTTGCAGCTGTTGCAAGCCTCGCTCTTGCAGGTTGCGCCGCCGCTCCGGCAGCCCCAACCGCAACCCCAGTTGACTACAAGGCATGTATGGTTTCAGACGCCGGTGGCTTCAACGACGCATCATTCAACCAGGAAGCATATGCAGGTCTTCAGCAGGCAGTAGCCGAGCTAGGCGTGCAGGAGGCAAAGGTTGAATCACCAGAGGCCGCTACCCAGACCGACTACGTCTCAGGCATCGACTCAATGGTTGCCGAGGGCTGTAACCTCGTCATCGGTGTTGGTTTCGCACTTGCAAACGCAGTTCGCGACGCAGCGAAGGCAAACCCAGAGGTTAACTTCGCACTGATCGACTCAGCGCTAAGCAACGACGACTTCTCACCACTTTCACTTCCAAACGTGAAGCCAATCCAGTACGACACCGCAGAAGCTGCTTACCTAGCTGGTTACCTAGCCGCTGCAACCTCGAAGACCGGTAAGGTCGCAACCTACGGTGGAATGTTGTTCCCATCAGTAACCATCTTCATGGATGGCTTCAAGCAGGGTGTAGAGGCTTACAACGCTGCAAAGGGCAAGAAGGTTGTTGTTCTTGGAGCAGCCGGAACCGACAGCTCTAAGTGGGCTGCAACCGGTGACTTCAGCGACCAGGCTAAGGGCAAGACCCTAACCGAGGGCTTCTTCGCCCAGGGTGCTGACATCGTTCTTCCAGTAGCAGGTCCAGTAGGTATCGGTTCTGGTCAGGCAACCCTTGACAAGGCAGGCACCTACGTAGTTGGTGTTGACAGCGACTGGTTCGGTCTAGACACCCACGCTGCTTACAAGGCAAACATCTTGACCTCAATCGAGAAGAAGATGGCTAAGGCTGTTCTTGAAGTAATCAAGTCAGGCGTTGAGGGCACCTTCACCGGTGGCGACGAGAACCAGTACGTTGGCAACCTTGCTAACGAGGGCGTTCAGATCTCAGCACAGCACGACGTTGCTTACCCAGCTGGTGTAGAGGCAGAGCTAGAAGCTCTAAAGGCCGACATCGTCTCAGGCAAGATCGTTGTAGCTTCTGGTTACAAGAAGTAATAACAAAAAACTAAATAGCTCGGGGATGACCGCCAAGTGTGGTCATCCCCGGACTATTTTTGAAGGCAAACGGTTTGACCAAAAGTTAGACTTGAACAAACCTCACAAGGGCAAATGAATGGAAGAGCGATGAAGCTTGAACTTCGCGGCATAACCAAGCGCTTTGGCACGATGGTCGCAAATGACAACGTGAATCTGGTGGCACAACCGGGTGAAATTCACTGCTTGCTCGGCGAAAACGGTGCCGGTAAATCAACCCTCATGAACGTGCTCTACGGCTTGTATCAGGCCGATGGCGGAGACATCCTCCTAGACGACAAGGTCGTCAAGTTCACCGGCCCGGGCGACGCCATGGCCGCAGGCATCGGCATGGTGCACCAGCACTTCATGCTCATCCCAGTTTTCACAGTCGCCGAAAATGTTATTCTCGGCCACGAGCCAACTAAGTTTGGCGGTCTTCTTGACCTCGAGGCTGCGCGCGCAAAGGTGCGCGAAGTGTCAGCTCGTTTTGGTTTCGAAATCGACCCTGACGCAATCGT
>JBDLUE010000082.1:0-4711 GCA_039805505.1 Actinomycetota bacterium
GCCGAGTTCACGTGCTGCATGAGAGTGCTCGACTCAATCGCGAAGCTCACGATGTAACTGACCGCAAGGTTAGGTGAAGTGCTTGAAACCGGGTTCCAGGCGACGGTGGCGGAACCATCGGTCACCTTGACCACGGTCAGGCCGGTCGGAACATCTGGAGCACCAGCATCGGTGGTGAACGAAACCGACTTAGAGGCTGAGCTGGCGCCAAGGGCGTTGTTCGCCCTCACGCGAGCCATGTAGTTTGCCCCCGAAGCAAGGCCGGTGAGAGTGATCGAAGGAGATGTCGAGGTGCCTGCGGTTGTCCAAGTTCCCGTGGCAGCCGAGTAGGTCTCGATTGCAAACCAAGTGATTGGAGAGCCACCGTCGTTCGACGGAGTCCAGGTGAGGCTGGCAGTGGTCGAACCAGGCTTGGCGACTAGGCCAGCCGGAGGCGTTGGGGCGCCAATCGCAGTCTTGGCGATCACACCGGCAGAAACCTTGCCAGAGCCAATGTCGTTGTAGGCATAAACCGAGAAGGTGTACTCGGTGTTGGCTTCTAGACCGTTCAGCGTGTAACTGGTTACATTTGCCCCGCGAACCGAGTTGGCAATGGCAAAGATTGCTCCCGGTGCCAGTGCTCGGATGACGTGACCTGTGATTGGCGAGCCTCCGTCGCTAGCCCCATCCACCCAACTGACGGTTCCACTGTTTGCATTAGTTGAGGTAACAGTCACCGAGGCAACCTGGTCAGGTGCGTTCAAGACCGGGTTAGGGTTCGGGGTTACCGGTGCCGCACCACGGATGAAGTTGTTGTTGATCAGGATGTTGCCGAATTGGCTCTGAGCGTTGTTGATTGCGTTCAGGATTCCGTTGTCGCGAATCGCGCTGATGACCTGAGCCGGGGTCGCGGTCGGGTTCTGAGCAAGATACAGAGCCGCTAGACCGGTGACGTGAGGTGTCGCCATCGAGGTGCCGCTCATCGAGGTTGAGCCCGCAGGGTTGGAAGCGCTAGCCGAGACGATGCTCGAACCAGGCGCAAAGATGTCTACGCAATCGCCATAGTTTGAGTAAGAAGCTCGGCTGTCATTCACATCCGAGGCACCCACGGTGAAGGCTTCAGGGGTTCCCGCCGGCGAATAGTTGCAGGCGTCGGCATTGCTGTTTCCAGCGGCAACAATCGGCAGAATGCCTGCGTCATAAACCTTTTTGATTCCAGCGTTGAAAAGCGTCTGGCCTGGGCCGCCGAGGCTCATACTGACCAGACCTGGAGTGCCAGCCGGGTGGTTTGCCAAGATCCAGTCAAGCGCCTTGAGGATTCCCGAGGTGCTGCCAGAACCAGAACAAGAAAGAACTCGAACTGGAACAATCGAGGCAGCCTTGGCAACGCCGAACTTGGTTCCAGCTACGGTTCCGGCAACGTGGGTTCCGTGACCTTGGCAGTCAGTGCCGGATAGGTTCTCGCCGAAGGTGTCAAAGCCCGGAAGCATGCGACCTTCGAAGTCGGGGTTGTTAGCGGCGACGCCGGTGTCTACGACATAAACACGAACACCCTTGCCGCCATCGACTGGGTAGTTGTATTTGCTGTCCAGAGCCTTACTCTGCTGATCAATGCGGTCTAGACCCCACGATGGAGTCGGAGTCTGGGTTTCCAAGAGGATGGTTTTTTGATCCGGCTGGATCTGCAAGACATTAGGGTTGGCTGCCAGCAACGAGGCTTCGTACTCGGTCAGGGGAACCGTGAAGCCATCCATGACCAAATCAAGCTGGTCTAGCGGCACTTCGCCAAAGCCAAAGATTTCTTTCAGCACGGCGTCTTGCCCAGCGGCAGTGGTTTGCACGATGTAGGCGGTGCGGACAACCGCCGCGTAGGCCTGAGCCGGCATGGCACCGAGCGTGATGAATAGCGCGAGCAACCCGGCTAGAACTAAGCGTGCGCGTGAAAACATATGAAGCCCCCTGTGGTCGATTTTCAACCTATTACAAGGGTAAGACAAGAACTACTTCATGAACAGTGCTGTGAGGCGTCGGGTTGTGAAGAAAAGCCCGGCGACAATCATGACCATGAAGTAAACCACGTGACCTAGCAGACCCCAATCGAGGTTTCCGAGCATGAATGCGCGTTCCAGTTCGATGGCATGCCACAGCGGCAGAGCCTGAATAACGGCCCGAATCCAATCTGGGTAGATGTCCAGCGGATAGAAGGTGCCTGAGAACAGGAACATCGGCAGCATGAAGAAGTTGATCCAGTTCATCTGGTGAAAAGTCTTCAGGTATGAGGTGATTGCCATGCCGAATGATGCAAAACCGAACGCAATCAAAACCGCGCCAGGGATGGCCAGCAGCGCCCACCAGCTAGGAATTAGACCAAGCGGAGCCATGACTGCCATAAAGCCCAGGGCGTAGACGAAACCGCGAAGCAGCGCCCAGCCGATTTCACCGATCGCCACATCCAAGGGCCCAAGCGATGTCGCAAGCATGGTCTCGTACAACTTGGCGAAGTGCATTTTGAAGAACACGTTCCAAGTTGAGTCATAAATCGCGCCGTTCATTGCCGAGGTGGCTAGAAGTGCGGGTGCGATGTAGGCAGCATAGGAAACCGGGTTGCCATCACCATCGGTGACTCCCCCGATGAGTTGACCGATGCCGAAACCGAAGGCCAAGAGATAGAAGATCGGCTCAACGAAGCCGGAGAGCACGATGATCCAGTTAGAACTGCGGAATGCCATGATGTTGCGTTCGAGCGCAACACGACTGCGACCCGAATAAACACTGCGGCCGAGCTTATTGTGACGACGTTCGGCAATAGCAACCGCGCTGTCAGCGGCTAGCCCAATCATGCTCATGCTGCCAACCTCTTTGACACCTGACGGTAGGCCAGCGTCAAACCGACGACCAACCAAGTTGCTAGATAGAGCCAGTGACTAATCACGATCCATCCCTGCTGCGGTGAGCCATAGCTGATCACGCGGCCGAGATCGGTGCCATGCCAAAGCGGTGAAATCCAACCAACCCACTGAAGGTAGATCGGCATCGACTCAAGCGGGTAGTAGGTGCCCGAGAACATCACCATCGGAGCAATCACAAAGCGACCGATGATTGCAAAGAAACCGTCATCGTTCTTGATGTAGCTGGTCACCGCCATCATTACGGCGCCGAATGCGATTCCGGTAATCAGCGCGGAGAAGAACATTGGCAAGGCGACGCTCAGGTCAATCGCGCCAAATGCCAGCAACACCGCTTCGTAGATGCCCACGGTAACGGCGGTCTTCAGGAATGAGGCGGCCACAATTCCGTTCACGATGTCGCTGCCATTGATCGGCGTTGAGTTCATCGCGAAGAAACTCTTGTCCCACTCGAAGCCCTCCATAATCGGGAAGGACATTTCCTCCTGGAACGAAGCCAGTGCGGCACTTGCCAGCAGAGCAGGGGCAAGGAAGGTCAGGTAGGAGACTCCGCCCAACTGGGTGGACCCGCCGTTGGCATCAACCAGTGCGCCGATACCGATACCTACAGAGAATAAATAAAGCACCGGATTGCCGAGGCTGAATGCGGCGATCGAGGTCCACCACTTGAGCATCCCGCGAACACGGGCTTCGGCAACGTGCATCCAAGCTAGATTTCGCGCTCGAGCAACATCGACAATCTTCAGCGAACCCTGCCAGGCCGAAGCGTGGACAGCCTTTTCGATGGAAGGCATTACTCGACCAAGGTTCTTCCGGTTAGACGCAAGAAGACATCCTCCAGCGAGCTGCGGCGAACCAGTGAGGTCACCGGCTCAAGCCCGAGCTTCAGGATCTCCTGCAGGTCTGCTTCGCCATTGTCTGAATAGACCAGGATGCGGTCAGGCAAGACCTCAATGCGCTCACCCAAGTGTGCAATCTGCTCGGCGATTTCTACGTTCTTGCTCGAACCGAAACGAACTTCGAGAACCTCTTTGCTCGCGTAGCGCTTGATCAAATCGGCCGGGCTGCCCTCGGCCATGATCTTGCCCTTATCCATGACGATTAGGCGGTCGCACAACTGCTCCGCCTCATCCATGTAGTGAGTGGTGATGACCAGCGTGACGCCCTGCTCCTTCAAGCGGAACAGTCTGTCCCAAAGAATGTGGCGCGCCTGTGGGTCGAGACCGGTGGTTGGCTCATCGAGCATCAGGATTTCTGGCTCGTTCACCAAGCCGCGAGCAATCGTCAGGCGACGCTTCATACCGCCGGAGAGTTCCTCGGCCTTAGCGTTGCGCTTCTCGGTTAGCTGCGCGAACTCCAGCAACTCCTCAACCTTTGCCTTTAGGAACTTGCGACCTAGACCGAAGAAACGGCCGTAAACGTATAGGTTCTCATGCACCTTTAGTTCGCGGTCAAGGTTGTCTTGCTGAGGCACAACTCCAAGGTGAGCGCGAATCTCTGGGCCCCGCTTATTTGGGTCCAAACCTAGGATGGTCAGCTCGCCACCGGTTCGCTTCGACACTGAAGCAATCATTTTCATGGTGGTCGATTTGCCAGCTCCGTTAGGGCCGAGAAGCCCGAAAGCCTCGCCCTTTCGAACCTCGAAGTCGATGCCGTCAACGGCCTTAAACTCGCCATAAGTCTTGGTGAGACCACGCGCGATAATCATGTGAGTTTGCTCTTCTGAAGAAGTCATAGTCGCCAATCTACTAGCCTTAAGAAATGCTCTCAACCAAGGACTCACCGGCGATTCCGCGCGTGATGCTTGGCAACACCAGAGTCACCGG
>JBDLUE010000083.1:0-4670 GCA_039805505.1 Actinomycetota bacterium
CACGACCATCCAGAACTGGTCAAACAACGTCTACAACTTGGTCACCAAGCGTGCAATCTGCCACGAAGGTGCAACCATGGAGTGGATCGACGGAAACATTGGCTCAAAGGTCACCATGAAGTACCCGGCGGTCATCCTTGCCGGTGAGCACGCTCGCGGAGAGACTCTTTCGGTTGCCTTTGCTGGCGAAGGTCAGCACCAGGATGCCGGCGCCAAGATGATTCACCTTGCGCCTTACACCAGCTCTTCGATTGTTTCTAAGTCGATTGCGCGTGGCGGAGGACGCACCTCATACCGCGGCGAAATCCGAGTCATGCCGGGTGCTCACCACTCGGCAAACACCGTTCGCTGTGACGCGCTGTTGGTAGACACCATCTCGCGTTCGGACACCTACCCATACGTCGACGTTCGTGAAGACGATGTCTCAATGGGTCACGAAGCAACTGTCTCGCGAGTCAGCGAAGAGCAGTTGTTCTACCTACAGTCTCGCGGAATGCCAGAAGACGAAGCGATGGCGATGATCGTTCGTGGTTTCATCGAGCCAATCGCCAAGGAACTCCCGATGGAATACGCACTTGAGCTCAACAAGCTCATCGAAATGCAGATGGAAGGGGCTGTCGGCTAGTGACAACCTCAAACGCAACCGTTCCGGCTCAGCACGGAATGGCAGAACACAGTCATGGCGCAGGAGTGCCAATTCAGATTCGCAGCGCACGCTTGCGTTCGGCAGATGTTGCCGACTTTGGCCCGGTTAGCCGCGTCGAAGAGCAATACCGCTACATCACCAGCGAGCGTCTAGCCGGTCTAGATGCAGATAACTTGGATGAGTACATCGGCGACATCTCGATCAAGCACCCAGAGGGCGTCACAACGGCTTGGGTTGGTTCAGAGCACCCGGCATTTGGTGCGGCAGGCCTTCCTGAAGACCGTCCAAGCGCTGCCGCATGGGGGTCGGCTGAGCAGGCATACCTGGTAACCATCCCTGGCGATGCCAAAGCAGACTGCGAAGTTCAGATTGGCATCAACTCGGAGACCGACACCCCGAGCGCCCTGCACGTAATCATCGAGGCAAAGCCTTTTGCTCGCGGAACCGTCATCCTGGACCACAAGGGTTCGGCTGTGCTCGGCGAAAACGTCGAGATCATCGTTGGCGACGAGGCCGAAATCACCGTGATCTCCATTCAAGACTGGGATACCGACGCTGTTCACAACTCGGCACAGTTTGCCAAGTTGGGCCGCAACTCGAAGCTTCGCCACATGGTGGTCAGCCTCGGCGGCAAGACTCTGCGCGTTTCCACTTCAGCGGAATTCACCGGCACCGGTGGCGATGTTGAGCTTCTTGGAATGTACTTCGCCGACGCCGGCCAGTACATCGAAAATCGCTTGTATGTCGACCACGCTGTGCCAAACTGCAAGTCGCGCGTGACCTATAAGGGTGCGCTGCAGGGCGACAAGGCACACACCGTTTGGGTGGGCGACGTGCTGATCCGCATGGCCGCTGAGGGCACCGACACCTACGAGCTCAACCGCAACCTGTTGTTGACCGACGGCGCTCGCGCCGACTCGGTTCCGAACCTTGAGATCGAAACCGGAAAGATCGAGGGAGCGGGCCACGCCAGCGCCAGCGGTCGTTTCGATGACGAACAGCTTTTCTACTTACAAGCTCGCGGAATCAACGAACGCGAGGCTCGTCGTCTCGTGGTTCGCGGCTTCCTGAACGAAATCATCCAGAAGATCGGTAACGAAGAGATCGAAAGCCGCCTGTCGGCTTCGATTGAGGCAGAACTCGAAAGGAGCGGCTCCTAATGGCAGTTCGCATCTGTGCAGTCGAAGACATCAAGCTTGGCAAGGCCATCCGAGTAAAGATTGGTGAAGACGCGATTGCTATCGTTCGCACCAAGGAAGACAAGGTCTATGCCCTCGACGACAAGTGCTCTCACGGCGAGATTTCACTCAGTGAGGGCTTCGTAGACAACGAGACCATCGAGTGCTGGGCACACGGTGCCAAGTTCTCGCTCGCAACCGGCGAGGCCTTGACCTTGCCTGCCTACGAACCAGTGGCAAAGTACGAGGTAATCATCGACAACGGTGACATTTTCCTCGAAATCGACGCCGAATAATCCCAGACTTTTACTAAAGAAAACGAGCAAATCATGGCAACTCTTCAGATCAAGAACCTGCACGTCACCGTTGAGACCGAGCAGGGCACCAAGGAAATCCTCAAGGGTGTTGACCTAACCATCAACAGCGGCGAGTCACACGCCATCATGGGCCCTAACGGTTCAGGTAAGTCGACCCTTGCCTACACAATCGCCGGTCACCCAAAGTACACCGTAACCGAGGGTGAAATCTTGCTCGACGGCGAAGACGTGCTTGAGATGTCGGTTGACGAGCGTGCTCGTGCCGGACTTTTCCTAGCGATGCAGTACCCGGTCGAGATTCCAGGTGTTTCTGTTTCAAACTTCCTACGCACCGCCAAGACCGCGATTTCTGGTGAAGCGCCAGCGCTTCGCACCTGGATCAAGGATGTTCGTGGCGCGATGGACGCGTTGAAGATGGACAGCACCTTCACCGAGCGCAACGTGAACGAGGGTTTCTCGGGTGGCGAGAAGAAGCGTCACGAGATCCTCCAGCTTGAGCTGCTAAAGCCAAAGTTTGCTGTGCTTGACGAGACCGACTCTGGCCTTGACGTTGACGCACTGAAGGTTGTTTCAGAGGGCGTAAACCGCGCCAAGGAAGCCAACGACTTTGGTCTATTGCTAATCACTCACTACACCCGCATCCTCAAGTACATCAAGCCTGACTTCGTACACGTGTTCGTTGCCGGCAAGATTGCTGAGCAGGGTGGCCCAGAGCTAGCAGACCGCCTTGAGGCCGAGGGCTACGACCGATACGTGAAGGCATAATCCTTGTCTGAACTAGAACTTGACCCAACCAAGTATGACGAAGTCATCGAGGCCCTCAAGGACGTAATCGACCCTGAAATCGGCGTTAACATCGTCGACCTCGGTTTGATCTACGGCTTGAACAAGGCTGAGGACGAGAGCCTGTTGATCAACATGACGTTGACCTCGGCAGGTTGCCCTCTCACCGATGTGCTCGAAGAGCAGACCGCCGAGGCACTCGATGGCGTGGTGGATGCTTTCCGCATTAACTGGGTCTGGATGCCACCTTGGGGTCCAGAAAAGATCACCGAAGATGGTCGCGAACAAATGCGCGCCATCGGTTTCTCTATCTAATCAAGCGGTAGACTAGGGTTTTTGCCGGCCAGGCTAATGCCTGAGCACAACACCCCCTACGGAGACAGACATGATTAGCGTGCGCGATTTGGAGATCCGCATTGGTGCACGCGTGCTGATGTCGGGCGTTAACTTCCGTGTTGATAAGGGCGACAAAGTTGGGCTTGTTGGCCGAAACGGTGCCGGAAAAACTACTCTCACCAAGATTCTTGCTGGCGATGGGCAACCATCCAAGGGCTTCGTAGATCGCGGGGGAGAGATTGGCTACTTGCCACAGGACCCGCGCAGTGGCGACCCGGAAGAGCTAGCTCGCACCCGCATCCTTAATGCACGAGGCCTCGGAGACATTGCGGCTGAGATGGCCAAGTGCACCGAAGACATGGGCAGTGTTGACGAAGCCGTCTACGAGAATGCGATGAACCGCTATTCAGACCTCGAGGAACGCTTCCAGTCGGCGGGCGGCTATGCGGCCGAGGCTGAGGCTGCAACAATCGCTAGCAACTTGAACCTCAAAGACCACATTCTTGATCAGCCACTAAAGACCCTTTCAGGTGGTCAACGTCGCCGCATCGAGCTGGCCCGCATTCTGTTCTCTGACGCCGAGACCATGATTCTCGACGAGCCGACAAACCACCTCGACGCCGACTCGGTCGTCTGGTTGCGCGAGTTCCTAAAGGGCTACCAGGGCGGGTTGATCGTGATCAGTCACGATGTCGACCTGGTCGAAGAAACCGTGAACCGCGTGTTCTATCTGGACGCGATGCGCTGTGTCATCGACACCTACAACATGGGCTGGCGGGCATATCAGAAGGCTCGTGAGACCGACGAAGAGCGTCGTAAGCGAGACCGCGCCATCGCCGAGAAGAAGGCGACCACACTCCAGATTCAGGCTGCCAAATTCGGCGCGAAGGCATCCAAGGCGGTTGCCGCCAAGCAGATGGTGCGTCGTGCCGAGAGCTTGCTATCGGGCTTGGATGAAGTTCGCGAAGTTGACCGCGTCGCCAAGATCAAGTTCCCAGATCCTGCCCCTTGTGGCCGCACCCCGCTGATGGCAGAGAACCTAAGCAAGAGCTATGGTTCGCTCGAAATCTTTACCGCGGTGGACCTCGCAATCGACAAGGGCTCGAAGGTAGTAATCATCGGCATGAACGGTGCCGGTAAAACCACGATGCTGCGCATGCTTGCTGGTCTCGACACCCCTGACACCGGCAAGATCGTTCCTGGTCACGGCCTAAAGATCGGCTATTTCGCACAGGAGCACGAAACTCTCGACGTTTCAAAGTCAGTTCTCGAGAACATGCAGCGTGCAGCGCCTCAGTTAGCCGACACGGATGCCCGCAAGGTCCTTGGTTCGTTCCTATTCACCGGCGACGACGTAAACAAGCCGGCTGGCGTGCTCAGCGGTGGCGAGAAGACTCGTTTGGCTCTGGC
>JBDLUE010000084.1:0-4609 GCA_039805505.1 Actinomycetota bacterium
GACCAGCGCTGGCAAAAGTTCGTTGATTGCCCAGGTGATAGTGACTGGCTCAAGTGTGATTTGGTCCGAGCCAATCAGCTTTCCCTCGTTGTCATACTCTGGGTAGCGCATAAGCTTGTCGACTGCCGCCGCCCCGAAGCTAAAAGCCATGATCGAGACGACAGCGCCGAAAACGATTGACAGCACGAAGTTCAAACCGGCAGCACCGGCCGCAAGAACGCGACGTTCGCGCGGTGGGCGAACGACACCCTGCTTGGCCTTGGATGCGAAGCGGGTTCCCTGAATCACACCGGCGACAACGATCACCTGAATCAGCACCCACACCCATACCTGCAGCGTGGTCTTGGTAACGTCATAGACAATGAGCCCGAAGATGATGGCAAGCGCTGTGGCGATAATCGGCATCGCATAGCCAAGCCCCAAAGCCTTCTGGGTTTCGGTCAGTCCGCGTTTGTCTTTCTCGCCATCCTGGTGTTCACCCTGTCGGAATACGAAGGCCTTCAAAATGACGAAGACGACCATCGCGGTGGCCAGCAAAATCGGCAGATAAACATCAAGGATGCGCACAAGCGCGTTCTGCGCGTTGCTCGAACTGTAGCCAAACGCACCCATGAAGTTGCCGATTGCGAAGATCGCGCCAAATACCAGGGCAACCACAATGGCAAGTGTCGCGAAGCGCTGTGCTGCTCGAGCTAGCAAGTTCTCTTCGCCAAGTTCCTCGCGCGCTTTGATGGCAAGCGACTGACTCCAGATCGCCGAGAACGAGAAGCCGGCGATTGCGATCAGGAATAAGTAGGTGCCAATGTGGACGATCTCAGGCGCGGGGACCGACGGGTACTGGGTCCCGTAGGTCAGGTTGTTCTGCACTTGGTTGGTCAGGATAGCCGAGACGAAAAACAACCAACCCCAGACTTCACCTATCAGCGGCAGTGCAATGGCCTTTTGAACCTGCGTTAACTTCTTCATGTTTTAAGAGTAATGAGAAAACCCGCAGCGGGAGGGCTGCGGGTTTTCTTCTTCTTCGAAAGGGGCAGGTGATGCTAAATCGTTTAGTCTCCCTCGACCTTGATGGTCTGAATGGTTCCGGTGATGGTTCCAATCAGGGTGTCGCCGGTGAACTCCGAAGTAGGAGCATCCTTGACGATGCGACCTAGGCGAAGAACCACGATGCGGTCGGTGACCTCAAGCACGTGCGGCAGGGTGTGAGAGATGAAGATAACTCCAAGCCCCTTGGCCTTCGCGTTGCGGATGATGTTTAGAACCTCGCCGGCCTGACGTGCACCAAGGTGGTTAGTCGGTTCATCCAGGATGATGACCTTCTTGGCCCAAGCAACTGCGCGACCGATGGCTACAGCCTGACGCTGACCACCAGAAAGCTGCGAGACTGCGCGACTCGATGAAGGAACAGCAATGCCGACTGCCTCGAGGTCACGGTGAGCGTCGTGGTCCATTGACTTCTTAGCCAAGAAACCAAGCTTGCCCAGGATGCCTGGAACAAACTTTTCGCGACCCAAGAAAACGTTCTGTGAAACGGTTAGGTGAGGTGCAAGACCCGAGTCCTGATAAAGAGTCTCGACGCCGGCTTCAAGAGCCTGACGAGGTGAATCCCAGGTGACTTCTTTACCCTCGAGGAAGATCTGGCCGCCGTCTGGAGAGTGAGCTCCTGAGAGGACCTTGACCAGAGTCGACTTGCCGGCACCGTTGTCGCCAACTAGACCGATGACTTCACCGGCGTGCAACTTGAGGCTTGCGCCATCAAGAGCGACAACCGAACCGTAACGCTTTGATGCGTTCTTGATTTCGTAGATTACTTCGCCGGTCATTATTTGCGTCCGTTCTTGCTCTGCAGGGTCTGGGCTGCAACTGCTGCCGCAATCAGAACCGCGACAACTACCTTTTTCCAGTCTGGAGCAACACCGATCATGATGAGGCCCGACTGGACGGTGAAGAGAATGAGTGCACCGAGAACGGTGCCCATGATGCGGCCAATGCCACCCATCAGGGATGCACCACCGATAACCACGGCTGCGATTGCGTCCAGCTCGCGGCCGGTTCCCGATGAAGGTGAACCCGCGCCGAGGCGAACGTATACATAGATGCCAGCTAGACCGGCCAGTGCACCAGATAGTGCGTAAACCTTTGTGATGTGACGCTCAACGTTGATGCCTGCACCGCGAGCTGCAAAAGTGTTTGAACCAATTGCATAGGTGTAAAGGCCGAAGCGTGACTTGTGTAGGTAAAGGCCAACAATCGTGACAACGATTGCGACCACTAGCACCGCCCATGAAAGCGGGTTGCTCTTCGGCGCCATGGCCGAGATTAGAGCGAAGTCGTTTGCCGAACCAATCGGCATACCGTTCGAAAGAATCACCGAGAAACCGAGGCAGGCACCCATAGTGGCTAGGGTCGCGATGAATGGAACGATCTTGAACTTGTTAATGAGGAACGCATTTACTAGGCCGACAAACAGACCCACACCGACCGAAACCAGGGTTCCGACGAACAATGCTCCGTAGGCATCCGAGCCCTTGACGCTTTGGTCAAGGCCGAGCACATTTGCCATGGTCCAAGCTGCCACGACACCTGAGAGACCAACGATGGCGCCGACCGAAAGGTCGATGCCGCCGCTGATCACTACAAAGGTTTGACCGACAGCAATCAGAACCACTGAACCCCAGTCCGTAAGGATGTTGTTCGCAGTAGCCACTGAGAGGAACTTTGGCTCCAAGATCGAGAAGACGACGATTAGAAGAATCATCACTCCAACGAGGACGGTGCTTTGGTTGTTTCCCAGAGCTGATAGTCGCGCCAAGATCGGGTTTTGTGACCCGCCCTTGGTAGCGGTCTGATTGCTGTCGGTCATTTGTTACCTAATTTCTGATGTTGATTTTGTTGAGACTAATTACTTGCCAGCTACGTAGGTGTACTTCGCTACGTCAGCGTCTGAGGTCTCAGCGGTGATTGCGAAGTTCGGGATAACAACTTCCTTCTCAACTGAGGTCTTGCCAGTCTTGATGTACTCAACTAGTGCCTTGATTGCTAGACGAGCTTCAGCGGCTGGGTCCTGTGCAATAAGAGCGGTGAAGATGCCTGACTTGATCTTGGCAACGTTGTCTGGGTAAGCGTCGTAACCAACTAGGCCGACCTTGCCAACTAGACCCTTAGCCTCAAGTGCAGCTGCTGCACCTGATGCGTTGGTGCCGTCGATAGCGAAGATACCGGCTAGGTTAGGGTACTTGGTCAACCAGTTGTTTACGTTGGTTGCAGCCTTCTCAGGGTTTGACTCTGAGTAAGCAACGTCCTTGATCTCGATGCCTGGGTAGGTTGAAGCAACAGCTTCCTTGAAGCCCTCTAGGCGAGCAACGTTGGTGGTTGCGGTTGCAGAGGTTAGACCAATAACAACTTCGTACTTCTTGCCGTCGGTGTAACCGATCTTGGCTGCAAGAGCCTCAGCAGCCTTTGCGCCACCATCCTTGTTGTCGCCGGTGATGAAGGTAACAACGTCGGTTAGGTCGTCAACGCGGGTGTCAACGTTTGCAACTGCGATGCCTGCTGCAACTGCCTTAGCAACTGAAGCCTGAAGCGCCTTTGGGTCGGTTGGGATAAGAACAAGACCTGATGGCTGCTGTGCAAGCACTGCGTCAACGATTGGGATCTGGGTCTCTGGTGAGTAGTTTGATGGGTCGCCCTGCCAGATTAGGGTTACGCCCTGTGCTGCTGCTTCTTCTTCAGCGCCTAGCTTCATTGCCTGGAAGAACGGGTCTGACTCTGCACCCATTACGAATGCAATGCTGATCTCTTCTTGTGCTGCTTCTTCTGCTGGTGCACAACCGGCAACGGTTAGTGCTAGAGCTGCCATTGCACCAAGTGCGGCAGCGGTGCGTGCGGAACGCTTCATTACGATCTCCTTGTGTGATTTGTGTGAGACTTGCGAGAACGTTCTCACAAATCTTGCTATAATCCTGACAGGTAACTCTGCGGACCACCAACTTTTAGAGGTAACGGTTTAGTCACGGTTTAGAAACGGTTTTGTCACAGGTTCATCTCCCTCCCCCGAAGGCCCAGAAAAGGAACGGTCAATGGCGATCAAAAAATCATCAGCGCCGACCATCATTGATGTCGCTGAACTCGCCGGCGTCTCGCGTGCGACCGCTTCGCGTGCGATGGGCGGCTACGGTCGAATCGCAGAGCAGACAGTTGAGCAAGTTCGCAAAGCAGCCGCCGAACTCGGCTATCGCCCGAACGAAGTTGCCAGAGCAATGCGACGCGGCCGCACCAAGACCATCGGCCTCGTTGTAATCGCCGACTTCACCAACGCATTCTTTGACCGTGCCACCAAAGCCATCGTCGATGCGGCGAAGAGCCGCGGCTATCAGGTTCTCATTTCGAACACAGATGAAGACATCGCAGCCGAACGCCAAGCAATCGAGACTCTGGTCGACAAGCAGGTCGATGGACTCATCGTGGTTCCATCCACAGCCGCTGTGCACGACCACTTGGCCGCGCTGAAGTCGAGCGGAAAACCATTCGTTCTGATTGACCGCAGACTCGAGGGCATCCTCGCTACTTCAATCACCACGGATGACTTCAGCGGCGCCGAAGCAGCCGT
>JBDLUE010000085.1:0-4604 GCA_039805505.1 Actinomycetota bacterium
CCTGGACGCCAAGGTCGAATCTGAGTTGATTGACCTAAGCCACGAAGAGGCGCAGGAGTTGCTGCAGTCCCTTGGCCAAGAAGAATCTGGTCTTGACCAGCTCGCGCACGTTGGGTTCCAGACCCTGGGGCTTCAGACCTACCTAACCGCAGGGCCTAAAGAGTCTCGCGCCTGGACCATTCGCAAGGGCTGGAAGGCCCCGCAAGCGGCCGGTGTAATCCACACCGACTTCGAGCGCGGCTTCATTAAGGCTGAGGTTGTGTCATTTGCAGATCTGGATGCCGCCGGCTCAATGGCAGAAGCCAAGGCCGCAGGCAAGGTCCGCATGGAAGGTAAGGACTACGTCATGAACGATGGTGACGTCGTGGAGTTTAGATTCAACGTCTAAATTGGTGCGCATTCGGGTAGCCGTATTTGCCGGAATGTGGCCTGAATGGCGCTGATAACTTGGCACCATGACTCTTAAAAACTCTCAAAAATCTGGCTTTAGCTTTGCTTCGATAATTGCACTCGTCGCGTCTCTGCTGTTCTTCTCGGCACCGAGCGCTAGCGCCACCAACGACCTTGTCGATCAGGGTGACAGCAACCGAATTATGACGGTAGCAAATTCGTCGAATTCGTGGACCATCGCCCAGAATTCTCTTGGTGCCGACGCCATGAAATTCACCACATCCGCTCTGCCAATCACCGTGACTATTAACGTCAGGTCGGTATGGAACACTCAAGCCGTCAACAGCAGCACTTTCGGGTGCAATCTCTACAACGGTTCAACTTGGCTTACCTCATCGGGAAACGTTTCTATCGCAACCGTGGCGGCCGACTCAGCTTCGATTAGTTGCGCACTAACCTTCACTGGCGCTCAGTCCGGCGAGTTTGAAGTCGGATCTGCCCGTACTCAGGGCAACTATGGGCGCGTTCGCTACATAGTCGAGAGCACATCAGGTGGCGGCAGCGCGCCAGACTGTCAGGTCAACGGCAGCCCAGCCACCATCGCACAATTAGGAAGCAATCGCAGCACCCTTGCTCCTGGTGAGTTTTATCAAACCACCCTCGGAGGTCAAGTAATTAGCTCACCGTGTGGCATATCTCTAAACGGTGGTTATTGGGTACGCCTCTCGGTCAACTCAATTGTCGTAACTGTTTCAGGTGGCGCTCAGGTAACGCGTGTAACTTTCACCAACGTCGCGCCTGTCAGCTATTCCCAGCTCGTAACCGATTTGGCGAACCGTGGCTACAGCACCCCGATTCAGTCTGGGGACGTTTGGAAGCGTGAGTACTTCACCTCGACAACCTCACCAGTTTCTGGAGATGTCCCGGTAGCAACCGTTACCATGACGCTTGGCGTCTCCGGCGTTTCTGCACCGACCCCAAGCGTTGTTGTTAGTCCGGTTTACGAGGGTCCGCGAATTATCACCATCTTGACACCGCGTCCGATCCTCTCTGGCGGTGCGCTGGTCTTCAAGGGCGAGGGCCTCTCCGCCATCACATCGGCGACCATTGGAGCTAAGGACGTCTCCATGAGCTACAGCGTGGCCAATGGCCTAGCCATCGGCACACCAGCTGGCCTAGCACCTGGAAAGTATGACCTGGTCATGCAGTCCAGCTACGGCAAGCTCACTCACATCAACGCAGTGACCATCAAGGCACCAACTCCAACCCAGACCATTGGCTTCAAGGGTGAGGGTGAGTACCTAAACGAGGCTCAGGTTGCCCAGTTGGTCGAATTCAATTCCAGCCTGAACGCTGACTACGAGAAGGTGCGCTGCATCGTGAATGCCGCCGATGCTGAGGTTGCTAAGGCAATCGCAGTTCGTGTCTGTGCTCACGTTGCCCGCGGTGAAGCTCGCAACGTCGAGGTGATCCAGGATGTTCGCAGTACCTACAAGGGCTCCGGATTCTGGGTTCGCGTTTACGCAAAGGGCTAATTACACATAAGCAAACGGCGGGGAGTTATCTCCCCGCCGTTTCCTTTAACTCTTGGAATCCTTGGTGCGAGTTATGCTGGCGGGGAAGTCTATTGGGCCTGCCAAGGAGGAATTGCTGATCATGAAGCGACTCGCCATGGCAATAGTGTTTGCCTTGTTGATATCGTTTCAACCCATGTCTTCAAGTGCAGCTCCGACCGCCAGGCAAATTGTGGAGTCTCGCCTGACCGTCACATTTACAGAGACAGTCGAAGGTACTGGCTCTACCAGAACCATTTCCAGCGCGGTAACGATTGTCGATTCTCAAGGTGAACTCAGCACGGTTTCGCCTACAGGGAATCAGATACAAATCTTTGAGTTCAGAATCTACCAGTGCTCGAGTCCGCTGGTTGAGCCACTCGGAATCGTAGTAAATCCAAGTGGCTGCAGGGGGGTGCTGGCTTTTCTAAACTCTGCGACAACCAGCTCACCACAGTCAGTCACGATGGTGCGAAATCCTGCAATCCGCTATCTCGATCCATACCTCTCTAGCTACCCCTACCTGGTTCCTCGACTTATCGTTACGGATGCTTCGGGCAACCGGTTTGATTTTTCCACAAACTGGTCAAGGGTTCCTTTGCGGAGTGAATCGACTGACCAAGGACTCTCGCCTCTAGACGCGCCAGTCGTCGCTTCAACTCGGCAGCTTGTATCGCAAGGCGAGATTGTTCAACTCGCCGGCAGGAATATGGATGAGGTTGAGTCCGTGCTCATTGGGAGCGAGCCGATATCGATGTTGGCCAAGGATAGCGAGTCTCTAAGCTTTGAGATTCCCCGAGGTCTTCAAGAAGGTATTTACGATCTCGTCCTGAATTCAAGATTTGGGGTCTTGACAATTGTCAATTACTTAGATGTCAAGCCTCCTACTCCCACTCGAAGCTTGAAACTTCGAGGGCTTGGTCAGTACTTAGACGAGACTCACGCGAAAGCGATAACCACATTTCGAATCTCCCTCGGAGCGGGTTACGGCAGGATTCGGTGCATAGTAAACTCCCGAGACGCGGCCGTGGCTAGGTCAATCGCTACCCGGGTCTGCGCCAACATCGCTCGCGGTGAATTGCGAAACGTTGAAGTAATTCATGAAGTTCGAACCACCTTCAAGGGTGCTGGCTTCTGGATTCGCGTGTACGCAACTGGATAGCGCACAGACAAGTATTCTTGGCCTTGAATCTAAGGAGTTACTCATGGCAGCAGACAAGCTAATTTCATCCGGTGGACCATGGGAGTCGGTGATTGGTTATTCGAGGGCGACCGTGACCGGTCCGTTTGTTCATGTTTCGGGAACCACTGCAACCGTAGACGGCAAGTTGCAGCACGAGGGAGATGCCTACGGCCAAACCAAGGTGGCTTTTGAGATTATCGAGAAGGCACTTGCCCAGGCCGGTCACAGCCTTAGGGACGTAGTAAGAGTTCGCATTTACCTAGCCAATGAGGCAGACATGGATGCCGCCGGCAAGGCTAATGGTGAGCTATTCTCCGAGATCCGCCCGGCTCTCACCATGCTGGCGGGACTGAAGTTCATCAACCCGCAGATGCTGGTTGAAATCGAAGTGGATTCATATAAGCCGTGAGTTTGCTGTGTCGGTGCTTTGATGCCAATCAAGTCACATAGACTCTGGAAATGAGCGCAACACTTTCCACGGCCCAGACTCACTTCGCACAGGTACTAAACCTGGTTCGAGACGCCGGGTATCTGAACAAAAAGCCAAGTTTTTACATCATCCGACTAGTAGCAATTAGCTTGATCGCAGCTGCGCTATGGACTGGAGCTGGCTTTTTGGCTTGGGCCGCCAATCACAACGAATGGTGGATGATTGCCGCCTTCGTGCTGGTTGCGCTGCTGGGGGTAATGAGTGCTCAGTACGGTTTTATTGCCCACGAGGCGGCACACCGCCAGATCTTTAGAAACAACAAGCTGAATGACTGGACCGGTTTGGTATTAGCCAACCTTTTTGCTGGCCTGTCTTACGGTTTTTGGCTTCGCAAGCACAACAAGCACCACCAAAGGCCAAACCAAATCGGTGAGGATCCAGATATTGCGATTCGAGTTCTAAGTTTCACCACCGAATCCAAGCTGGCAAAAAAGGGCATTGAGCGTTGGTTCTCAGATCGTCAGGGTTACCTGTTCCCGATTCTGCTGCTTTTCACTGGTTTTGACCTGCTGCTTGATTCGCTGGCTGGATTGGGTCGCAAGGATCGCCCCATCGGAATTCGAATCTTGGAATTCTCGCTGATGTTGATTCGTCAGTTCGCGCCGTATGTGGTTTTGGCCATCATGTTTGGCCCTTTCTGGGCTATCGCGATGTGGTTTGTAATGATGATGAGCTTTGGCTTTTTCATGGGGGCAGCATTTGCTCCAAACCACAAGGGAATGCCACTGGTGGCCAAGGATTCCAAGTTGGACTTCTTTTCTCGTCAGGTGCTTACCTCTAGAAACATCAAGGGCAGCTGGCTCAAGGACAACCTCATGGGTGGTTTGAACTACCAGGTTGAACACCACCTGTTCCCATCGATGGCCAGGCCATACCTGCGAAAGGCACACGCCATCGTGGCAGAGCACTGCCGCCAGAATGACATCACTCTGGTTGAGATGAACCTGCTTGCCAGCTACAAAGTCATCATGCAGCACCTGAACAAGGT
>JBDLUE010000086.1:0-4591 GCA_039805505.1 Actinomycetota bacterium
GACGGCGACAAGGTTCGCATCGTCTACACAGCGATGCACGGCGTTGGCTGGAGCACGGTTGAATCGCTTTTCGATTCGGTCGGCCTCGCCAAACTCGAAACCGTCACCGCACAGTTGCTGCCGGACGGAAACTTCCCTACCGTGGCATTCCCAAACCCAGAAGAGCCGGGCGCCATGGATCTTGCGCTCGCCTTGGGCCGTGACCGTCACGCTGACCTCATCCTGGCTAATGACCCGGATGCCGACCGCCTGGCCGTTGCACTCAAGGACTCGACTTCGACAACCGGTTTCCGTCAGCTAACCGGCGACGAAGTTGGTTTGCTGCTCGGTGATGAAATGGCCCGTCGCGCTGTCGCCGATCGACGCCAAGGCAACCTAGCCTGTTCGATCGTCTCAAGTTCTGCGCTCAGCAAGGTTGCCGAGCACTATGGCTTCGGGTTCCGCGAAACCCTCACCGGTTTCAAGTGGATTTCGAAGGTGCCAGACCTGATTTTCGGTTACGAAGAAGCTCTCGGCTACTGCGTGGATGCCGAACACACACCCGACAAGGATGGCATCTCAGCCGCCCTGATCATCGCCGAACTGGCCAACCGTTTGGCTAGCCAAGGCAAGACCATTTCAGACCGCTTGGATGACCTCGGCGCACTGTTTGGGCACTACGCAACCGGCCAGATTTCGATTCGAGTCACCGATCTTTCGGTTATCGCGAATCTCATGAGCAAGCTGCGCGAGGAAACCCCATCCGTGATTGATGGTGCTCAGGCGGAGTTCAGAGACCTTGCACTTGGCGGCAACGGGTTGGCCCCAACCGACGGTGTGCGGTTCGATTTGGCTGATGGTCGTCGCGTGATTGTTAGGCCTTCAGGAACCGAGCCAAAGCTCAAGTGTTATTTGCAGGCGGTTGGGTCAAACCAGGCCGAGGCGAAAGAGAAATTGGCTGCGCTTAGAGCAGCGATGCTGACAATTTTGCAGTGATTTCTTCGAGATCGAAGAAGTGCTCAATCGGCACGATCTCGGAAGGCAAACCCTGCAGCTGATCCACTAGGTCAGGGGTGGTCAAAATAATCTGCGCGTCACGCGAGTCTCGAGCGATTGCGATGCTCGTGGCATCAACGGTGGCGTCGATCCCCAACTGACGAAGCACCTTCTCAGCGTTCATCTTTAGCAAAACAGACGTGCCGATACCCATCCCACACACGGCAATAATCTTCATGCTTCTATTCTCACCCGAGCAATTAGAACAGCGAGCGAATATGGTCGCTATCGACCGCATTTAACACAGTGTTCACAGAAACCGAGTCGCCAAGGAACGTCGCGAGCTCAGCCATGATGTCGATGTGCGAGCTGTGATCGGTCGCGCAAAGCCCAATCACAAGGCGAACCGGGTCATTTGCCTCGTTGCCAAAAACCACCGGTTGAGCGAGGGTGACAAGACTCAGGCCGATTTCCAGAACCGCCTCGGATGGGCGGGCATGCGCCAAAGCGATGCCGGGAGCAATCACGATGTATGGCCCGTTTTCGGCCACAGCATCAATCATCGATTCGGTGTATTCAGGGGTCGAACGACCACTGGCCACCAGCAACTCCCCCGCCATCTCGATGGCGTGCTCTCGGTCGAGGGCGATTGCGCCGACTCTAATCGAGTGCTCGGCGAAAGCGTTGGCTAGAGCAGAGTATTTACTCAACTGCTTCGGCGAAGCCATCCGAGATCATGTCCATAAGCTCTTCGCGCTGCTCGAGGTCTTGAAAGGCGCCCTCTGCTGCGTTGAGCTGGAAGACCTCGAGGTCGGCTAGGTCGTAGTCGAAGGTCTCGACCAAAAGCTCTAGCTCGCGAGTCAAGGTGGTTCCAGACATCAGGCGGTTGTCAGTGTTTACGGTCACCTTGAAGCCGAGGTCGTAGAGAATGTCGATCGGGTGGTCTGACATGTTCTCACCGAGCAACGAGATCGCACCGGTCTGAAGGTTTGAAGATGGTGACGTTTCGAGCACGATTCCGCGGTCGTAGACCCAGCGAGCAACCTCACCGAGTTCGACGAAGTCGGCGTCACCCTCGCTGCGAGACAGCAAGATGTCTTCGATGATTCGAACACCGTGGCCAAGGCGAAGCGCGCGGCCAGAGACGATTGCATCCTTGATGCTTTCAACGCCATCGGCTTCACCCGCGTGAATGGTGACCGGGAACAGCTCTGAGGCGAGGTAGTCGAAGGCTATCTTGTGACGGTTCGGCAGGAAGCCCTTCTCGGCTCCAGCGATGTCAAAGCCGACCACGCCGTTGTTGCGGTGGCGAACGGCAAGTTCTGCGATTTCTAGACCACGGTCAGCGTGACGCATCGCGGTGATTAGCTGGCCGGTGCGGATGAATCCGCCGTGGTAGTCAACGTCTTCCATGCCTTGCTCGAGGCCATCCTGGACAGCCTCAACTACCTCGTCAAGGGTTAGGCCGCGCTGTAGGTGCTGCTCTGGAGCCCAGCGAACCTCACCATAGATAACGCCGTCTTCGGCTAGGTCGTGCACGAACTCACGAGCGACGCGCTGCAGGCCCTCGCGGGTCTGCATCACAGCGGTGGTGTGGTCAAAAGTCTCGAGGTACTTGACCAAAGAACCTGAGTTAGCTGAGGTTTCGAACCAGCCCTTGAGCGCTCCTGCGGTGTCAGCAGGCAGCTTGTGGCCAACAGCATCGGCTAGCTCGATGATGGTCTGAGGGCGAAGGCCGCCATCCAGGTGATCGTGCAGTGAAATCTTTGGAAGTGCCTGGATGTTGAAGCGAGCCATGATGTGCCTTTCGTTTAGCCGTCGATGCGGTCGAGCAAAATCTTGCGCGGTGCAGCGATAGCAGCAGCCTCAATCTTAAACGAACCTTCGAGCGCTTCCATCGCGCGGTCGAAACGTTCGGCCTCGTCGGTGTGCAAAGTCATCAGGGGCTGGCCAGCCTTGACCGACGAACCGAGCTGCGCGTGCAGTGTGATTCCGGCACCGAACTGAACCGGGTCTTCCTTGCGAGCGCGGCCGGCACCGAGGCGCCAGGATGCTGTTCCCACCTGTAGTGCATCGAGCTGAGTAAGCACGCCGTCTTCAGGTGCAAGAATCACGTGGTGCTCGCTTGCGGTTGGCAAAGCGGCATCCGGGTCGCCACCCTGGGCGGAAATCATCTGCCGCCACTTATCCATGGCACGACCGTCCTTGAGGGCTGCCGCAACGTCGACATCGGTCTTGCCGGCAAGTCGAAGCATTTCGCGGGCCAGTTCGACGGTCAATTCGACGACATCGGCAGGGCCGCCACCGGCCAAAACCTCAACCGATTCCTTGACCTCGAGCGCGTTGCCGATCTCAAGACCCAACGGGGTCGACATGTCGGTGAGCAGTGCCGAGGTGTTCACGCCGGCATCCTGGCCGAGCTGAACCATCACGGTGGCTAGCTCGCGCGCCCGGTCGATGTTCTTCATAAAAGCTCCAGAGCCTACCTTGACGTCGAGCACCAAGGATGAAGTTCCCTCGGCAATCTTCTTCGACATGATCGAGCTGGCAATCAGCGGGATGGCCTCAACAGTGCCTGTCACATCGCGAAGGGCATAGAGCTTCTTGTCGGCCGGGGCAAGGCCAGCGCCAGCTGCACAAATAACCGCGCCAACATCGGCCAGCTGCTTGTGGAACTCTTCGTTGGTTAGTGATGCTCGCCACCCCTTGATTGACTCGAGCTTGTCGAGCGTACCGCCGGTGTGGCCGAGACCGCGACCGGATAGCTGCGGGACAGCAACGCCGAATGCGGCCACAAGCGGTGCAAGAGGCAACGTGATCTTGTCGCCGACGCCACCGGTCGAGTGCTTGTCGGAGGTTGGCCAGGTTAGCCCGTCGTAGTTCAGGGTCTCACCCGAGGCAATCATTGCCATGGTGAGGTCGCGGATCTCGCGGCGGCTCATGCCGTTGAGCAAGATGGCCATGGCCATCGCCGACATCTGCTCGTCAGCCACGACGCCCTTGGTGTAGTTGGCAACCAACCAGTCGATTTGCGCGGTGGTGAGCTCTCCCTTTTCGCGCTTCAACATGATCAGCTCAACGGCTGCGAATTCAGTCATTTTTTCTTTCCTCAAGGTCGCGGGGGCCGAAGGCATCCGGGATCACTTCATCGATGGTTTTGAAACCGGAGACGGTCTCGAGAATCATGCCCTTGGCAGAGTGCTCAAACAACAGCTGGCGGCAACGACCACATGGCATCAGTATGTTGCCGTGGCCATCGACGCAGGTGAAGGCAACTAGTCGGCCTCCACCGGTCATGAACAGCTCGCTGACCATCGAACATTCGGCACAGAGAGTTAGCCCGTATGAAGCGTTCTCAATGTTGCAACCAGAGACGATGCGACCGTCCTCGGTCAGAGCAGCAACGCCGACCTTGAACTTTGAGTAGGGCACGTATGCCTTCTCCATCGCGGTGTTTGCGGCAGCCCGAAGGGCATCCCAGTCGATTTGAACGGTCATGATTCGCCTAACTCTTTATGTAGGCTTTGCCGGCGGCGGCAGGGCCAGTGACCTTGCCAACTAGACCCGCAACAGCGACTACGGTCAACGCGTAAGGCAGCATCAGCAAGAACTCGCT
>JBDLUE010000087.1:0-4570 GCA_039805505.1 Actinomycetota bacterium
CCGTTGTAGTCGTTCCACTTACCGTCACCATAGATGTGGACGGCCATGTCGCCGGCAAGGTTGGGTTCGCCAGTGTTCCAGTTTGTGTAGTTGATGTTAGTGGTTGACGAGCCTGGCGCAATAGTCTTCACGAGGCTAGATCCGTAGGCCTGCTTTTCTAGTGCGACGTGAATAGTTGTGCCGTTACGCGTCATACCCGAGGAAACCAATACTGCGGTTTCATTTGCAGATGTTGGAGTTGCTAGATAACCCGGGAATCCGGCGAGTGAGAAAGCGGCAGCAGCTGCCTTTGCGCCGGCGGCCGACTTGCTTGAGTCGGCAACCTGCAAGTATGCGTGACCAGTTTCATAGTCGTAAGCCTGGTAAGGGCGGAGGTGGAAGGTGAGGTTCGGCGTCGCTCCGGACGAACCAGCATCGAACTGGATAGCCCGAATGGCAGCTTCCCACTGCGCCTCGGTCAAGGTGGTGCCATAAAGCTCGATCTCACCTGAACCGTTGGCTACCACGGTCACTCCGGCTGGAACCGGGTTGAGCACGAAAGCATCCAAAACTGACGCAGCGGCATCGAATGAGTTGTTGGTGATTAGAACACCGAATGGCTGCGCACCGCGAGTAGTCAGGTTGAAGTTCGGCGCAATCGCGGTTGGGTTTGGGCCGATTCCTGGCAACGTGCCGAGTGAGAAGGTTGGCGCTATGAACAGGTCGGCATCAATGACAATCGCCGAAGCGGCCGCGAGTGAAGATGAGGCGTTAGTGGCGTCCAGAGTGATATTCGCGTTGTTGCCGGCGGCATCCTTGAGGGTTGCACCGTTTAGCTCAAGCGATGCGGTGTCGAAGTAGTTGAGATCGCCAGAGGTGTCGCCGGCCTGAATCGTATAGCTGAAGTTCAGGGTCGTCGTGCCAGAGCCAGAGGTGTAGGTCGCGTAGCGAGGGGTCGGGCTGGTGTTCAACTTGATTCGCGGCGTGCCACCTGCGACTACTGTGGCCTCATCCAAGGTGGCCTGCAAGCTGATGGTTTCACCGACGATGTAGGTGCCATTCGCAGTGGTCGAGCGAACGGTTGTTACATCTGGACCAATAGCGTCGATGGTTGTCGAAACCGTGGTCTTCATTGATGGCACGGATGGGTCTCCCGCCATCCCGCCAAACTCGGTGATGTAGTACTGCGAGAGGTTACACATCACGTCGTGCCAACCGTCGTAACCCGCGGAGGCATAAATAATCAGGCAGTCCTCCGCTGCGTTGTCAGGCTGCTGCGGGCTGTTGTCCCAGTAGGTCGGAGACATCGTCTGACCTTCTTCTGGGCCGGCGGTGTGAACCCAAGACCCCTCAACAGCTGCGTCCGAACCGCTAATCCAGGCTGCCGTACCGATCGTGAGTGACCAAGTGTTTTCCTCGGCCGAGGCGATGGTGGCAAGGTAACCGCGGAGGCCGGCGTAGGTCGAATCTGCAGCAGCGGTAATCGCAGCAGGCAGAAGCGAGGTTGCGCTCGATAGAACTAGGTAGTGCTCGCTGCCATACATGTAGCCCGAGATTGGGCGCAGGTGGAACTCGAAGCGACGGGCACCAGAGTTGCTTCCAGCGTCGAACTGGATTGAGCGAATAGCGGTTTCCCACTGAACTTCGGTGGCGTTCGGAGCCAAAATCTCAATAGTTCCATTGCTGGTGTTTGTTGTGACGCTTCCACCCATGTTGCCTGAAGAGAGTGAAGCGCTGAAGGCATCCTTGGTGGTGCCGCTGGTGCTCCAGTCAAGGTTGGTGATCTTGATGCCGTGCATTTTGCCGCCATAAAGGCTCAACTCGAAGTTTGGTGCGAGTGCAGTGGCATTCGAACTAGGGGTGGCCAAGGTTCCGGTGGCAAAGGTTGGTAGGCGCACGATGGTTGCGTTGGCGATGGTTGGGTCCACGGTCAACGAGTTGCCGCTGATGTCTTTTACGTTTCCACCGACGGTGAAGGATGGCTTATAAACACCATTGACGGCATCGGCATTGCTGACCGAGAAAGTCCACTGATTTGTGGCTCCGACTCGAACCGGAGTTGTTGCTGTCCAGGTTCCGGTGCCACTAGCAGTGGTAGCTCCTGCGGTTGAGATTGCAGAGGCCGGAAACTGCGAAAGCTCTTCGCTGAAAGTAACCGTGTAATCAACGCGGCTGCCAACCACCTTGCTTGAAATCGCAGAAATCGTCGGTGCTGTTGTGTCACGGATGATGGGCAAATCGAGTGCCACTGCTGGGCCGGCAACTGCAGCAAAGTCTTTCACTGCACTCGCAGCCAGGCGAAGGGTGCTGGTTCCAGAACCGGTGCAGGTGATGTTGACCGTGTAGTTGGTTGCTGGGCCGCTGGTCGGCGAAATCGAAGTGGTTGAACATGAAGCACCATTGGTTGCTGGCCAACTGAAGTCTGAGGTGGTCAAACCCCATACCGGTCGGGTGAAGCTCAGCGAAAGCGCCTTGGTTGTAGACGCGGATGCAAGGCGCGGCGCTGTGTCTGCATAGACAGCGGCCGGCTCGACTAGATCAACCTGCTCGAAGAAAGTTCGACCAACGGTCTGAACGTTTCCGGCCATGTCGGTTGCAGTCGTGTTGCCGACGGCCACGGTCAGGTCTGCATTAACCAACGTTGCATAGGTGACGTCGAATGAGTAAGTCGAACCCGAGAGGGTTGCACCAGACTTTGTCCAAACTCCGCTGCTGCCAATCAGGATCTGGGTCGCATCTACGGCATAGATCGGCTCGGAGAAGAGGATGTCAACGTGGACCTTCTTATTGACAGCAAGGTCTGGAGTGATGGTCACCGAGCTCGCGGTCGGCGGCAAAGTGTCAACGGCAAAGTTAGCTGCTTGCGCTGTTCCTGTTCCGACAAGAGACAGGACTACTGTTTGTACTCCAGAGTGGTCGACTCGCAGAGATATATTTGTGCCGTTGGCCAGGCCTGTTTTCGAAGCCGCGACGGTCCAAATGCTTGGTCCTCCGGCCAGGCCGCTAAAGGTCCAGCCCGTGGCCGCAACACCATTTTCCAGCATGGTGAAATCTGAGTTGTCCAGGCCGGTGACATCTGGGGCAAACTCAACACGGTAGGTCCAAGAGTTTGCCACCGGAGGGGTCGACTCGGCAACCAAGGTAACTTCGGCAACAGGTAGCGGGGAGAAATAGGCGTTGATATATCCTTCGACGCTCGAACCGTGAGTGGTCGGGGTGCCGAATGTTGAAGAGTTAGAGCCAGCAGCTCCACCGAGACCTCGGCGAGTGCTGACATAGCCGCAGTAACCGACGTTGCCGCTCAACCCACCGGCTGCACCGGCGACGGCACCCGCTCCACCGCCACCGCCGTTACCTTGCCAACCGCCGCCAGATGCAGTAGCCGTTTCACCTGCGGTGTTTCCCGCGTAGGCGACGTGGGCAGTCGCACCTGTTCCCCACGCCTGACAATAACCTGCACCTCCACCGCCACCGCCACCAGCGATGACAGCCTTGATATCGGAGTCAAGCGTGATTAGCGTTGCGGCACCACCGGCACCACCGGCACCTGAGAGACCGCCAGGGCCACCCTTGCCGTTACCACCGTTATAAGCGGCCGAGAATGTGCTGACTCCGCCGGCCGCATTCACAGTTGAGTTCTGCCCACCGGTGGCACCCTTGCCACCCGGATAGAAACCAACAACCTGACCGCCAGTCACAGGCATGGTGCCGGTTAGCGATCCACCAGCTCCTCCAGCGCCACCCCAGGCGTCATTGCCACAACAACCGTCGTAGGCGGCTCCACCGCCGCCACCGCCACCACCGACAGCAACAACGTCAACGGCAACAACGCCCTGTGGAACGGTGAATGTCTCGGCTCCCGCGGTGGTGATCTGGTTATAGCAATAGTTCTTGTAAGGGCCATTGGCAGTGATGAACGTCCACCCCGTTGGACAAGGGGTGATCGCCGAGGCGCTCTGGGCTGAACCTATAGGAGAGTCAAAAATGGCACCGCTGAAGCTAAGTGCGAAAGTCAAGGCTGCAGCCAGAAGAGCACTGAAGAAAGATCGCTGCTTTGCGAACATCATCACTCCCTCTGACGGCTAAGTTTCAGGCTCAAATTGAGCACGAATCAACCCTTAAGTTTAGAAAGATGCCGCCACCGCACGATGAAGAAGTTCGCATAAACGAACACGTTTCGCTGTTGCTTGCGGGTCATAGAACCGCGCACAATAGTGGCATGAGATTTCTGATTTTTGTCATTGACGACAACACTGCTCTGGCCGGCCCTAACGAAATGGCGCACATCGACGCGTTCAACGAGATGCTTGAGGCAAATGGCCACTGGATCACCGCCGGCGGCATCCATCACGGCGCTCAGGCAACCGTGCTTGACAACCGAAATGACGCCGGGTTAGTCACCGACGGCTCTCTCTACAACGAGGTCGAGCACTACAGCGGCTTCTGGTTGATAAATGCAGCCGACCAGGATGAAGCCCTCGCGCTAGCCGCGGCTGGCTCAAAGGCTTGCAACCGCAAGGTCGAGCTCAGACCATACCTGCGCTAATAAAACAAACGAAAAGACCCGGCTCTCTGTGAGGATGAACCGGGT
>JBDLUE010000088.1:0-4528 GCA_039805505.1 Actinomycetota bacterium
CACATCCATGAGTAATGCCTATGCAGCATCTGGCGTAGACACCGAAGCTGGCGACCTAGCCGTTGAGCTAATGAAGCGTGCCGTTGGCGCGACTCACAACGACCTAGTCATGGGCGGCCTCGGCGGCTTCGCTGGGATGATGGACGTCTCGTTCCTCAAGGCCTACGACCGCCCGCTGCTGGCAACCTCAACCGACGGCGTCGGCACCAAGGTTGCCATCGCGCAGGCAATCGATAAGCACGACACCATCGGCCAAGACCTAGTCGGCATGGTTGTCGATGACATCGTCGTAGTTGGCGCAAAGTCACTCTTTATGACCGACTACATCGCTTGTGGCAAGGTCATCCCAGAGCGCATTGCCGACATCGTTCGCGGTATTGCCGAAGCTTGTTCATCGGTTGGCGTTGCCCTAGTTGGCGGTGAAACTGCCGAGCACCCAGGTCTGCTCGGCGTTGACGACTATGACGTTGCCGGTGCAGCCGTTGGTGTCGTTGACGCAGCCAAGTTGCTTGGCCCACAGAATGTGCGCGTTGGCGACGTTGTGCTTGGCATGGCTTCATCAGGGTTGCACTCAAACGGATACTCACTCGTTCGCAAGATCGTTCGCGACATGGGCTATTCATACACCGACCAGGTTCCTGAGTTTGCCGGAATCTCGCTCGGCGAGAAGCTGCTCGAGCCAACCGCGCTTTACACCGGCGTGCTGAACACCCTGCTCGAAAGCGAGCTCGGTTCAGCCGTTCACGCCATGTCTCACATCACCGGCGGCGGCATCGCGGCAAATATCGCACGCGTGCTTCCTCAGGGCGTTGCCTTGGATGTTCACCGCTCAACCTGGGCGCCTCAAGAGGTATTCAAGGTTCTTGCCGGCTGGGGCGACTTCTCGCTCGAGTCAGTTGAGGGCACCTGGAACCTCGGCCTCGGCCAGGCTGTTGTCGTTTCGGCTGACAAGGCCGACGAAGTTGCACACAGCTTGACCAAGCTTGGCGTGCACACCTGGAACCTCGGTGAAATCCAGGATGCACCTACCGGCGCAGCGCTTGCCGACTACGTGCAGGGTGCCAAGGGTGTTGACGGTGGCGCAGTTCGTCTAGTTGGCGAATACAAGTAAGCCGGCTTAAACGCTGGCCCTAGGCCGCGGCCGACATCAGTTGGTGTGGCTCACCTAGTCGGTGCGGCTCACCTAGTCGGTGTAGAAGTTCACCTGACCGCGCACCCAAACGGTAACCTTCATGCCGATTTCCGGCGCAAATGGTCCGTTGGCGCGAGCCTGAATCACAAGTTTCGGTAGCTTCACTTCGATCAAAGCGTCGTGACCGAAATACTGGCGACTGATGACCTCGCCCTCGCCCTTCGGGTTCGGCTGCAAATAGAAGTTCTCTGGGCGAATCGCAACGCGACCCTTCGCGCCATTGGCCACCTTGTTTAGCGGCGTGAGCAGGCCGAGGTCGGTGACGATCTTGTCATCCTTAACCACGCCGTCGATGACCACCGAGTCACCCAGGAAAGTCGCCATCTCAACGTCGGCCGGGGCCTGATAAATCTCGTTTGGCTTGCCGATCTGGGCAAACTCGCCATCGCGAAGAATCGCAACGCGGCTGGCCATCGACAGCGCTTCTTCTTGGTCGTGTGTGACCAGGATGGCGGTGGTGCCGGTCTTCGCAATTACCTTGCGAACATCCTCGCGAAGTCGCACACGCAACTCGGCATCGAGAGCCGAGAACGGCTCGTCGAGCAGGATCAAATCTGGCTTCGGGGCAAGGGCACGAGCCAGGGCAACGCGGTGACGCTGACCACCCGAAAGTTCGTGAGGCAAACGCTCTTCGAAACCGACCAAATCAACGAGTTTGAGCAACTCGGCAACGCGCGCTGCACGCTCGGCCGCCGGCATTTTGTGAATGCCAAACTCGATGTTTTTGGTGACGTTTAGGTGCGGGAACAGCGCGGCATCCTGAGGCACAAAACCGACCTTGCGCTCTTCGGCCAGCACGTTGACGCCCTTGCCGAAAACTGCGCGACCGCCGATTTCGATTGCGCCAGAATCGGCCAAGTCGAAACCCGAGATCAAGCGCAAGAAAGTGGTCTTGCCAGAACCGCTGTTGCCAAGCACGGCGAGCAGTTCGCCCTGGAAGACATCCAAGTTCAGGTTCTTCAAAATCGGCTGGCCGGCGAAGGATTTGTTGATCGATTGGAGGGATAGCACGGTGTTCACTATTCACGCTCCATTCGTTGGTTGATGTCGAAGCGCACACTCTGGCGCACCTGACGGTTCAAAAGCCAAGCTGGGATGCCGGCAACCACTACTAAAAGTAACGCATAGGGCGCGGCCGAGGCATAGGCCGAAATCGAGGTCTCGTTCCAGAGTCGGGTGGCCAGGGTCTCAACGCCGGTTTCACGAAGCAGCAGGGTGGCTGGCAATTCTTTCAACACGGATAGGGCAACCAGTGCAGCACCGGCCAGGATTCCCGGACCAGCAATCGGAATCAACACACGGCGAATGGTCTGCAGTCTCGTTGCGCCGAGGCTGGCAGCTATTTCGTCGAGTGACTTTGGCGCCTGACTGATTGGAGTTTGCATCGCGGCCACCGCATTCGGCAAGAACATGATCAGGTAGGCGATTAGCACCAGAGCACTGGTCTGATAAATCTGGGGGATGATTCGGTTGCTCAAGAACACCAGCGAAAGCGCGACGACCAAACCTGGGATGGCGTGCGTGAGCCAAATTGCACGGTCAAGAACGATCGTGACCTTCGAGCGAAATCTGATGGTCAGCACCGAGACAGCGAGACCGAAAATCATTGCAATCAGACCACCGGCAACCGCATAGCCAATCGAGTTAATCAGCGCGCGACCGATCTCGCCACCGTCGACCCGCGAAAGGCCGATCTGGTTGGCGCGAATCAGGCTGAACACCGGGATGGCCAGGCTGACGAGGGCCCAAGCCGAAACCAGGGCTAGGGCAACCGGAGCAAACCATCCGAGGTGAATCTGAGAGCTCTTGCGAATGCGCGAATCGGCCGGTGTGACCTTGCCGCGAAGGGCCGGCTCGACGATCAAGAGCGCGAGAGTGATGACAACCAGGATGGTCGCCAAGCTGGCAGCCGCCGAACGATCGAAGCTCGAGCGGAACGCGCTGTAGATGGCGCGGGTGAAGGTGTCGTAGCTGAGGATAGAAACAGCGCCGAAATCGCTCAGCGTGTATAGCGCTGAGAGCATTGCTCCCGAGATAGCCGCTGGTCTGATTGCCGGCCAAGACACCTGACGAAATACCCGCCACTTGCCCGAGCCGAGTGAGCGAGCCACCTCTTCGGTCGCTGAGTCAGAGCGAATCAGCGCGGCCGACACCGCGAGATAGACATACGGGGCGGTGCCAATCGTGAGCACCAACCATGATGCAGCGAAGCCTTTGAAGCCAGGAAACAGGGCGGTGAATGTGTATGCGGTCACATAGCTTGGCATCGCTAGCGGCAGCGCCGAGAGCACAGCAAAGAGCGCGCGGCCCTTGATCGATGTGCGAACGGTTAGCCAGGCCTGGAATCCGCCGACGATGACCGCCGAGACTGCCACGCAGGCGGCCAGCGAAATCGAGTTGCTCAGCAGTTCGAAACTGCGCGCACGGAAAACGCTAGCAACCACCTTGTCGACACCAAACTCACCGAGCCTGACCACGAGGTATGAGATCGGGGCGAGAGAAACGAAAACGGCAACGACTGCCAACCCAAGGATGAGGGCCGGCGGTCGCTGCCGCATCGTGTTTTTCAGTTTGAGGTTCCTAGTCGGTTAGTCCTGCTGAACGCATCAACTCAAGAGTCTTTGCAAGTGGTGCAAGTGCGCCGAGGTCAATCTTGGCTGCCGGAATTTCATCCAGTGGCGGAAGGTCACCCTGAGCCGCAAGGCCGATAAGTGAGTATTCGGCGGTCTTCTCGACGAAGTAGGTCTGAGCTGAGTTGCCCAGCAACCACTTGGCGAAGGTCTGTGCCTCGGCCTTGTCTGAAATGACACCAACACCGGCGGCATTGATTAGGTTGCCAGCGTCGCCGGTTTCGAACCAGGCCATCTTCGAGGTCATCTTGTCAGCGCCAACTTCGGCTGCACGTTCATACCAGTAGTAGTGGTTGATCAAGCCGAGCTCGATTTGACCGGTCTCAACTGCCTCAAGAATCTGGCCGTTCTTTTCGAAAAGCACAGCGTTCTGCTTCATCGCGGCAAGCCACTCTGACGTTGCAGCGTCACCCTTGAGCACGCGCATTGCGGTCACCGCCGACTGGAATGATGCGTTGGTCGGCGCGATGCCAACCTTGCCCTTCCAGATTGGGTCGGCTAGGTCGAAGATCGACTTAGGCAATTCGGCTTCGGTTACCTTGGTCGGGTCATAAGAGATGACTCGGCTGCGGCCCGAAACGCCAACCCAGGTGTTGTCTGCAGCGCGATACTTTGCGTCAACCAAATCGGTGATGTCTGAGTTCAAAGTCTTGAATGCGCCAGCTTCGCTAACTGCACCAAGTGCGCCAGCGTCTTGCGAGAAGAA